>NZ_CALSOK010000010.1:350276-712470 GCF_943787955.1 uncultured Paraglaciecola sp.
TATTATAAAGAGCTCTCTTCAGTATTGACATGAATTTCATATTGCTCTTCTATTATTTTTTTAGCTAAAGTGATTCTTGGTATGGTTAATTTAGAATCTTTTTTTTCCAAAACCATATAAAACTCACCTTGAACATCATGAAATTTTTGTTCTGATAGTTGGATAAAATTATTCTGATGTAAATCATTTATAATTAAGCGAAAACTTGATGGTGTAAATTGCCAAGCGTGTATATCTATGGACTTATTATTTTCTATTAAATTATCAAATATATTTTTAGCTTTATCCATAGAATTAAAGAAAGTTAACTCCCCTTGATCTGAAGGTAACCAACCTATTGCTTCGTCTCTAAGTGAGTTATACATGAGTTCATCAAAAATATTACCAATGGAATGGCACT
Organism: uncultured Paraglaciecola sp.; assembly: GCF_943787955.1. Classification (NCBI taxonomy): domain Bacteria; kingdom Pseudomonadati; phylum Pseudomonadota; class Gammaproteobacteria; order Alteromonadales; family Alteromonadaceae; genus Paraglaciecola; species uncultured Paraglaciecola sp. Next base: position 350,677 of record NZ_CALSOK010000010.1, read on the forward strand.
GTCTCTTTTCAATACTTGCTTGAATAAAATCACCAGTGGAAGAAAGTGACCTTAACACGTCAAAAGAAAATCGTTTATCTGGTACGGCCAATACTAACTTCCCAGAATTTTTCATTAGTTTTGAGCAGTCATTCAAAAAACCAATCATATCGTATGTATGCTCTATGACATGTGAAGCGACAATAAAATCATAATATCCATCTTTTTGGATAGTTTCATATAATGACTTTTCTTCCAGAACATAATCAACGATTTCAATATTTGACAAATTAACACCAGTGGCATTTTGGTATTTATTTATTAACGACTTTTGACATAAATGATCCAGAATTTCAACATTATAACCTTGTTTTTTAGGTAGCAATGGATTATGGCTGGGCCCAATTTCTAAGCCAACACCATCAGTATCAAATAATGATTTTAAATATTTCTCTCTACTCATACTCACTGACCTCACGTCGATGACGACTTTTTTGTAGCATTGTAAGAATAATAATATTATTTTCTTATTCGTAAAATATTACAAAACATGTCTAAAAATGGTATACACAGTGTTGATTAAACCTATATCTAAAATAGCTATCAAAACTGCTTTCCTAAGAAAAATATTTCTTCAATATAGCCTTTTCTGATAGGGTGAAAAGATCTAATTTTTTTACATGGGACTCCAATTCGACTTGGTATGTCGGCAACACGAAACTCTTGAGCTTCATGATTCATAGAGACAAAGATGTCAACTCTATTAACTAGTTGTTTCCAATACTCATCAACAGCTTCAATGCCTATTTCCACCATCGAATCATTATTCAGAGCAATGTCATAGTGATTATTTACTGTGTGAAACCAAGAAGTATTTTCAATGCGTATTCGAGAGCTTGCATCATCATACTCACCATGAAGTAATATTTTTTCAGGACCTAATGTACGACCGAGAAAATATGCTTGTGCAACATTAGCCATTGGTAAGTCGATAATTGTATAATCTGTAATACCAAACAGACTTGCAAACCATGCTGTACGACCTAAACCTGCCCCAATTTCTAATACCCTGTCTTTATTGACAAAAGATTGAAGCTGGTGAATTCTCCATGCCTGATAGAAAGCTTGCACAGCACGATGATTGATCACTCCTCTGCAACTTTTAATGCCATTTTGTTCTGGAATAATATTTGGAAAATTTAACTTAAAACCAATACATTCCTCAATACTTTCTAATAGATTATCTGGTGCCCAATTTTTTTCTTGAAAATCAACTTCTGGTAGGTAAGTTCGAATTGCTCCAATTGTTTCCGCAACACGGACTAGATTATCATGAGCCCAACGGGCCTGAAGCTCACCTATCTTAGGATTCTCTCGAGCTTGTTGAGCATACTCTTGAAAAACATTCTCAAATCCATAAAGTAAATTAGAGTTAGCAGGGTAACGTAGAACATCTGCCACTTTATTAACATCACCAGCTAAAAGTAATTCATGAATATCTTTTGACTTTTCCGATATGCTCGTCCAAATTGGACCACCAAGATCGCTGATATCATTAATACTACTTTGATACGCTTTGATGATACGTTCAATTAAAGCTTGGTCATCAAAGTTTGTCATCGCTTCTACAGTTTTCCAAGGCGTATCAGGCAAAAGATTATGATAGTAAAAAAGATTGGGGTTCATTATTATATTTTACATATTTTTAGAAAAATGTTCTTTGTTGAATGCCCAAATAAAATATTTGTAAGCCGTAATTTAAAGCGAAAAATGAAAATTTCAATTCAAAAATCCATTAATTCTTTCAATAAGTTCTTTTGATTGTACCAAGCATATTTATTTAATGTATCTGAGTGAGCTTTTCTAATCATTTGTTCATACTCTCCATTTTCTAATGTGTCCATTGCTTTGCTTAATACCTCACTCCATTCATAATCATTAGATATAAAGCCATTTTTTGCATTATTTATTGCCGACTTATATGTAAATGTGGGCGAAGCTATTGTTAGAGTTCCAACAATTGATGCCTCAAAAAATTTCAGTTCAGATTTACAATTTGTAAACTTATTATTTTGCAAAGGGACTATATTTATTTCCACTAAGCTCATTAATCTCTGTAAATTTACAAAGTCGTGTAAAGGATAAACTTCTATCCTATCATCAAATTTTTTTATTGAATCTGGTAATTCTAAATACCCAACTATCAACAATCTTATACGTTTATCTTGTTCTAATAACTTGATTAAAGATTCTACTACTATAGCAAAGTCTTTATTGTGGGTTGGTGTTCCACTGAAGTAACCAATATAAATAGTATCAGTTCTTTGAAAATGACTTTCTAATTTTTCTTTTAAAATTTTATTGGAAATAGCTAATTGTTCTTGGTTTAAAAAGTTTGGAATCGTCATGGTTTTAATATCATGATATTCTTTAACTTGGTCACCTAAATATGTATTAGTCGTAATACAACCATCACACAATTTCAATAAGGCTCCTATTCTCCCTATATACGCAAACCAATGATCCCAGACACCTTCTTGATTAAAGTCCTGGTCTAAAGTATGTAGAATTAAATCTATTTTTTGTGTATTAAACACTAAGTCATCTAGATCAAAAAGGACTTTCACCCCTTTGTTTTTAGCTCGAGCAATTAAACTATTTAAAGAAATAGTATACCTAGCTCTACAAATAACGAGTACGTTAATAGAATCTAAAATACTATGTAAATAATTTATTTCTTCTAAACAAAAATAGGTGGCAGATATTCCATCCATGTCTTGTATTGTTTGAATCATATTATAAACACGATATCTAAAGGTGCTACAATCAGGTTTCTCATAAAAATAGGCGATTCTTCGGTCTGAGGAATATAATGAATTTAATCTATTTTCTAAGGAGACAGCCCAAGGCTCGATATATTCTGCTGGGAGAGTATTAATATAGAACATTAACTTTGATACTTTTTAATGGCAGACTCAAAAGAATGATTCCAATCACTCTTAATATTATTATTTATATAATTATGCTGTCTTTGTTCTTCATTTAATGAAAGTGCTATACCTTTTTCTAATGAGCTAACTAATGATTGAACATCTAAATCAGATACTAAGATATTTTTACTATAATTTTCTAAGCTATTTTTGTTCTTAAATTTATTTGTGACGACTACGCTTCCTGTGGTCGATAAATCAAGTGGAGGATAACTAGGGTGAGGGGTATACATTAATGATAATCCTAAATCGATTGTTTTTAAGAATTCTACATAATCTTTCCAAGCTAGATTAGGTAGTGTTTTTGGGATATAACCATTCGAAAATTGTATTTCATCTGAAGTCGTTCCTAAAAAATATATTTCCCATAACTCTAAATCAATAATTCCTAACTGTAACGCTTTATCTAATACTTCCATCCCTCTAAAGAACAAATTTCTCGCATGATTCGGCCTGGCATAAAAAAATAAACGTTGTTTTGTTTTTTGAATGTCATTTTCTCTTTTAATATATAAACTTTTGTTAAAAGATGGCTCAAAATATAATCCATTCGTTAAGATATTTTCAAATCCGTCATTAATTAAATGTGTATAAAGAAGTTTAGTGTTTATTAATAAATTAATTTCAGGTGAAGCAATCGTTTCACTACAAAGTAAATGTTCATCACCTAAAGGATAAAACATTCTTTCATCTTCTTGTAATATATAAATTATTTTATTATGCGGCACGCTTTTTTTAACACTTGCAGTTGTCCACCAAGACGTTGTAATAAAAAGATCCTCATTAGAAGCATCAATGAACTTGTTGTTGTCATTTAAATCACAAAAGACAAATTCAACACTTTGAGTTAATCTTAAATTTTCACGATCTAATAAAGCTTTAAAGTTATCTTTACCGCCATTTTGGTGTCGTGTGATTATCCTAAGCTTTTTATCTTGGCTATTAGCAAGTAATATTGCAAAAATAATAGCTGTGGCAACTCCTCCATAAAAGCTATCGTCTAATAAACTATCAGTAACCAAATTAATCTGTGCTGAACTATCCGAATAACTACATATAGGAAGTGGTTCTATGTTCGGGAATCGTTGCTTGAATACATCAGAAATAACATTGCTTATAGGGGGTTCTGGAGATGGTTCGGAGGGAACTCGCTCAGTAAAAATTTGTTCTAAAATTTTAAAAAAAAGATTCTTTATTCCGTATCTTTTTCCATAATCAAAAACCTCCCATACAATTTTATACAAATCTCGCCCTTCTCTTTAATGATGATGATGATGATGATGATGATAATATGACTGACTTTAGAGATCAATTATCTGTTCTGGTCAACTCCAACCGGACACTTTCCTAAAGGAGTTTTCAAATTCAATTGGCGATTGATCCAAATTGGCTGAATGCAGTCGCTCAACATTATAATATTTCATGTACCTAGCAACATCTTCTCGCATATGTGTTCGAGTGGGCTGCGGTACTTTAAACAACCAATCATACTTTAAACTTCCAAAGAAGCGTTCTACAACAGCATTATCCCAGCAAGCTCCAACGTCACCCATACTAGCTCGACAACCTAATCGCGACAGTAGGTTTCTAAAGCCTTTACTCGTGTACTGAGAGCCTCTGTCACTGTGAAACACCAAACCTTTGCCTGGCTTGCGTAAATTATGAGCCTTTGTCAGTGCTTTGCTCGACCAAATCACGCGTCATGCGTTTTGATATATGCCAACCTACAATCCGGCGTGAATACAAATCCATGACAATGGCTAAGTACAACCAGCCCTCACCAGTCTTTAAATAGGACACATCACCCGCCCAAATTTGATTGGGTCCAACAGGATTGAAATTCATATTTAGCAAGTTGTCAGCAACAGCATCACTGTGTTTGCGCTTGGTTGTCACTTTATAAGCTATTCGCTGAGTCACAACTAATTTAAGCCGTTCCATTAACTTAATGGCGCGATACCGCGTTATTTCAAAGCCTTCTTTGCGTAGTGCTTTAGCAAGCTCTCTGCTGCCTAAACTGTTTCGACTTGCCTTGAATAATGCTTTGGCTCGTCGATACAGTCTTAGCATTTGAGCGCTAATGAGTTCACCAGGTTTTTTTAGCCATGCGTAGTATGCTGACGAACTCACTTCCATCACTTTACAAGCAACTGACACCGGATACTTCGCATCAAGCTCACTTATAAAAGAATATCTTACTTCATTTCTTTCGCGAAGAAGGCACTGGCCTTTTTTAGGATTTCACGCTCCATTTGTAGACGTTTACTATCTTTCCTGAGCTGAATTAACTCTGCCCGTTCATCACCAGACAACACGTCACCTAGTGCCTCTTTTTTATGCTTGGCTACCCAGTTGTAAAGTAGTTTGTCTGTCACACCCAAAGATGCAGCAGCTTGTAAGATTGGATAGTCTTGCTCTATTACCAGAGCGACCGCTTCTTGTTTAAATTCTTCGGGATAATGTTTATTTGTTCGTTTAGTCATATTCACCTCAATTAACAGGATTATAATCCTTTATTGAAGTGTCCGGTTACAACTAAAACTACAACAGCAACAGCGGTTAGTGTAACAATTTGACACAGTGACAACTCAAAAGTGGTAATGGTGATTATTGGAGTCAGAACGCTATAGTTGATGACCCCAATAATGAATGCTCTTCGTTAATGCACCGTATATTTTACTATTTTAACTGTGTAAATTAACCAAATAACGCCCCACAACCTTAGCTTGAATAAAGCGGTTCAGATATTCTGGGGTTTGTTCTAAGGATATTTCTTCACATAGATTTTGTAAATTGGGTAGTTTCATATCGCTAGCGACGCGTTGCCAAATACGTTGTTTATCACTAAGTGGGATGTATACCGAGTCCACACCGAGTAACGACACACCTCTTATGATAAAAGGAAACACAGTAGAGGAAAATGAATCAGAAGACGCCAGTCCACATGCTGATACGCCGCCACCTGATTTAATTTGTTTTAATAAGTTACTTAGATAGTCACCGCCTAGGGTGTCTATTCCATGAGCCCATCTTTCTTTTCCCATTGGCAGACTGGCTACTTCATTGAGCACATCACGATGTAATACTTCATCGGCACCAATAGACTTTAAATGCGCAGTTTGTTCAGGTTTACCTGAAAAGGCTACTACGCTATAACCTAACTGCTTAAGCAGGGCGATACTGATACTGCCGACCCCTCCAGTCGATCCTGTAACCGCGACGGGTCCATCTTCAGGACGTGCACCCATTTTTTCTAGTTTTTGGACACAAAGAGCTGCCGTTAACCCCCCCGTTCCGTAACTCATAGCTTCTTTTAACGTTAAATTATCTGGGCGTTTAACTGCCCAGTTTGCGGGAATGGAAATCATCTGACCTAATCCGCCGGGGGTATTCATACCCAAGTCATAGCCAAACATCACGACTTCATCTCCGGGTGAAAAGGTGCCTGACTTATCGCGCACAACAACGCCTGCAGCATCTATCCCAGGAGTATGTGGAAAGTGTGCGCTGACCCGTTTATTGCCGCTTGCAGATAAAGCATCCTTATAATTCAATGATGAATAGTGAACATTAACGAGTAAGTCATTTTCTGGTAAGTCACTCACTGAGCGATTGACTATATTCAACGTAAATTGTTTATTATCCGTTTCTTCTACTAGCAAAGCTTTAAAAGTATTTAGCTCAGACATTGTTGCAAGTTATCCATGGTGATTAGTGTGGATATCACTTTAACAAATAGGAAACATTCCGGCTAGAATAGTTGACTGCGAACTTTTACTGAACAGCTGAAGCCGGCAAACCTCATAGTGAAAGGGCTCAAAATGCTATTCGATTGATTACCCATGGCAATACTGGGTATTCAACAACATGATAGAAGATTAGAAAGGTGTTTAAGCTTTGTTATTTGGGTCACCATCTTAGTCTTTTTTCTGGGGTGCGTAACAGCAGGCAAAACAGATCTGTTTTATTAATCGAGCTGTCAGTTATGTTATACGTGATGGCTAAATGCATTTGAAACACAAGTGAGATACCTGACACTGCAACTGTATTTTCGTTATGTACATCATTATCTGTAAGTGGCCATAACGCAATTTGTTCATCTAACTTGCACTAAGCAGACTATCAGTCATCGTATCGACAGGTATCTACTTCATTATTGGATGTCTAAAAGGGCTACTTCAAAAATGAGTAAAGAGCCTGAGGTTATTTTCCCCGTGGCTCTATTGCCATATCCTAATTCAGATGGAATAAAAAATTTAAATTTATCACCAACAACCATTAATTGAACCCCCTCGGTCCACCCCTTTATGACTTGGTTTAAAGGGAAATTGATAGGTTCATCCCGTTCTACTGAGCTATCAAATACAGTGCCGTCCAATAACGTACCGTGGTAATGAACCTTTACCTTTGTGCTCGCACTTGGGTGCTCACTTCCTTCACCCTTTTGTAATACTTGATATTGCAAACCAGAAGCCGTTTCAATCACACCTTCAATAGTTTTATTTTTTGCTAAAAAATCCTTTCCTATCGCAATATTTTCAACCGCTTCTTTTTTATTTATTGAGTTTCTAGCGAAGTAGAAAATCGTCAATGCAATAGCAACAACTAAAATAATAAATTTCATGAGTTTTCCTATTAATGTCTTATAGGGGTATTCTAACACTCGATTCTTTTTGAGTGGGAGCATAGTAAGCAAATTAAGAACAAATAATACGCTGGCTCTTAAATGATTACTAAGGGTTGTCATGAAATAAACCCTCGTAATATTAAGAGTCGCAACTGATTATTTCAAAAAGAGTCCAGTCGAAAATGTAAACGTATTGGGCCATATTTAGAGTGAAAACTGAAATGGCGACACATCATAACCCCACCCAGAATGTTTAAAAATAGCCGAAGAAATGAGTATGTAAACCACTTTATTTCTGGATTTTGATTAAAGCTAGTTCGTTAGTTTATAGACCTTTTTTTCTAAAATGTTCCAGTATGGGTCACCCACAATGTATACCTGTATCATTGTGTGAGAGATGTGTTGTGGTGCTGTTTGTTAGTGCGTTTTATGTATAAATCGATAGCTAACACTTTAGAACAAAAATAAGTGATTGCTGCAGAGTACTCATTTTCCCAATTATTAGCATCAGGATAATGTATCTAATAGAGGAAAACTTCACTGCCGGTCTATTTAAGGTAACCGTGTATATTTAATTGGGAGATATCCCCAGATTTAATAAACGATCATAATTGAGGCGCGAATATCTGATCTTGCGAAGCGGTAATAATGGGCGTTTTACTACCACACAGTCTTGCTCGAATATGAAAATAATATCGGGGCAATCTATGATCACTATTGATGATTTATTTATTTTAAATGCATGGCCTGTTAGCCTAAGAAATTCACGAAATCTAATGAAATATTTATTTTTCACCTTGTACTCCTTAATTGCTGAGACTTAACATGCCAATACAATCTTCAGTAATATTAAGTCATTAGGTATTACATATAGTTCATTATTTTGATAAATAAAATATTTAAAGGAGATATTCTAATGAGTGTATTTCGGCAAGAATGCACCTGAAGTGTCATCATGATGCAAAATTAGCATCGGAATATATTTGGGATGATGATATAGGAAATGTATGGTTTAACTGGTCTAAACTTGAGAGTTAGCTCGTACCCAATCATGAATAGTTAAGTATACAAGGGCAGTATGGATTCATTAACGCAAGCAGTATTAGGAGGGGCGGTTGGTTATGCAGTACTAGGCCGCAAAGTGGGTCGCAAAGCGGCTATCTATGGCGCGATTCTGGGTACTTTGCCGGACTTAGATGTATTTTTGCCTTATGCAGGTGAAGTTGAAGCTTTCACTTATCATCGAGGATTTAGCCATTCTTTACTGGTGCATTTGTTGATCAGCCCATTGATTGTATGGTTCATAACCATATGTCATCAAGGGGCAACACAATATAAAAAACACTGGTTTTGGATGATATTTCTGTGTTTATCTACCCATGGTATTTTAGACAGTTTCACGGTTTATGGTACACAATTGTTATGGCCTATCACCGAGTATCCCTTTGCTGTATCTAATGTGTTTATTATTGACCCTATTTATACCTTGCCTTTATTGATCGCTTTTATTGTTGTCTTGTTACCTAACATTAAACCTAAACGCGCCTTTAAAATGAATATGCTTGGGATAGTAATTAGCAGCTTTTATCTATGTTGGTCTTTGGCAGTAAAAGTTTATATAGACGACAAAGTCGCCATAGCCCTAAACGATAGGCAGATTAAAGCTAATCATTATTTGAGTACGCCTGCACCTTTATCCACCTTGCTCTGGCGGATATTGATCATGTCAGATGAACAGTATTATGTGGGCTATGTATCTATTTTTGATGCAGTATCTGATGTGAGTTTAGATGTTTATCATTCGTCAGATTATCTACTCGATAATATTCAAAATGAATGGGGCGTGCAGAGACTTCAATGGTTCACGAAAGGTTTTTATTCGGTTAAGCAGGATGAACAGAATATTGTGTTATCTGATTTGCGTATGGGTGCAGAGTGCAGTTATGTTTTTAACTTTTTTGTAGGCAAGCAAACAAATAATGGGATTGTTACTGGCACTTTCGAGAAGGTGAGTGATCGGCCTGATTTGAGTCAGCTTGGCAGTATTTGGGATAGAATTTGGGATGCTTCAGTTTTAATGGCTTCCAATAAAAAAAACGCAGTGTGTGTCACCAGTGAATCTTAATTGCTCACTAATTTACTCAATTTCATAAGGCCCATAATAGGTATATTCGTCATGAGGCACCTTATATTTAGGTTGTAAAAATGTGACTAAATTGATCAACTCAGTGACGGTCATCACATCATTAAAGACCAGCATTTTTGACACCCCGTCTTGTTGGATTAGTGTAAGTTGATAGTTGCGGGCAAGCTTATGTGAGGGGTTAATGACAGAGGTTACCAAATCAGCATAGGTGGTAACCCGAATCGAGGTAACGCCCAATAGTACAGGGGGTTCAAATTCTTTGTTGACCATATCGTATGCAAATCCCTCAAGATTATGACAGGCTAGGCACTGATATTTCATAAAAACCCTCTCACCCGCAACGGCATCTCCCTTGGGCAAACTGAAGCCTATCGGAGACTCGGGGCCAGGCTTACAAGCTTGCAAACCAAGGGTTAAGACAATAGATAACAATAACGTATTCATATTTATGTCGCGTTTATACCATGCCTAATATAATTCCTTTTAAGATAAGAGAATATTGTCGTTAATAAAGCGTCTAATGTGCGACTTATTGATACGCGTCAAGTCCCGATAGAATAAGGACTTATTGAGGTTAGCAACCATTGCCTTTTTAAGTTACTTTCCTCAGGCTAGATTTACGGTGAGTCATCTTGAAACACACTAACCCCCATTCCCAATCTGAACGTCGAAAATCGGTAAGACCTGAAGTTACCGCTGGTTTACCTGGTGCTCCGTCAGCACTACACAAATATTTGCGTAAAACAGGCATAGACCCCGACAGGTTATCCATCTTACATCTAGGCCGACCTGCTTATTTGCACAAGTATGACATCCCACCTTGGGTCGTGAGGATGGCTGTGGGATATCTGTTATGGATAGCCTTATTTCTTCTCGATGTCTATCCGATTGGTCTCCCTCACTATCTTGAAGCCATATTTTCACTTGTGACTGGACTGATTATTATTCAGGTGGCCTGCCAGGTTTTAGTGACTGCCACCGAACGCTTTGCGGCACGAATGGGATGGACACACTATGTCGCAGGGACGGTGTCAGAGATCCTGTCTACTTTGCCTGAACTGGTGGTTATTGGGTTTCTGGTACCCGTGAGTCCTTTGACGGCCTTCATTGTTGCTATGATCACTATCTACAACAATGCTTTGGTATTTAGTATTTATTCTTATTTCCTGCCAAAAGACTACAAGGGCAAATACCTTATGCCTAAACCCATTACAGATGCTGGTACGCAAGTGTTGATTGCTGGTGGGGCATTGGGGATGGTTATAGGCATTGTTATGTTGATTTTATCTTCGAACGGGCACCCCAAAAAAGCTTTTGACGCTATTGATTTGGGAGGTATTACATTTTTACTGCTGGCTATTTTTGTGGCGTATCTCTACAAGTTGCTCAGAGACCTTGGAAAAGAGGAAGATGACGTCCAGGCCACACTAAAGTTAACCGAAGACGAAATGATTGAACGTCAGCAACTGGCTTTCAAAAATGTTGAGCGAAGCAGTCTTGGCCAAATCATGTTATTGCTAGCGATAGGTGTGTTAAGTGCATTTTTGGGAGGCGAAAGTATTGCAGATTTTGCGTCATTATCCATACAAGATATGGGATTGAGCGGGATTGTAGCGGCAATGATCCTTGCCGGTTTTGCGGGCATGAGTGAATATGTAATATTATGGACATCCCATCGTAAAAAAGAATACGGAATAGCCCTAGCAAATGCCTTTGGTGGCATTGCACAGTTGATGTTTCTGATTGTACCTTTTACCTTTCTTGCCATCGCTTATTACCAAGCATTTGTTAACCCAACTCATCCTGAGTTACCTATTTTGTTTTCGCTACCCAATATTTTATTGTTAATATTCCTTTTCCCTACTTTACATACATTAGCGTCACTATTAGAAAATGACCACACAATGGACATTCTTGACACTACAATAATGGTTACGCTGGTGGGTTTACTGCTTATACTGCTGGTAGTTTATGGGACAGCGCCTGAATAAAACCCCATGAACCAAAAAATTAGAATTAAGTTACTCTGATTTTTTGCCTGAACAAATAATTAAGGCTATTAAGATGATAAACAGTGAAAAGTACTTGTCTTCAATACACTCATAAACTGCTAATATTGGTCACAAGTCTTAATATATTAAATTCAAAAATGAAACATAAAGTATCACCTGAAGTTGCAGTGCAAGCGATAAAAATGGCCAAAAGCACCCAAAAAATGGGGCAAACTAAAGAACAAACTAAGTTGATTGCCCAAGGTATTGAGAAGGGCATTGCTGAATATAAAAAACAGCAGGGTAGAAAGTTACGTGAAATAGATAAACAGCGTAAACAAAAAATAAAACAGCGAGATAATGCATCTACCGAAACGGTGAAAGAGGCATCTAATAATTCTATAAAACCTTTGCCATGGGTTTTACTGACGTTAAGCTGGTTAGGTTTTTTCGCTTACATTATTTTGTAACACTTAACGTTTCAGATCAAGGTATAGAGGATCGTTGTAAGCAATTGTCAGTGCAACAACAGGTCAAATTCTGAGCGGGATTTGATGTGTTTTACATCTGCCTATATCGTTTTTATATACATACATTTGTTGGCAGACTAGGAGTTACTTACTGAGTCATCAACAACAAATGACCGTTAATATTGTAACAAAGCATAATAGCGTTATGCGATGTAAAGTTTACACAAATATTAATAGTGCTCTGTTAAAAGGGTATTACATTGTTGTATTTGAAGAAACCAATGAAACAACATTTTAAGTCGATAACTTTTTCAAGCTTACCGGCACACCCTTTGAAAATATTGCCAATACTTCCCACGAAAAATCGATACATTTAATTCATTTTGATAGGTAATACATTCCTAGAAAATGTTTGTTTGAGCACCACAGTAGACTCAATAGTAGCAATGTCATCTATTCTCCCTAAAGATTTTTTAACAAAACCTTCATAGTCTTCTAAGTCTTCGGCAATAATTTTCAGTAAATAATCATATGCGCCTGTTACCACAGAGCACTCTAACACCTGATCTAAGCTTGCAACCGTCTGTTCAAATTGTGTTGCTAATTTATCTGAGTTAGCACTTAATCTTACAAAGGCATAAACCAAGACGTTCAAGTTAAATGCTTGTCGGTTAAGCGTTGCTTGATAACCTTCTATCACACCCGCTTGTTCCAATTTTTTTACTCGTCTCAAACAGGGTGTATCAGACAAGTTCACTTCTTGAGCCAAATCGGACATAGATATGCGGCCATTGCGTTGCAATATTTCAACAATTAACCTGTCTTTTTTATCTAAAATCACTATATATCTACATTTAATGGGTGAAATTTTTTAATATATTAGCATTTTTAATTGAAATTCACTATTAAGCTGATTTTTATCATCGAGTTTTAGCGAATTACTGCTTTATGATCCTGCTAGTCTAGAACCTTGATACATCAATAAGTTTATTCTCAATTCAGGATAAAAACGTGACCGCACATTCCCAAGCATTTGACCGATGGATTAGAAGCGACTTTTGTGATTTAAACACAGAGTTAGAGCAGCTTTATTGGCAACAAGAAGATAAGGCCAACGTGGTTAATGTAGGTGACAAGCTAAAACAACAACTTGAAAGCGAGGGGCGTCGTTTAATACTGCCATTGCTGAATGAAGGCAATACGGACAATGGGTTTGATAATGCCTTTGATTTATTGGGAAATGTTGGCCTGTATATGGGGGCATGTAGACGCCATGAAATCACTGAACCTTCTAGAGAACAATCGTCTCCTTTGATAGAAGCGTCCGCCCTAGCGATGCATATTGGTGCGTCAATTGGTGTGACACCACGATTTGCCACTGCCCATTTAACCACACATAACAAAGCCCTTAACGGACGTTACAAGCGGTTTACGCATTTAGATGATGAAAAGGTATTCATCGATTACAACACTAAAGCTATTCTGGCCTATAAGCGCGCCGCGGATGCATTGATTAAAATCCAACCTCTGGGTATTTCCCATCCAATGACTGCTGACTTGTTACAGCTGGCTAAGCAGGGCTTGAAGGACGTTATTGAGTCCAACAAATCATTATTTCAAAAACTTGATACCGGTCGATTTTTTAATTGTGTACGACCTTATTACAAGCCATATCGAGTAGGCAAAGAAGTCTATCGTGGGGCGAATGCTGGGGATTTTGCCGGTATTAATGTTATCGATCTGCAGCTTGGATTGTGTTTTGCCAATGAACCTTCGTATTCACAAATGTTAGTTGACAAATTTTTGTACATGATGCCCGAAGATCAATTAATTCTTCGTGAATGTATGCGCAGCACCAGCTTAATGGAGGACTTTTTAGAGGCGCACTCTTTGGGTGTTCATCATGGTCACCCACAACAGTGGTATCAACAAAACTTGGGGTTGTTTTTAGACGTATGTAAACTTCATGGCACTACGGCAATACAGCACCATAATCAATTGGTTGAGCGATACATCACAAAACCATCAGCTGGTATTGCACAACAGCATATGCAGAAACTTACCGCCAGTGGTCCACCGTTGCATGAATTATTAGGCACGTTGCAAAAGTTACGAGATAGACGTGCTGCCCACCAACGTGATGATATTCGAACTCGTTATGCTGATATAGAAGCTTTAAAAAGTAGTCTTGCTGAGGGATGAACATGAGCCAGTACAAAAAAGATTTTTTGTTAGCTGATAGTAACTACCTATTAAATCATTCGGTAGGGCGACCATTAAAAACCACTGAGAAAGCCTTCAAAGATAGTTTTTTCTCTCCATGGCAAAACTCTGGAAAAGAACCTTGGGCGCATTGGTTAGAGGTGATCAATGATTTTCAATTAGCATTGAGTTCATTATTTAATGCACCGGCTGAAGAGTTTTGTCCGCAGGTTAATTTATCGAGCAGCCTTACAAAAGTAGTCATGTCCCTTGCTTCATTAAATAAACAGAATGTGGTTATTTTAATGAGCGAAACTGATTTTCCTAGCATGGGTTTTGCGCTGCAAAAATCCTTACCTAAAAGTACTGAAATCCGTTTCATCAACAAACATTTAGACATCACTGATGCCAATATTTGGCAGCAACACTTAACGACAGATATTGATCTAGTATTTGTATCGAGTGCTTACTCCAATACTGGCCAATTGGCTCCCGTTCGCGAGATAACATCATGGGCTAAGGAGCAAGGCATCATTTCAGTGTTAGACATTGCACAATCTGCTGGTGTGATCCCAATAAATTTGCAAGATGTTAGGCCTGATTTCATGATTGGCTCAAGTGTAAAATGGTTATGCGGTGGACCAGGCGCTGCTTATTTATGGGTCAACCCAGATATAATCGAGCATTGCCAACCAAAAGATGTGGGATGGTTTTCTCATGAAAACCCATTTGAATTTGATATTCACCACTTTAACTATAATCAATCTGCCATGAAATTTTGGGGGGGGACACCATCTATTGCACCCTTCGCCCTAGCCTGTCATTCAATTCACTACTTTGTCATGTTAGGTATTCACCAAGTTAGAAAACACAACCAAGGGATGATCGATTTACTTGTAGATGAATTTGAGACTGAAATAATGTCACCGTTACATGCTGAAACACGCAGTGGTACCGTGATTTTAGATTTTAAAAATAAACAAACGGTTATTATGCAAGCACTAAGTCATACCAATATAAGCGTTGATGCTCGCCATTTAGGCATGCGAGTTTCTGCACATATTTATAATGACACTGATGATATCCAACAATTTATTGATGTTGTTAAACAAAACTACTAATTGATTATTCAGTACACCTGTTATCGTTTCATAATCATTCTTATTGTTATATCCATGTCACCTCTGCGGAAGATACACAAGTAAATATTAATGAGCTAAGCATAGAATTATCAACTGCTACGCGGAGCTGCATCTTGGTGGTATGGGTAACACCCTAGGTTGAAAGCAACTTTGTATTTTGAAAAGCACCCCATGACTGCTTATTTATCCAAAATTGTGCGATTTTCAGAGTCTATAAACATGATAAATCAGAGGCAGAGACGCATTTGATTCAATCAGTCATTGTGCGTGTGTATTTCAATCAAAACAAATAATGAACTGGATGACCTTTTACTTTACAATCCTCGGCCTAATTTTTAGGTGACGAATGGCGGATATGGCAGCAATAGGTATAGATTATGGGACTTCGAATTCCGAAGTGGTGTATTTTGATGGTCAGCAGCATCATTTTGTTAAACTCGATCCTAGTCTAGAAGCAGCAAACAAAATTCGGTCTTCGGTTTTTATCTATTATAAAGACGAGTTGCCTACACCTCCTATCCCCATGATTGAAGCGAAAATCGCGCAAATAAAGCGTGCTATTTCTGATAAAATTGATAAAGCCAAAGACGGATATTACGAGGCTTCAGAACCAAGAGAGCAACGTATTCACAGCGAAAGAATAGATGAGCTGCGCGCTGAATTACATGATGTGCCTGCTTTACAAGAGCGTGCTATCGAACTTTTGTTGGAAAACATGACGGTGCAAGACTTGCCCCTGCAACAGTTAGTTGAAACAGGTGAGTTTGCCTTTGGTGAAGAAGGATTTAAACGTTATTTGAAAACGCCTGAAAAGGGTCGGCTAATCTATTCGCCTAAAAACTTTTTAGGTGCCAGCTTAGTGGCAGGACAATATCAGGCATTTGTCGGTTTGATAGCCAGACAATTAGAATTTTTCCGTTTAAGTGCTGAGCAACAATTAGGGCAGTCTGTCGATACTGCTGTTATTGGTCGCCCTGTGCGCTTTCATGGTACGCGAGGGCTAGATGGTAACAACCAAGCTATCGATATTATGACCCAAGCGGCAAATATGGCAGGTTTTACACAAGTCGACTTCCTTGAAGAGCCCATAGCCGCAGCATACAAGATTGAACGTACTCTTGATAAACACACTAACGTGCTGGTGGTGGATATTGGTGGTGGAACTACGGATATTTGCTGCATTAAGTTGTCACCAGAAAAATTAGCAAATGTCGATCGGCAACAAGATGTTATGTCGGTAACCGGAACGCGCTTGGGTGGCATGGAATGCGATAAAAATCTGATCATAAAATCCATTGCCCCAACGATGGGACAAGGTTTATTGATGTATAACGGTTTGCCGGTGCCACCTGCTTATTTTTCTGATATGTGTGCGGTAGACGATATTCCAAAACTCAATCGATTTTTCTCAGAAGAGTACTGGTTGGATATTGCTAACACAAAATCCTTGGTTAAAGAGCCTAAATTGTTAGAGCGGTTATTAGAAGTACAAGAAGAAAAGCTCTCAGCTAGGTTAGTGAACTCATCACGCTTAGCCAAAGAATTACTGTCTTCAAAAGAAGAAATTATCTTACCATTACATTATATCGAGGAAGGCTACGACGTAAAGCTGAACGTCGTGGAACTTAAGCGCTCCATGCAATCTTGGTTAGCGAGGGTGAAGAGTTTAGTGACCGAATGTTTAGAAAATAGCTCAGAGCCACCAGAGATGTTATTTGTTACTGGCGGTATGAGTTTGTCGCCTATCGTCAAAAAAGAGCTGTTAGACATGTTACCCGGCTTGCCCCTTATGGAAGGTGATGCATTTAATTCTGTATGTGAAGGTTTGGGCATTCAAGCAGCCAAATTATCTAGTGCCAATATTTCCTAACGCTCCGCCCATAGCTGGCTGTGTCATAAGTGGGGGGCTAATTATCATCGCCCCAACAGCATAGTCAATCTTTATCACCTCTCCAAATAAGCCAGCATCCCTTAGAAAAGTCATCTTTAATATCACCTTCATTCCTAAGGGAATGATCAGAGGATAGCTGTTTTTTGAATGGGCATAATGCAGATGTATATCTATGGGAATGTTATTTTAGTCTGAACAAATAACTCTAGCTAAGGCCGTTAATATGCGATGGGGTGTTGAATTTCAATGAAGCGGGCCTCTTCCCCCCAAGTGCTGATGCAGGCGCTTTATGTTACTAGAAAAACATTTGTTATCTACAGACATCCAGCACTTTGGCTGACGCATCCCTTGTTAGTCACCATATCTCATCATCAGTGGATCAATAAACGCAGGTTTGATCATTTGTGTCGTTTCTTTTTTGCGCAAACACCTTTAAGGTTACTGCAATAAAATAAAGGGGTACAAACAATGAAGACTTTGGGTATGCAATCTTCTCGTAGGCAATTTATACAACAATTGGGTTTAGGCGCTGCTTGGTTAGGACTGGCGGCCAATACGTCATTTGCATTTGCTCACAACACTTCTGTTTTACCCTTTCGCCAAAACGCTCAACCCCTTTTGTTGCATTATAATGAGAACTCTCTTGGGATGTCGCCCAATGCCTTGTCTGCGGCAAAGATTGCCATTGATCGTTATGGTAATCGTTACCCAGGTGCCTCTGTTGATGAATTGAAAAGTAAACTGGCAGACCATCATCAAGTTAGGTCAGAACAATTGATTTTTGGCAACGGCTCAACTGAAGTATTACAGGCCATTGCTACCTATGCGGCCAGGCAGCACGCCACTATGATTGAGCCTTCGCCTACATTTGGTGCGCTCAGAGGATATTGCGAAGCAGAAAATATGAATGTTATTCAGGTCCCTGTTGGTCAAGATTTCGAGATGAATATCACTGCCATGAAAAAACAGGCCATGGCACAAACTGGCCCAGTGTTGATCAATATCTGTAACCCTAACAATCCCTCCGGAAACATTGTTGATTTCACGAGCATGTTCGACTGGATAAATAATGCGCCTGATACACATTTATTTTTGCTCGACGAAGCCTATTTTGACTACGCTCAAGCAAATCCCAATTATAAAAGTGGATTAGATTTAATTAACCAAGGTAAAGATAATGTGATAGTCAGCCGAACGTTTTCTAAAGTGCATGGTATGGCTGGCATGCGAATGGGTTACGGTATCACTACCATAAAAACAGCGAATAAAATAACACCCTTTGCTGCAGGATTTAACTTAAGTGCAGCGGGTATCGCTGCCGCTTCAGCAGCACTGGATGACAAAGCGTTTTATAAAAAGAGTATTGAATACAATCAATTATCTAAAACGATATTAGTCAATACATTAAATGAATTGGAGCTGGATTATATTCCAAGTGATACTAATTTTGTATTGCACAGAATAGGCGCCCCATTGGCTGATTATACCGACCATATGCAGCGTAATGGTGTGCGTGTAGGCAGAAAAATGACTCTGGATGATCGCTGGAATCGTATATCCTTGGGTACGCCTGATGAGATGAATATATTCACTCAAACGTTAATGGCATTCAGGCAAAATGGTTGGGTGTAGCGTCGCTTTTATTAGGAAAAAAGGATAGGGTTTCTTGTTCTAAAGTCTGCATCAGCTGAACCAGTCAATTCTAAAAAAACAAGTGCATTAGAAGGTGATTCGAAGAGTATTCAAACCCAACAATGCTGTTATGAGATAAGGCATCATGCGTAAATGATTTCTGTATAAATGAGACGTTATTTGCCATGTTATTAAATAAAGGTAAAACAGGGGTTAATACATAGATTTATTTTCAATAACGTTCACTTCCTCGATCCCAATCAAATGCTAACCTTGTTTAAGCACAAACCTAAGTTTAGCGTTGTTCGTGCTGGACTAAATCCGTATGATTGACCACACACATAGACAAGATAAAACTGACCATGACAGATACCAACCCACCTCCTGCCGATTTTATGGCTCAAGTACAAGTCACTCAAACATTATGGGCGCTACAAGATCAAGCCAGCGAGGGGTGGGTGGTCCTGGATTCAATTAATTTTGAAAATGCAGATGTGATGCCAGTATGGTCAAGTATGGAATTAGCAAAAAGTCACTGTGTTGACGAATGGCAAGATTATGTACCTATGGCTATTACGTTAGCTGACTGGTTGGAGTTTTGGGTAGAAGACTTAGCCGAAGATAATGTGCTTATAGGCGTGGAATGGCGTGATGGCGGTGAATACATAGAGTTGGAACTTGTGGAATTTAGCCAAATGGTAGCTAAGTTAGAAACCTTGTAAATATGAATGTGAGGGGGCAAGTTCATAAACCTCCAGCAATCGATTTCAAATCACCTATTCATGATTGCGCCATCTTCCAGGACTAAGTTGGAAGAGTTGTTTAAAGCGGTGGGCAAAGCTGGCACTGTCGGCATACCCTACAGTATCAGCTATTTGTTCTAGGCTGTAATGCGTATAACGCAGCAGGTAGCATGCATAATCCATTCGCGCCTGGGTCAATAATTTCATTGGGGTCTTGCCTGTTTCTTTTTTACATAACCGATAAAATTGTGGCTCTGATATGTGGAGTTCATTAGCCAGCGCGCTGACGGTCCATGGCAATTGCAACTGTTTGTTCACATTACGTATCAGAGTATGAAAACGCTGCTGCTGCGCATTTTGTGTCGGTGTTTTTTTTAGCGTCTGTTCAATCTGATAAAGCAACACTTCGATGAGTCTTAGTTGAATGTCAGACTGGAAACGACCATCGCTGTGCTCAAAATCCCTAATCAGTGACATGGTTTGATACAGCAAGGATGTGTCATCACTTTGCCACACGCCTGCCTTGAGTTGGTGAATAAACTGATACTCTGGGCAGTCATGTAACAATAACCAGCACATGTCCCAATGATCAGCGTCGAGCTCATATAGAAAAGGGGTCCCTGCTGGGATCAGCATTATAGTGTTTGCGGCAATGGATTGGCAGCCTGTTTCTAGAGTAAGTTTGCCTGCACCTGACTGGGTTGATATTAAGTAATGGACATGAACTGAGTCATTTTTCTTACCATGGAAATACTCACCTTTACCGCTTTTGCCTATCTGATAGGCCTTTCTTAAATATGATAAACCTGCATAGGCAATAAAGGCTTTGCCGTTACCAGGAAGTGATTTAAAGTTAAGGAAATATTCTTTGCAACTAGGGTCTATATTAAGGATTTCACGCCACATATTTTTATTCAGATGATAGTTTTAGACATGATACATGATATTCGTAATGATGTTTATTTGCTCGCACTCTTATAAAATATCGCTCATCTGCCTTAGACTATATTTCTATCAATATGTTAAATACCCCTTCATCAACACTGCGGCAAAGCCTTAAACTTGCCTGGCCCATTTCGTTGCAAAGTGTCTTGGTGACCATGCTGGGAATGAGTGACATTATGATGGTGGGGCATCTTGGTGACACAGCGATTGCTTCTGTTGGATTAGGTAACCGGATCCAGTTTGTGGTGCTGATTATTTTGTCTGGTTTAGCCACAGGCGTGGGTGTGTTGTCTGCGCAGTATTTTGGGGCAGATAAAAAAGGTTGTATTAGTCCTGTCATGATAAAAACTCTTGCTATTGGCGCTGGGGTTTTATTGCCTGTGGTATTGCTGACCTTTGCTTTTGGTGATCTTATTGTTGGGCTGGGAACCACTGATCAAGTCATCATCAACACGGGCAAAGCCTATCTGTGGGTCACTATGCCCAGTTTAGCGTTTGTTTTAGTGGTCATGGTTTTTGAGAATGCCTTGCGTGGACTCGGCCAAGTAAAGTTTTCTATGATGCTTGGAATGATTGCGATTGTTATCAATATTGCTTTGAACTTCTGGCTAATTAATGGTGGGTTAGGTATTGATGCGCTGGGTGTGGCAGGTGCTGCTTGGGCAACCTTTTTTGCCAGAGCTATTCATGCATCACTGATTGTATTTTGGCTGTATAAAAGAAAACATGTTGTTTTTCCTACGCGCCCTATCGGCAACGAGTTTTATGATAAAGCACAGTGGATCCATTTAATTAAACTAGTGTGGCCGATGATGTTGAGCTTTGGTGTTTGGTCATTGGGTACCTTTTTCTATCAGCTTATCTACGGTCGTATCGGTACACAAGAACTGGCTGTAATGAGTCTTATGGCACCCTTGGAAGGTTTGCTTGTTGCCTTCTTTTTTGGTTTTGCTTCCGCCTGTTCGATTATGGTGGGCCAACGACTAGGACAAAACGCATTTAGTTCTGCTTGGTCTGTCGCCAGAGGTTTTGCCATCAGCGCACCTATTGTTACCTTTTTCTTAGGTCTGGTGATGTGGAGCCTAGAATTTTTAGTTTTCATGCCCTATGACAATCTGGATCAGGATACCCTAGCTGTCGCTCATGATATCTTTATGCTTATTACGTTTGGCACCTGTATCAAAGTGTTTAACATGACAGCTTCAATGGGCATTTTGAGAGCTGGGGGAGACAACAAACACTGTTTGCTTATCGATTTTTCTGGCATGTGGGTAATAGGCATTCCGTTAACCTTTGCCGCAGCATTTTATTTTGCCTTACCTATTTATTGGGTGGTGTTGATTACCTATTCAGAAGAGGTGGTTAAATCAGTCTTGTTTGTGTATCGCTTGAAAGCAAAATACTGGCTGCGCAATCTCACTGTGGATATGCCATCGGCCACTTCTGCTCCTTAAATTAGTGGTATGTCTGCTTTATTCATGGCTAGTTAGAGAGTTAAATCTTACGATGTGTAAAAGACACGCTCATAAATGTTTTGTTCATCCTCACTATTGCCAGTATCAATAATCGAATATTCAATGTTTGAATGAGTTTTCACTGCATACTCAAGCTATAGTCACTTACAGATTTAGCTTAGTGTCATGGCTCAGAACACTCACAAAGGATACTGTCGATGAATGATTTTATTTTGCACCACTATGACGCCTCTCCCTTTTCGGAAAAAATCCGCACCTTGTTAGGGCATAAAAACGCACACTATAAAGTAGTTAACATTCCAGTAATTATGCCTAAACCAGAGCTTGTGGCACTGACCGGTGGTTATCGTAAAACCCCTGTATTGCAGCGTGACAATCACATCTATTGTGACACACGTTTAATAGCTAGGGTGATTGATGAACAATTCTCTGCACAGAGTATTTTCCCCCTAGGGTTATCACTCACCGTCAATACTTTAGCTCAATGGGCTGACCAACATTTGTTTAGTGTTGCTGTGGCGCTGACTTTTTCTCCTGCAGGTTTTGAAGCGTTTCGTCAGCAGGTGCCTGAAAAATTTATCGAAGCCTTTATGAACGATCGAGCGAAAATGCGCGATGGTGGCAATGGTTTATCTATGGATGCACATACCGCGTTGCAGCTTATACCCATTTACCTGCAACAGATGGAGCAACAACTTAGCATTGGGGGCCCTTATATCTGTGGCGATCAGATCAGCATTGCAGATTTTTCAATTTATCACTGCCTGTGGTTTATTAATAATAACGCTGGCGTGAGTCCGTTATTGAAAGGTTATCCAAAACTGCATCAGTGGTTTGAAATTATAAAAGCTATTGGGCACGGCACACAAACCAGTATCGATGCAACAACCGCTATTGAGATTGCGGGCTCGGCACAGAAGATACTGTTTTCTAATGATGATTTTTTAGTGGTAAATGGCTTTACCTTTGGTCAGCGCGTCGAAATCATTCCCATTGACTATGGTATTACACCTGTAAACGGCGAATTAATCGTGTCTAAGAGGGATGAAATTGCGATCAAACGCATTGATGAAAAGGCGGGGGAGGCGTATGTACACTTTCCTCGCGTGGGCTATAAAATAGTCACAGCATAATCAGAGTGATAAATTCACCAACAGTGATATGCCTCTCATCCACTTAACACTGTTTAAAGAGAAAAATATGAAAGGTTTTACAGCAGCGCACGTGCCGGATCAAACAGGAAAAACAATGGTTGTGACGGGTGCAAATACAGGTTTAGGGTTTGAAACAGCAAAAGCCTTAGCGGGCAAAGGTGCAAGAGTATTACTCGGGTGTCGTTCTCAGTTGAAGGCGCAAGTGGCCAAAGATAGGATACTTGCTTCGTACCCTGAAGCAGACGTGGTTATTGTCGAATTGGATTTAGGGAGTTTGGTATCCATTCAAAAAGCGGCACAGCAAATTAATCAAGAACCCCGCTTGGATGTATTGATCAACAACGCAGGCATTATGGTGCCACCACTTGCATACACACAAGATGGTTTTGAATCACAATTTGGTATTAATCATTTAGGGCCATTTGCGTTAACGTCATTATTACTCGATAAAATCCGTGCCACAGCCAATGCCAGAATTGTGAGTACTGCTAGTATTGCCCATAGAAGAGGGAAAATTAACTTTGACGATATTAATGCCAACAAGTCTTATAGTGCTTGGGCGCGTTATGCTCAAAGTAAAATGGCAAATGTGTATTTTGGCTACGAACTTCAACGCCGTTTAAACGCCATAGGTGGTGACACTCTTTCCGTTGTGGCGCACCCGGGTATTGCCGATACAGAATTGCCTCGGTACATCCCGAAACCTTTTATGTTAATGATGCCTGTTTTAAAACTGTTTTTTAATTCGGCCGAACAAGGTGCTTGGCCAACCCTATGTGCCGCCACTATGGAGGGTGTAAAAGGTGGCGAATACTATGGACCGTCTCAGCGAGGAGAGATTGCGGGCCCGGCGATTAAAGTCAAGTCGAATCGGCGCGGTCACGACCTAGTTGTCGCAAAAAAATTATGGGATGTGTCTATTGAAATGACTGGCGTTGATCCAAAATTATAAGATGTATATAGGTTTGAAAATATCCAGTGAGTTGAACACTTCGACTCACTGGGATCTATTTCACTCACTATCATTCAGGTGAATACGCAATGGTATTAGGCGCATCCACTAGAAATGTGCCATTTTGCCGCGAGCACAGCTGAGCGTATTGATGTGAAAGGTTTATTTCAAAACCACAACAAAATTATTCTGTAATTTGCTGTTAAAGCCCAACATATGAAGCTTTTAAAAAGTCTTAAGTCATCGTACTTGAATTTGCACCTGAGTTGACTGACTCAGAACCCGTAAAGCATATGCAGACAATACAACCCAGTGATATTCATTTAGCCATTAATCCACTTTAGGATTTCATCATTAACGACATCTGGCTGTTCTCGGTGCAGGAAGTGGCCCGCATTATCAATGCAATTCCATTGATAATCTGCACTAGCTTCAAACAAATCAGCTGCTCTTGGCAACATTTCTTTTCTCATATCTTGTTGACCACATAGCACGCGTGTCGGTACTTTGATTTTGTCGTTAAGGCGCGCAAAGATGTGTACATAGCGAGGGTCACGATATTTTGGTTGGATCGCTGCTCTATAATATGAAAGCGTATCCTCAATACCTTGGTTTTGTAGCATTGGACCAATAACCTGTTCCACATGCTCCTCATCGTTGAAATTCGGTGACCAAAGTCGCCATAGGCAAGATAAAAATCGCCATTTTGACCAACGAATAAGACGTTCTGGTAACCACGGGAGTTGAAATAGAAACCAATGAAAAGAGCGAATACAATGACGAGAAGAACGTTTCAGCGTTCTATTGATTTCCACTGGATGTGGCACTGCCATAATCATTGCACGTGACACTTTATCTGGAAATGCAGCTAATACCCCATAACTGTTGGCTGCGCCCCCATCTTGCCCAACTAAAAATACCGGTTTACCTTGATTGAGTCCGTTAACCAAACCGATAATGTCTGTCGCTAGCGTCGCACCATCAAAATAGCTATTTGATTTTGCCTTAATCGGGGTGTATCCCCTTGTAAAAGGGGCGACCACTCTACAGCCAGCATGTAAGAGAAAACGAATTTGATGCTCCCACGAATAAGCATTGTCTGGGCAGCCATGAATTAATATATCCATTGGCCCTTCGCCAGCTTCAAGATAACAATACTCAGCATCGTTGATGTGAATGTATGTATGTTCGGTATAGTCAATGCACTTCGTGCCTGTTCGTTTGCCATGATTACACTGATCTATACTAACTTTTATCCTATCTTTTATGACATCATTCTCATTTGCTCTTAAGAAACTGTTAATAAGTTTACATTTCCTAAAAAAATAAGTTTCCCCTAGCATTTTTGGCAAGTTCCCAGCTTTATTGTGGCTATTTCAAACTGAGACACTACGAATTTATTATATGCCTATTGACTCACGCTAAATGACAAACATCGACAAACATCGACAAACATATAACAATCTGACCGTCGATTATTACGATAAGCTTGCCGTTAAAGATAAGGTTAGTCGTGGCAGTTGAGTGATTGAACTCACTGCGTCCATCTGTCTTTCATTTTGATCATGATATGTGTAAATCAGCGTTCATCTTAAAATGTAAAGCTTCACTTAGGTCTTCTATTTTGTTTGTTCGATTAAGTGAATCGTTTGTTTACATATCTTTTTACACTTTGTTAACTAAACTATGAAAGAACTTTAATTCTCTGGCTTAATGCCCAATGAGTATTGTTGGGGGAGGGTAAGTTATGAAGGATCCCGATCGTCTATATTAGTGAGTATTTTTAGCCGTTAGAGGGATTTACTGAGTCGTCTATCAACAGACGAGTCATTTCGGTCTAGTATGGAGTAATAAAAAAATGAAAAAACAATACGTCTTTGTAAAATCAACCATAGCTGGTCTTGTCAGTATTGTCTTGATGACAGGCAGTGCCGTTGCTGACACTGCTGAAATGAGCAAACCCAAAGGAGCTATGGGAACGAGTAATACGCAAGTAAGTCAACCAAAAACCAATCAATTTTGGTGGCCAGATCAACTAGATTTATCTGCTCTTAGAGATCACGATGCTAAATCTAATCCTTATGGTGCTGAGTTTGATTATGCTAAGGCATTTAGCAAACTGGATTTAGATGCGGCAAAAAAAGATATCGATGCATTACTCACCACGTCACAAGACTGGTGGCCTTCTGATTTTGGTAACTATGGGCCATTTTTTATTCGTATGACCTGGCATAGTGCAGGTACGTATCGCACCATAGATGGTCGTGGGGGGGCAGGAGGAGGCCAGCAAAGATTTGAACCACTGAATAGCTGGCCTGATAACGGTAACCTAGACAAAGCAAGACGTCTTTTATGGCCAGTCAAGCAAAAATACGGTGAGGCGCTTTCATGGTCAGATTTAATAGTACTGGCCGGAAATGTCGCCTTAGATAATATGGGGTTTAAAACCTATGGTTTTGCTGGTGGCCGAGCCGATGACTGGGAGCCTGATTTGGTCTATTGGGGCCCAGAGATAGAAATGTTGGCCAGTGATCGTGAAGACACAGACGGTAAATTACAACGGCCACTGGGTGCCACACACATGGGACTGATTTATGTAAACCCAGAAGGCCCAAAAGGCAAACCTGATCCCATAGGCTCCGCCAAAAATATCCGTTTGGCATTTGCACGTATGGCGATGAATGATGAAGAAACTTTGGCGCTTATTGCGGGTGGTCATACCTTTGGAAAAATGCACGGTGCACGCAAGCCTGCCGACTGTTTAGGGCCAGAGCCTGCCGCAGCAGCTATTGAAGTTCAAGGCCTAGGTTGGATAAATAAATGTGGCAAGGGTCACTCTGAAGATACCACTACCAGTGGGCTAGAAGGTGCATGGAGTCAAGCTCCCACACGGTGGACATCGTTGTATTTGAGTAACTTATTGAACTTTGAATGGAAGCAAACTCGCAGCCCTGCAGGTGCCATTCAGTGGATACCTACTGATGAATCGATGCAAAACGTGGTACCTGATGCGCACATTAAAGGTAAGTTTAATGCACCTGTTATGACCACTGCAGATTTGGCGTTGAAGTTTGACCCAGACTACAAAAAAATTGCTGAGCGCTTTTTGGCCGATCCAGAAGAGTATCGCTTAGCTTTTGCAAAAGCTTGGTACAAGCTCACTCACAGAGATATGGGACCACCGCGTAATTTCCTCGGAAACGATGTGCCCAAAGATATACAGATTTGGCAAGATCCGATATCACCAGACACGCAATCAAATATTGATGCTGAGACTGTGAATAGGCTTAAAGCTAAGATCCTTGATTCAGGACTGTCTGCTGCAGAATTAGTTCGCGTGGCATGGGCATCTGCTGCAAGTTATCGTGACGCAGATATGCGAGGTGGAGCTAACGGAGCACGTATCGCTGTTGCCCCGCAAAAGGATTGGGAAGTCAATAATCCTGCTGAAGTTATAAAAGTGTTGAATGTTTTAAAGAATATTCAAGACGATGCCTCTAGTGGCCTTTTTAATCGTGACAAAGTGTCACTGGCTGATCTGATTGTGCTGGGTGGAGCTGGCGCTATCGAGAAAGCAGCAAAAGACGCTGGGTTTGATGTGATGGTGCCCTTTACTCCAGGTAGAGGTGATGCAACCCAAGCGCAAACTGATGTGAACTCATTTAGCTTGCTTGAGCTAAATTCAGATGGTTTCCGCAACTACTTTAAGCCTTCGGCTAGTTACAAGTCGCCCACAGAAATGTTGGTTGATAAAGCTGACCAGTTAGACTTGACGGTACCAGAAATGACAGTTTTAGTCGGTGGTTTACGAGCCATGAACGCTAATCATAGTCAAGCCGTGCATGGTGTGCTGACCAGTAAACCCGGCACATTAAGCAATGATTTTTTTGTGAACTTACTTGATATGTCAACCGTATGGAAAAAATCTGAAACTGACGGTGTATATCAAGGTGTAGACCGTAAAACGGGGCAACCTAAATGGACTGCCACCTCTGTGGATTTAATCTTTGGCTCTAACTCAGAGCTTCGAGCTGTGGCAGAGGTATACGCTTTTGACACCTCTAAACAAAAATTTGTAGAAGATTTTGTTAAAGCATGGACTAAGGTAATGAATCTAGACAGATAATATAGGTTTGCATAACATTAAGTTGCTGTTAAGGGATTAACCGCAGCTTAATGCAATTCATAATCAGATTATTAATGCCAATCAATCAATATTTCTAATTTTTCTTGCTTGTCGTCTAACCCACACATTTCATCGTAAGGCGTGTTTTGTTTTAACCATACTTGTTCAAAATGTTTATTCTTTAAATGTTGTTTTATCTCGTTAAGACAATGAAATGTCATGGGGCTACTGCTAGGATCTCGAACAAGATGGTGTTGGTCTTGCTCCCCTACTGCCGCTAGATAAGTCCCGCCTTCAATTGATTCAATGTATAATTTCATTCAATAATCCTCAGTTGGTTATTTTTTAAACGAACAGCGCGACGATTAAGATCATCAATCCAAACAACTATTAAAAATTTGAGATACAAAATTAAAATTTGCATACTGCTCTTCCTGATTGTGTGTTGTGTTCAAGCGGTGATGCACAAAGTGTGGCTGAGCCTTAAATAGTAGCGTTGGTTGATAAACACTTGCATCAAGAAAAAGCCATGTAGTGGAAAATGGATACTGGTGACGGGCCAAGTAAATAAACTGATGATAGCCCCACCAAAATCAAAGGTGAGTGTTGATGTGTCGATGCCCATATCTGCATCACATGTCAATTGTGATGAAGTAATATTGCTTATTAAACCATTACTTGAAATGTTGGTCGCGACTAAAAAGCAGCTATGGCAGCCAAAACTTGATAAAAACTTTCTCATTATATTTTAACAATTAGGGATATAATAATCAGTGGGCTGCAAGCTGCGAGCTACAAGTTTTCAGATGAGGAATAGATATGTCGGGTGAGACGGATTTAGGTAAATTGATTGGTACAATGCAGCCTGTTTTGGGTGAGCCTGAATATGTGTTCGCTACATTAGATAAACATAGCTCCGTTTCTTTGACGGCGTTAGCGCCTCTTGGTACTTTTCATGAGGAAGAAGGGCTAACCGTAATAGTGTCAAAAACTCATGCCGATGTATCAGGTCTTGCTTATCAAGGCGTATTTCAATGTATTACCTTAAACGTCCATTCAAGCCTTGATGCTGTTGGACTAACGGCAGCGGTGTCGACTGCATTAGCCCTTCACGGTATCAGCGCCAATGTGGTGGCTGCTTATTATCACGACCATATATTTGTGCCAACAGAAAAGGCGGCTCAAGCGTTGTCTTGCCTTAATGACTTGGCGAGAGATATGGTGTTTTAATTGCACAAAACCGCTAGATTGAGCAGGCTGCTGATTTATAATGTCCCTATCACCCCTTCTCGGCGTTTGTCAGCTGCACCTTCTAGGGTGCCATCTGGTTTACGTAAAATGACACTTAAACCTGAGTTTTCACCTCGAGATGCATCTACATTTAGACCAAAGTCTTGTAAGGCTTTGATTAAAGTGTCGGGGGCAGCATCTTTTTCTAGTCGCACTTTTTCGCCCCGAGCCACCAAGTTGGGAAGATCTACTGCTTCTTGTGGGCTCAACCCCCAGTCAAATACACCCACTAATGTTTTGGCGGTATAGGCGATAATATTGTTTCCACCAGGGGAGCCAGTTGCCATCAAAAATTGCCCTTTATTGTCTAACACTATGGTGGGTGACATGGACGAACGAGGCTTTTTGTTTGGCGCTACTGCATTGACAATAGGTAAGCCTTTATCATCGGTGTGTTGAAAGGAAAAGTCAGTTAATTCGTTATTCAAAAACATGCCTCCCACCATACGAGTGGTGCCAAATATACTCTCAACTGTTGCCGTCATTGACACTACGTCACCTTGGGCATCAACAATGACAAAGTGAGTGGTACCGTGCACGTCTTGAGTGGCATCTATTCCATTGACTTGGGTGGAACTGGTGGTGTTGTATTCCCAAGGATCACCGGCAAAAATAGACGCCATGGCCGAGTCTTTCGAAATCAGTGCTGCCCGCTTTGCAAGATAGACAGGGTGTAATAGCCCATTGAGAGGCACATCAATTTGTCTCGTATCAGCGACATACTGATCTCTGTCGGCATAGGCCAGTTGTTGAGCTTGAGCAAATAGCGCCCAATTAAGTGGGTCTTCAGTGCCTTTTTCTGAGAATCCATGGCTGTTTTCTAATATACCTAAAATCATACCCACTGCTACCCATGAAGACGGCGGGGGAGCGCCACAAACCTGCACATCTTTATAGGGCTGACATAAAGCGTAATGTTTGACCGCTTGGTAACCGGCTATATCTTCTACTGTCAGTCTGCCAGCACGAGGAGGACGCTGCACCATCTCAGCAATTTGCGCCGCAATAGGGCCCTTATAAAATGCTGACACATCTGCGGCAATCGATTTTAAGGTGTTGGCATAGTCTGGATTTTTTAATATATGGCCCACTGGATGCGGTTGGCCATTGTCAGCAAAAAAATATTCATGGGCCTCGGTGGGACCCTCTTCTAGGGTAGCTGGAATATATTTTCCATAGCGCTGTAACATGCCATATAAACGAGGCGAAATATTAAAGCCGTCTGTTGCCAACTGGGAGGCACGCTTAAACAGTGAACTCCATTCTAATAAACCTTGGTCCTCATGGGCAAGTGATAACATGGCCAACACACCGGGGACACCTGTCGATAAACCGCTGTTTTTAGCATCAAGAAAACCCATAGGTTTATTGTCTGCATCCAAAAACATATCTGCAGTAGCCGCGGCAGGAGCCGTTTCTCGGCCATCAAATACAGAGATTGCATTTTCTGAGGCATCAAAGTGCACCATAAATCCACCACCGGCTAATCCAGAACTTTGTGGCTCAACTAAACTCAGTACCGCTTCGATAGCGATAGCTGCATCAACAGCAGAGCCGCCAGCTCTTAATATTTCTAATCCCGCCTCAGTGGCGTGGGGATTGGCGGTAACCACCATCACAGGTGATGGTTTTACTGCAGTGGGTGTTTTTTCACTAGCAGATGCCGTAAGGCTGGCGAAGATAAACAGACACAAAAAACGGTATGGATGCATAAGGTGTGACCTTTTATAAATGAAAGAATGATTACTGCTATTGTCGCTAGGGAGCACAACAGTGTTTACGTTGGGACCCTAGAAAGTATTGCATTGGATTTTACCGAGATATACCTTATTTACAAATTAATCCATCACCACCATCACACCTGTTTGGATCAACAAACATTAAAGAATGATAAACTATTCATTATCACTGGTTGATCTTTGAGTGCTTCAACTTATGCATAAAATTATTAAACGTTTGTACAAACTGATTAAATAAATTATTGAGGAAGTATTTTTATGAAACATAACGACACCTATGCAATAGGTAAAGACGGCGTCAAATGGGGCCCAGTAGAACGAACCCAGTGGTTGGCTCTACAACATGTTAAACGTTCTTATTCTGATGATGTACTGAGTCAATTAGACGCACTGGGAAGTCAGTTTGATATTAAAGAATACGCACGTTTGGATTATGCATCAGGTGCGCTTCCGGTATTTTCATTGAGTAGCTTGACTTGGGATAAGTCAAAACCCAATGTGTTAATAACCGGTGGTGTGCATGGTTATGAAACCAGTGGTGTGCATGGTGCATTACGTTTTGCTGGATCTGCAGCCCATGAATATCACCAAAGATTTAACCTTTTGATTGTGCCTTGCGTCAGTCCCTGGGGTTACGAAACGATTAACCGTTGGAATCCAAACGCTGTCGATCCTAATCGGTCATTCTGTAAAAATAGCCCTGCACCAGAGTCTGCTGCTTTGATGGAATTGGTTTCAGGTTTAGCATTTATTATGCACATAGATTTACATGAAACCACAGATACCGATAACTCTGAATTTAGGCCGGCCTTGGGTGCACGAGATGCGGTAGAGCACAAAGAATGGGCCATCCCAGATGGTTTTTATGCAGTGGGTGATACCTTAAAACCTTGCCCTGAATTTCAGAAAGCCATCATTGAGACTGTTGAAAAAGTTACCCATATTGCTCCAGCTGATGAAAGTGGAAGGCTTATTGGTGAGACTTTGCAGCAAAAGGGCGTGATTAATTATGCAACTAAAGCGTTAGGTTTATGTGCAGGTTTAACCAATGCCAGATTTGTGAGTACCACAGAAGTGTATCCAGATAGTCCAAAAGTAGATGCTGAAAACTGCATACAAGCCCAAGTTTCTGCCATAATAGGTGCGTTGAATTTTGTTGATGAAAATGAGTCTTAGACGAATGAATGCTGTCTGGTGTTTTAACCTAATTATGGTGTTAACTAATATAAGGGATTGATATGATTAAACAAATTTGTACGATGTGGGTGTTTTTTTTGTTTTTTAGTAGTTGTGCTAATTACGAGTACCCTAGCCAAGTGACCACCGGCGATAAGATGATTGAAGTGACAGGTCAGAGTTTGGAAGGCAATTCAGTGGTTATTCCGCGAGATTTTGCCGGACAAGAAACTTTACTGCTATTTGGTTATAAACAAAATTCACAATTTGATATTGACCGCTGGTTAATTGGTTTAGATATGACAAAAACTAACGTCGCGGCTTATGAAATACCGACGATCCAAGGTATGTTACCACGTATGTTTAGCGGTTTTATCGATGGTGGTATGCGTAAAGGTATTCCTAAAAATTTATGGAAAGGAGTGGTCACAGTATATGAAGACGGCGATAAAGTGCAGCGTTTTACTGGCAATCTAAACCCTAACAATGCCCGCGTTATGTTGCTCGACAAACAAGGGAATATTGTTTATTTCTATGACCGAGGGTTTTCTGTTGCAGCGTTGAACGAGGTCCGTAGTCTATTAACTCAGTAGTTTCGCTAGTGATGATGGATAGTGAATAAGACGTTTTTATATTTTAACCAAGTTACAAGGTCACCTCTACAGGCTATGTGCAAGCTAAAGTCTAGAGAGGTAGTCAATAATGCTCCCTATCACTATTTGCGGAGCTTCGCTGGTTGTGAAAGTAAAGCAAAGTGATCGCCCTGTAGATGAAAATTTGTATCTTGACTAACCTATAAAAATGTCCACACTGCTCAACCTCGAAAATACCGCTTATTAACGACAAACAGGTCCCCATGATGCAAACAGAAATTAGCTATCGGTTTGAAAGAGCACAATTAGCCAATCGATTTTTAAACGAACTCAAACACTGGACAGTAGCAGACGTGAAAGCCAAATTATTTAACGGCTCAGACTCCGTCAAGATCACCTATGAGTTTGACACAAAGGGTTTTGATTATACGTGTTCAGAATTAGATGATCTGGCTAATAAGTACGGGGGTAAGGAGCTGTAGTTTCATGCAGTTTCATGCAAATGTCATGTGAATTCAAGCCAGTTAAAATAGTGTGGGTAGCACTCAAATGTTTATTTCCCAAGAACAACACTGGACTAATTCTGACTGTCGTCAATAAGCGCTCTACGGACAGCCAGCTCCAGATAATCTAAGCGAAGAATATCAAGTAGTGATAGCAAATAGACCCAGTCACTTAAATGACGAATCCTCGAGCTATTATTCCCACAAAGTCTAACACCGCCTCAGAAAAAGCCGTTCATCATTATAAGCAATATGTAGAGCTAGTTTTCACAACAGCGGGAAGCTATTGTTCTAAATTATGTAAAAACAGTTAATTAATAGACGAAAAATAGCCGACATTCACTTCTTTAAGGATATAAGATAGAGAAAACATGAGGCAAGATATATTTTCATTTAATGAAAAATGTCGTTTTATTTTACCTATACTTTCCATTATCAAGTCCCGCTCTTGTACAGCGTATCAGTGGTTAAAACATTGGCCTATCAGATGAACTGCTAATAATGAAGTGGCATAGTTAATTTGGCCACCTAACTAGAGATGTTATGCTATTTGCATAGCAAGATTAGGTGCCAAAGATGAGCAAAAGAACAAGACGGACTTTTAGTCCTGAATTTAGATTGGAAACAGCACAACTGGTTGTTGATCAAAGTTACACTCACGACGAAGCCGCTAAGGCAATGGGGGTTGGTTTTTCAACGATAGGAAAGTGGGTAAAACAACTTCAACAAGAACGTAAAGGCGTGAGAGTTGAGCAAACCCCAATGACGCCTGACCAGCTAGAAATAAAGGATTTAAAGAAGAAGCTTGCGCGAGCTGAGCTTGAGAAGGAAATATTAAAAAAGGCTACCGCTCTGTTGATGTCGGACTCCATGAACAACTCTCTCTAGTAGAGAAACTGAGTCAGAGTGATGAACGCCGTTATTCGATAAAAGTGCTATGTGAGGTATTTGGAGTCCACCGCAGCACCTACAAATATTGGCTTGGGCGAGATAGACGCTTATCACCAGAGGTCGCTAAATTGTACGGCCAGGTGAAAGAAGTGCATCGGCAAAGCAACGGCTCAGCGGGCGCAAGAACGATAGCGATTATGGCAACCGACAATGGTTTCCCTTTATCTCGTTATCGTGCCAGTAATATCATGAAGAAGTTGAATTTAGTCAGTTGCCAACTACCGCAACATGCCTACAAGAAGGCGACTAAAGAGCATGTGGCTATCCCGAACATATTGGATAGGCAATTTGCCGTCATTGAGCCTAATCAATTGTGGTGCGGCGATGTGACGTATATTTGGACAGGCAACCGATGGGCTTACTTAGCGGTCGTCATGGATTTATTTGCAAGAAAACCCGTTGGTTGGGCGATGAGTCATTCGCCTGATAGTAATTTAACCTGTCAGGCGTTGACCATGGCATTTGAAAGTCGTGGAAGACCTAAAGAGGTGATGTACCATAGCGATCAAGGAAGTCACTACACAAGTCGCCAATTTAGGCAGCTAGTATGGCGATATCGATTAACGCAAAGTATGAGCCGACGAGGAAACTGCTGGGATAATAGTCCAATGGAACGCTTTTTTAGAAGCTTAAAAACAGAATGGATACCAACAACTGGCTATTGTAGTTTTAGTGAAGCTAAGCACGGTATCAATGATTATATTATTGGCTATTACAGTGAGTTTAGGCCGCATTCATATAATGGTGGATTGACACCAAATGAATCGGAATATCGGTATCGAAAATACTACAAACCCGTGGCCAAAATGACTTGACCACTTCAGTATTAAGGTCTTTTCTTTCTTGGCAAAGATTATAGAGAACCTTCCATGATTAAAAAAGACCTGTTACTTGGAGCGGGAGGTTTCATTGGTTCTCATATTGTTGATTCATTAAAAGAAGAAGTATTCTGGGTGAAAGGCGTGGACCTAAAATATCCTGACTTTAAGCCAAGCAGTGCGGGGTATTTATTTCCTGGAGATAATGATGCAGACATTAATGCATCATTCTGCGCTCATTAATCTTCATGCACTTGAGTGTTGCCGGTTACATAAAATCCCTAAAATATTCTATGCCCCTTCAACTTGTGTTTATCCTAAATATAATCAGTTCGACCCAGAAAGCCCTACCTGTGAAGAGAGTACAGTCACTGGTGGTGTTGGAACCGATATGTTTAAGTTTGAGTTAGTGTTGGGAGCAGCTAGAACTGATGGTATTATATAAATGAACGTTGGTGTTACTAACGCTGTTGTGAATGGTTCAGTTGCCTTAGGTATCGAAGGTACGTCTATCAATGTAGCCTCTGAATAAGGCTATACTGAGGCAGTTCTTCAACTTGTTAGTTACAGCGATCAACCATGCAGCTATTACCAGTTGCTGAAAATGCAGAAGTTGGTAAAATCATTGGCGTAATTGTTAATGGTAGCGGTGCAGTTACTATTGCGGGTAAAGGCGCATAAGTCGCGGCACAGCCATAATAACCAGATAAGTTACCTCAACTGGTATTGTGTTGCCAACTAATGTTACAGATACGTCAACTTTGGCAAAAGCAGTCACTTCTGTTGAAGCTGCGGCACTCTTCGAGCACGACTCATCAAGCTACATATTTAAATCTGATGGTATAGATGGTGTTGCGGTCATCGACCTTTTGGTCGAACTTAAAGGTGTTAATTTGACTGGCGGTTGGACACTAGATAGTGGAAACATCTCTAATATTGCTTAATAAGAGATAATATTATTACGATAAACAGAAGCCAGCCAGAATTGGATGGCTTCACTTTTTAGAGGATTGATGATGAAGGTTTTCAAAGTTTTTAATGACCAAGAATTAGCAGCATTAAATAAACTAATTGATACTAGTAAACTAGTGGATGGTGCGGCGACAGCAAAAGGCGCCGCAGTACAGAAGAAAAACAACCTCCAAATCACTTCTGGTAATCCAGATTATGCAAAAATAAGCCCCTTTGTTTCCAAAGCTTTAATGAACCCTCAAATAAAGGCTTACACGTTTATGCAAAAGCTGTTGTCACCAAGGGTGGCTGTGTACCGTGAGGGTGGGCATTATGATTGGCATGTAGATACGTCTATAATGGATCTCCACCGAGCAGATCTCAGCTTTACTATATTCCTTAATTCTGCCGACGAGTATGAGGGGGGAGAGCTAGAATTAAAACTCAACGGAGCTAAAGCCAAAATGAAAGGAAAACCTGGTGAAGCAATTTTTTACGCATCCGGTGTAGAGCATCAAGTATCCCCAGTGAGTAGTGGCGAGCGTCGGGTCGTTGTTGGTTGGATTCGCTCTAATATTAAGTTGCATGAACATCGGGAACGTCTGTACGGCTTGAATTTGGAGGTTTCGGACATCAGAAGTAAATTTGGCGTCGAAGCTGCAGATCCACTAAATACGCTTTACCATCAATTTGTAAGAGATTATGCCGACTAATGTGCATCGCAACTGACATCTTAGCTGGTGATATTAAATCAGTTTTACAGGCAGCTGAAATTGATTTTTCGGGGGAGGTTTTTTTCAACTTACTGGGTTAACGCTCCGTGGGTGAGCGCTTTTCTCAGGTGGCAGCAGAACAAACCGCGATCAAATCGGATCCTTTAGCATTACGTCCCCTTCTTGCTGTTATACAGTTAGTAGGATTAGGCCTGCGTAATCTAGCCGTAAAGACACTCAATGAAATTAGTAGTGTTACAAATTAAGATTTTCCATCATGGAAAAGTGATTTCTTTAGCGCGACAAATATGTTCTTGGGAAACTCCCTCAGCTTTAAAAGTCAAACAATACTAGATGAAGCCTTCATTAGAAAGACAGCGTTCATTGAAGTCTCGCATTTGATTAATATGGCTACAGCAGTTGAAACGCCCGGTTTTAAAAATGTTTACTTACCTGGACTGCGCCTTTCTTTGATTTCATCGAAGTTAGATAATATGAAAATTGTGAGCCTCAAAAAAGCGCTGTCCGCGAGCTATTCTAAAAACAATCTAGTAGCTTCGATTAGTAAACTCGATTTTCGGTTGTTAGGAAATGGAGCGAGAAAAGTTTCTAACGGACTTCGTCGTGATGCTGAGCGGATTAGACTATTTATAAATGAGGGATATTCAAAATATTCTGAACCTATTGGAGTGCACTCAAAGTACACTTTAATAGCGCAACTTCCCCTATGCAAAGGGTTTATTTTTTAGTGAAAGCAATGATTTATTTCATACATTTTATGTTGCGTTACTTGATCTTTTTGGGAGTGAAGCTCGCAAGCATGCACTTAATACAGTAGGTAAAACGAAATAAGACTATACAAGCATTATCGACAGGGCAGGAAAAAACACGGGCACACAAACACCAGTCGCTGACTTATGCGCAAAGACTTAAACGGGTTTTTAACATCGACATTGAAACCTGTGAGCAATGCGGTGGTGGGAGGTTATAGCGAGCATTGACAAATCGGCAGGAAAGCCAATTTGCACAGCGCATGCTGCCCGCAAAGGTTAGGCACAGGGATGTGCCTAATGCACATCCATTAGTGATCCAAAATATACTCAGTCACCTGAATACAAAAAATGACGAAGTCGTCGAATTATTGCCCCCACAAAGCAGAGCGCCGCCTGAGATAAGTCTGTTTGAATAAAAGTAGTTCATCATCATAAGCAAAACTGGTTTGCACAACAGCGGGAGGCGCTTTGTTGTGGTTGAATTAACCGGACACTTCAATAAAGGATTATAATCCTGTTAATTGAGGTGAATATGACTAAACGAACAAATAAACATTATCCCGCAGAATTTAAACAAGAAGCGGTCGCTCTGGTAATAGAGCAAGACTATCCAATCGTACAAGCTGCTGCATCTTTAGGTGTGACAGACAAACTACTTTACAACTGGGTAGCTAAGCATAAGAAACAGGCACTAGGTGATGCATTATCTGGTGATGAACGGGCAGAGTTAATTCAGCTCAGGAAAGATAGTAAACGTCTACAAATGGAGCGTGAAATCCTAAAAAAGGCCAGTGCCTTCTTCGCGAAAGAAATGAAGTAAGATATTCTTTTATAAGTGAGCTTGATGCGAAGTATCCGGTGTCAGTTGCTTGTAAAGTGATGGAAGTGAGTTCGTCAGCATACTACGCATGGCTAAAAAAACCTGGTGAACTCATTAGCGCTCAAACGCTAAGACTGTATCGACGAGCCAAAGCATTATTCAAGGCAAGTCGAAACAGTTTAGGCAGCAGAGAGCTTGCTAAAGCACTACGCAAAGAAGGCTTTGAAATAACGCGGTATCGCGCCATTAAGTTAATGGAACGGCTTAAATTAGTTGTGACTCAGCGAATAGCTTATAAAGTGACAACCAAGCGCAAACACAGTGATGCTGTGGCTGACAACTTGCTAAATATGAATTTCAATCCTGTTGGACCCAATCAAATTTGGGCGGGTGATGTGTCCTATTTAAAGACTGGTGAGGGCTGGTTATATCTAGCAATTGTCATGGATTTGTACTCACGCCGTATTGTGGGCTGGCATATATCAAAACGCATGACGCGTGATTTGGTCGAGCAAGCGCTGACAAAGGCTCATAATTTACGCAAGCCAGGCAAAGGTTTGGTGTTTCACAGTGACAGAGGCTCTCAGTACACGAGTAAAGGCTTTAGAAATCTACTGTCGCGATTAGAGTGTCGAGCTAGTATGGGGGATGTTGGAGCTTGCTGGGATAATGCTGTTGTGGAGCGCTTCTTTGGAAGTTTAAAGCATGATTGGTTGTTTAAAGTACCGCAGACCACTCGAACACATATGCGAGAAGATGTCGCTAGGTACATGAAATATTATAATGTTGAGCGACTACATTCAGCTAATTTGGATCAATCGCCAATTGAATTTGAAAACTCCTTTAGAAAAGTGTCCGGTTGGACTTGACCAGAACACTTGTCTTGAATTCTCAATTAAGTAGAAACAGTTGATTAATAAACGAAAAATAACCTACTTTCACTCTCTCAAGAATATAAAAGAGAGGTAAATATGGAAAATATGGAAAATATAAGGCACAATGAAATTTTATTATAAGTAAAATAACGTTTTATTTTACTTATACTTACAAAATTTGTTACAGCCTGAATGAAACGGTTTCTTCTACCTACATTTAAACATTGCAGAGTCACTTTTTTCGCTGCTATTTTTATTTGTGCTTCGCTAATTATAAGCCCTGCTAGTGCAGAGCTATCCCCTAAGTCCCACGAGAGCCGCGACCTTCTCGATATAATTGATGACGGTGTTATTCGCGTTGCCATGCTTAAGACAGACGAGCTCCCCTTCTTCTACCATAATGCTGACCAAAAACTTGTGGGTATAGATATCGACCTACTCGAGTTAATAGAAAAAGAGCTCAATATAAAGGTAGAGCTTATCAGAACGGCAACCACTTTTGATGGTGTGGTTGAACTCGTCGCTCGTGGCGAAGCAGACTTAGCGTTGAGTATGCTGAGCGTCACCATAAATCGCGCCAAACGCATTTCCTTTACAAGGCCATACGCATTAAATAACTTTGCACTAGTGGTTAATCGTGTTGCAGAATCTCGGGGAAAAAAATCCAATAAAGGCGAGGATTTTTTCAATCGAGCTGAAATAAAGCTTGGTGTCCAAATGGACTCAAGTTATGAATCTTTTGCTCGTCGAAAATACCCGAAAGCAACACTGGTTCAGATTGCTAATTTTAGTGACATTGCTAACGCTGTTGCAGAAGGACAGATCGATGCAGCAATAAGCGCTAAGCTGTCGCTTGAACCTCTTTTCAAAAAGGATACAAAACTTAATTTCAAACTTAGAACTGTTGTCTTTCACGATGAACCTGACCTAATGGCTGCAGTCGTTCACCCAACAAGTCATCATCTGCTGAATTGGATGAATACCTTTCTCCACATCAATGAGATTGTCGGGACAATGGACTCAATCAAAAATCAACACGGTGTTTCACTAAAACAGACTAATCAAAAATGAACGTGATTAACATTCTCCGTAGTGTTCTAAAAAACCCATTCACTGTTCTAGGATCAGCGGGGTTAGGCCTATATTGTGGTGCGAATTTCCCCGAGTTCACGGCGCTGGTCAGCCCCTTTGGCATCATCTTTCTGTCGATGCTGCAAATGGTGTCATTGCCTATTATTCTTTGCGCGGTTATATCCGGTTTAGGCTCCCTACTTTACTCAGGGCTGGCCAGAGAAACCATGCGTCGATTTACGATGATCCTTATCTTCGCGCCCCTTTTTGCCGCCGCCATTGGCCTTTTCAGCGGTGTTATATTTGAACCGGGTGTGGATCTACCGCCTGATGCCGAGAGTACTTTCGGAGAAATGATGATAAATGATTCTTATTCGAGTGACTCAACAGAAGTAACAGACAGTAGCTTTTGGTCCTTCGCTCAGCAGATCGTAACAGAAAATATTTTTGTCTCACTGGTTGATGGTCGCCCTCTTCAAGTACTGTTCTTTTCGATTCTTATTGGCATTGCCTTAGGGCTTGAAAAAAAGAAGAGCAATGAAACGGCTCTCGCTATCATTGAGGCCGTGTTCGAAGCGCTACTAAAGATAATCAATTGGCTAATTTACTTTCTCCCCTTCGGTTTATTTGCACTGCTGGCCGCTCAAGCAGAAAATATCAATCTAACAAGCTTACTAGCCATGTTAAACCTCGCTGCAGTATACGCAGGCGGTTGCCTATTATTGTTTATCACTTGTAATATTCTCATCGTACAGCGAACCGGCGTTAGCTATAGCACAGCGCTAAGTGCCTTCAGAGAAGCAATACTTGTGTCTGCAAGTTCAGCAAACTCTTTTGCTGCACTGCCTTCAGCCTTAAGAGGTATGCAACACACTTTAAAGCTGGATAGAAGAACGACGGACCTGATGACACCATTGTCTCTAAACCTTCTCCCTCTCGCCACCATCATTTATTTTTCTGTTGCAGCACTTTTTATCGCGCAAATATCGGCAATCGAATTAACCCTTATCGAATACATCACATTGTTTTTTGGTTCCATATTAGCTGGTTTAGCAGCAGCATCTCTTCCCTCTGCGGCGGGGGTTGCAGTGATTGCCATTGTACTGGAACCACTGGGGTTACCGGTTGAAGTTGCCATAGTGCTACTTATTGCCATCGACCCCATACTCGATCCCATCAACGCAGCAGTTGATACCCACGTCGCTTGTACTGTCGCGACACTCGTCGCAGATCCGCCAACAAAAGATATCGAGTAAGATGAGATAAGATT
The DNA here is from genome assembly GCF_943787955.1 of uncultured Paraglaciecola sp. Taxonomy (NCBI): domain Bacteria; kingdom Pseudomonadati; phylum Pseudomonadota; class Gammaproteobacteria; order Alteromonadales; family Alteromonadaceae; genus Paraglaciecola; species uncultured Paraglaciecola sp. The sequence goes on from NZ_CALSOK010000010.1 coordinate 392,685, forward strand.
TTAGCCTAATATATTTAGTGATTTTCTGAGGCTCAATATAAGTAATAAGAAGGTACTTATATTTAAATTTTTCAGCCAACAGAAGTGTTACGTTCACACCCTCCAAGGTAATGATCACGCCGATAAAAACTTCGTTCGGATTTAGACGAGCGGTCTGCCAAATTAGAAAGATCGAAAAAAATACGTTCCAATATTTTCCTGGTAAAGCGCTGCAAAGCAATAAGCTCCAAAACCCTAAAGGAAGCCCAAAAAAATGTTTGATGTGAATTCAACTGGTTACACAAAGGCAGCCGCAACATTTATTAAACCTCACAAATCAATCTTAAAAGGGTGCGCATTTACTAAACAGCAGTTGCACGCTGGCCATTGGTGCCTATTGTGCTAGGGAGCTGATGGCACATTTTCGGCGCATCGCGGATCATTCACTGGATTGTTTCTCAATACATTGGCGACATGCTAGACCAAGAAACGCATCGGATAATCAGGCAAATCTACATTTTTTGCTACCAAGCCTAATATATTCACACTGCTTTTACTCTGCGCTTTCGGTGTCCCTGTGGTTGTCTTTCATTTTTAGGCCTCTTCTTATTTCGTTTATTCAGTTTGATGCAATATTTTTCAATACAATCGCTTAATTGGCTGCAGATGTTAGATTCTGTAGACATGTCAACATATCAAAATGTTGCCATAAACATAGTCATTTTTTTCAAGCAAAAAAAGTGAAGGTAATTTGCAGAGCATTAAGCAACCCATGGTTTGGGCTGCTTATGATAAGGTCTAATCGTTGCTGTGCAAGCTAGCGTTTAGGCCGCCCCATTTAGATGGACCAGCTACTACTGCTTCAACTACACCTGTTTGGCTGTTACGGCGATATAATAGGCTATGCATACCTGATAATTGACGAGCAGCTACTACTTCACCATCTGGTGTGGTGACTTTAGTGCCAGCCGTTACATACAAGCCTGCTTCAACGATACAGTCATCGCCTAAAGAGATACCAATACCTGCGTTGGCGCCAACCATGCTGTTCTTACCAATAGCATTGATAGATTTACCCCCACCGGATAAGGTACCCATTGTAGAAGCCCCGCCACCAATATCAGAGCCATCACCTACCACAACTCCTTGTGAAATACGGCCTTCAATCATAGAGCTGCCTAAAGTGCCAGCGTTGAAGTTAACAAAACCTTCGTGCATCACCGTGGTGCCAGACGCTAAATGTGCGCCCATACGGACTCGGTCTGCATCACCAATACGCACACCCTCTGGGATAACGTAATCAACCATTCTTGGGAATTTGTCAATGGAAGTAACAGCTAAGTGATGAGCTTCAGTGGCAATCAACTCTCTTAATGCTTCTACTTTGCTGGGTAGTACTGGACCTGCTGAGGTCCATGCAACATTCGTCAATAGCCCAAATACACCTTCAAGGTTAATACTGTTGGGTTGTACTGCACATTCTGATAACAAATGCAGGCGCAAATAGGCGTCTTCAGCAGACTGTGGTGTGGCGTCTATATCGAGGCTAATTTCGACAAACTCACCTTTTATCAAGCCCACTTTACTGGCTAAGCAGTGACGCTCAATGTGTTTATTGCTGCGAGGAAACCAAACATCTAAGGTTTTGCCACTTTCCACATCGATATATCGATGTCCATTACGGGTGATTGTCATTGTTACATCCTTAATAGGGATTTTGATTATATGGTTATTATCGCGCGAATTACGCTAAATCGCAGCCTGTATTTGTTTATAGGTTATGCCAAATTAGGCCAACGTTACTTTTGCTATAAGGATATTTCTAGTTTAGCGTCTGGATTGCCTAATTCTGTGATCTGTTGGCTAACTGGGAAGTTGTGTAAATCGAATTCGATGCCTCTACTATCTGGATTTCCCCCTGTTTTATCAAAGAAACAAAATGTGAGTATTTGACTAAATGAATGGGTCTGCCACACATAACAGCGATCAAATCCGCTATGCATGAGGGCATAATCTTGCTGGCCTTTCACCCATTTTGAACTTCTTGAAATATTACGCTTTTGAAAATATTCTAGCCCCAAAGGGAGTAATTCACCTTTAGCTTGCAGCTCATCAATAAATTTATCTAAGGGAATGTCACCCTTTTTTTGTCCACTTAAGTCATAAGCTTGTTGCATCGTTAAGGGGGACCCAAATTTTTTAACGGCTGCATTGAGTGTTTGTGCATGTATGGGCGCTATGCTCATATAGGCATCTTGCAGATAATAAGTGGCTGTAATTTGTTGGATAAAACCGTTGTGTTTATCAAAGTACAGCTCTACTTTTTGCTCAAGACGAGTATTTTCATATGGCTGATAAAAGCTAAACTTGATTTTATTACTAACACCTCCTCCACGAATGTTACCCAATTGACCACCTTGTTCATCAAGGTTTATCGCTTGTTGTAATACGTTGTCACCAATTTTCACCTCTTTTATTGACAGCACAGTGGCAACTGTTTGACTTGTGTCATCCAAAGGTAAAACGTTTGATTTGTTAAAGCGCTCCAGACCACGCAATGTTTCAAAAGGATGAGACTGCGATTGCGCCCAAGCCAAGGACGTTGCCAAGGTAGTCACCAAACCACTTATTAACGCGAAACGTTTACCCACTTTTGTTCACTCCTGATTGATAAAATATCGCGGATTTTATGATACCGCTATGTGTTTCGTATCGTTGAAGTCTACGCTATTCAAGCTAATCAAGCATAACGACGCAACCGTTTACATTTTTTAATGTTTTTAGCATGATTTATTTTGCTAATCTATGACACATATTATAAGTCCATTTGAAGTTGAATTTCTTGATGTCTCACTTTTTTCGTCACATATTTTTTTTAAAAAGTCGGGTTGTTATACGTTTAGGTTTGACGAGTTTGGTCCTTTTGTCATTGCCGGTACATGCTAAATACACCGATATTTTTACACGGCACCAAATCGATCTAAGTTTTAATGTTAATCAACCCGTATTGATTGCTGACTTGTTACCCCAAGCCGGTGCAGAGCTTGTGGTGGTTGGTGTGGATGACAAGCAACAACGTATGTTAGCCATTTATTTTTTTGATACCCAAAGCAACACTTACATCCAACAAGACAAGATCAATATTGCAGATAATGTGTTTGCCTACGATGTGGGTGAGCCTCAGCAAGATGGTCTGCAGCGTTTGTACCTTTTAGACAAATCTATGGTGTATCATTACGTGCCTGGCCATTTATCACACAAAGCAGTATGGATGCAAAGCGAGACGGTCTCATCGATGTACCTCAGTGATAATGCTGAATCGTTTAGGGAGATGGACTTTGTCCGAGACATTAATAACGATAGTCTTGATGACATTATGCTACCGCATTTTGAACAGCTCAATTTATGGTTGTCAGATTGCTGTGGCCTAAGGCACCCGCAACGCTTACCTATTGCTGCACGGATTGAAATGAATCAAAGTAGCGTCAGTTATGACGACCAAGAACTGTATTTTCAAGATATGGACTTAGACGGGAAAACAGACTTGGTGACGGTAGAGCAAGGTCAGTTGAATGTTTTTGCACAAAATGACAACATGCAATTTTCACTCATTCCCACAAAGATTCAAATAGATAAATCTATTTATGCTGTCGATTGGTGGGACATGAAAGGTCCAGATGGGCAGGAAATGGATCAAAGTGATATTCAACATCGTGTTGTAAAAGCCATTGATGACCTCAATGGAGATGGGATCCCAGACATTGCTTTGCAGTTTACGAAAAGCTCTGGTGTGTTAGATAAAACCATCGATTTTGAGTTTTTTTATGGAGCGTTAAAAGAAGGGAAATTAAGTTATGCTGAACAAGCCAGTACAAATATCACCTCTGAAGATACCTTATCTAACCTCATGTTTTTAGACCGAGATATGGACGGTAAACAAGAAGTGTCGGTGTCGTCTTTTGATATTGGTATCTCTCAAATAGTAGGGGCTTTGTTATCTGGCAGCATCGACCAAGATGTGTTGATTTTCTCTATGAATGAAAATAATCAATTCGGTAAAAAGCCCCTTGTCAGTCAAGAAGTACAAATTACTTTTAGCTTATCTTCGGGCACACGAGGTCAACCTTTGATTAAAATGATCGATATCAATGGCGATGCGGTGAAAGACATAGTGTATTCAGACGGTGATGATTTGATCCGAACTTTGCTCGCCACACCTGATCAGAAAAAGCCATACGCAAAGCGTTCACTTCGTCAGAAACTGCCGATGCCCAAAAACCCCTCAAACGCCACAGCAGATGACCTTAATCGTGATGGAAAGATGGACGTAGTGTTACATCATGGTCCTGCAGACAGCCCGGATTTATTGAAGCGCGTCATGGTGTTGATGGCGAATTAACGAACCCACAGGTGAGGCGAGTCATTGAAGACAAGTTATGAGATGCTCACCCAAGGGTTACTCACACAACTTCCCCGAGTCAACTACTCCAGGTGAATAGTTACCTTTGAGGTCAGTTGAAAGATGTTGGTGGGCGGTTTAGGCGTAAGTTTTTCCTGATGAACTGGGCTGCGATACGCCTCAGTCACTTTAGTTAATCTACAATCTCTTTTGGAACAACACTCATAGCCCATTGTGACGCAGTAATTAGTGCAGGTAACATGCGTTTAAAAACTTTTTATCTCCTCCTTCTTATGCACATTGTTTATCATTTTTCAGTCATTGGAGTCCATAGACAAAATTTGTTACTTACTTAGATATCATTGTGGCGAATAAACTTGATATCATACCCTTAGGTTTTTTAATGTTTCAAATCAAGATGATTTGAGTGTCGATATAATTGAACCAACAGAATACACTGTTGGCCTTAGGTTTTAATGAAAATACCAAAAAGATTACAACCACTTGTCGATGATGGCCTGATAGACACAGTCTTATATCAGCTTATGAGTGGAAAAGAGGCCACCGTTTATGCGGTGCAGTGCGGGTCTGAAGTGCGTTGTGCCAAAGTGTATAAAGAGGCAATGAAACGCAGCTTTAAAAAAGCTGCGCAATATCAGGAGGGGCGTAAGGTCAGGAACACGCGACGTGCTCGTGCTATGGAGAAAGGGTCTAAGTTTGGCCGTAAGCAACAAGAAGACGCGTGGCAAAATACAGAAGTAGACGCTTTATTTACATTGGCCAAGGCTGGGGTTCGAGTACCTGAACCTTACGGTTGTTATGAAGGCGTGTTGCTGATGGAATTGGTGACAGATGACAACGGCGAGGTCGCACCCAGACTCAACGATGTCTCTATGTCAGCAGAGCAAGCCATTGAAGATCACGCTTTAGTGATGATCTATGCGATGCGTATGTTATGTGTGGGTTTGATACACGGTGACTTATCAGAGTTTAATGTGCTGGTGGACGACTATGGTCCGGTGATCATTGATTTACCTCAAGTGGTGGATGCGGCTGCAAATAACAATGCATTCAGTATGTTACAGCGTGATGTGCGAAATATGAGTGAATATTATGGACAGTTCGCCCCTGAATTAACCCGCACCTTTTATGCTGAAGAAATGTGGGCATTATTTGAAGCGGGTGAGTTAACGCCTGAGACAGAATTAACGGGGCACTATGAACTACCTGATGATGACGCAGACGTAGACTCGGTATTAGAAGAAATCAAAGCCGCCTTTGCCGAAGAGCAAGAGCGTATCGAAAGGGTCAAAGAAGCAAACGAGCCGCTTTAATTGCCTTAGGGGAAATGACAAGCGCTTAGCCTGTCACTTCTTAAATCTGATAAAACATTAAGCGCCATTTACTTGTCCTGATGTAATCGACTGTTTGAGAACAAAAAGTGACATTTCATCGACCCGCACAGCCGTTTACAGACGGTGGTAGGATGCGCTTTTCTAGCCGTTAAGTGTCAAATACGCGCTGAAAGCAGGTATCTAAGAGCGTCCTAGTTTGTTGAGGCAATAATTCGACGCCTTCGTATTCTTTGTATTCAGGTGACTGAGTATCTTTTGGATCACCAATGGATGTTAATTAGATACATCCCCGTGCATATCGGCCTTGCTGTCGATTTGTCGATGCTCGACATAACTTTCATTGCACAGTATTAAAAGATTATTGAATAAACATCACTGACTGTCGTTGGTCTATTTTAAAGTCAAATTCTCGCAGAAAATTCATGCCTAATAGCCCGTCGGCATTATTAATGCTTTGCATGGGTAATATCACCACAGGTAAGTTTTGAACTGTGACATGGTTGATGGTTAACTCCTGAAATTGATACATACTCGCCTTAATATTGCCAGCTGCGGTGCCAATACTAAAACGCCCCAGGTAATTGGTTTTGTATCGGTTACTTAAATTATCAAAATATTGTTTTGATATAGCGGTGACAGACGCACCAGTATCAATTAATAGTGCTACTGGGTTGCTGCTCAGTGTAGCCGCAACTACATATTGATTGCCAAATTGTTTAAGTGAGACAGGGCGCCCTAGGTTGGTGTTTGTTTCCTCTACATCTAATTTATCAACTTTATCATTCGCGGGTAATATTTGTTGCGCTACCATGATGTTTCTAATGTTTTGTGCATCAGGGTCGTTAAAATCTAGGGAAGCCAGCACATTTTCCATCAAGCCTTCTTGAAAAAGTTCCGCATAAGCCCTAGCAAGGGACAAGGTGTAAAGTCTGTTGTTCGGCTCAAGTTGTAACAGCGGCTCCACAAACATCGCTAAAATATCCCACGAATAGTTGCGCCTTAACTGCTCAATGGTGTTTTGGCTTAGCTGTTGGATTTGTTGTTCAATCTCACTTTGCTGTGCGGCTGTCATAGGGTTTCTTAATAAGTCGTAATAATGAGCGATGGCATCACTTAACAAAGTGGTTTCCACCTTCAATTTTGCTTCTAACAATAAAAAGTCCATGTCTTGTGGGTATTGTTTCAAATAACCTTGCAAAAATGTGCCCAGCCTTAAGAAACTATTCTGTTGTAACCACAAGTTTGCCTGTTCCAGTAGCGCGACTCTGTTACTCAAAAGCTGATTCAATGGTGTGTTAGGTCTTGGATTGTTTACGAGCATAGTCGGTGGTGCTTGGCTTGGCGTATCCGCCGGTGGCTCACTGAACTTAAAGTTTAATAATGGTTCAGATGCTGAAATGTGTTTGACCTTGGCATGCTTGTCATCAGATAGGGCGAATTCATTTTGCTGGGGTGTGGTAAATAATAAATAAACATTAAACACTACAGAGACGCCAAGCAATAACAGTAATAGGCGATTCCACTGGTTCATTCTTTGGCTGCTTTTGACTGAAAGGGGAGGGAGGCTGGCCCATAAATATCGGTAAACTCTTTTGGCATACGTTTAGGTTTACCCGTTGAAAGAGCTATGCACACAAACTCGGTGCGTGCCGTTAATAGCGTGAGCTGATCGCTGCGGCGAATAAACTGAAATTGCCGCGCCAGCTTTAGCTTATTGTCACAGCGTACTATCCAGGTGGCACAATCAATCAAATCATTGACATAGGCTGCGGCTAAATAATCGATTTCGTGTCGAACAATCGCCATACCACTGTCTAAAGTTTGATATTGCTCAATAGTCAAACCCAAATGCTTGGAGTGTGTCCATGAAGTCACTTCCAGTTGACTGACGTAGGCCACGTTATTGGCATGTTGATAATGATCAATTTGCTCAGGTGTGACCTGCCAAGTGCATAAAAAGGGGGTGGGGAAAAGCCAAGTCATAAATTAACTATACATCTGGCAATGGATTTGGAGAATTTGAATTGATGAGTTGTTGCATAATCTGATGTTCTTTATTTACTACAGGTATAATGAAATCTTCCACCTTGCCAAGGTTTTTAAAGGCTTTAAAGCCTTTTGCTAGGAATTCATGTAAAGCTAAAACACCTGCTATTTTTGCCGGTTTTCGGGAGATAAATAATAAGCTTGAAATGCCTTTCATTTTGACTACCTCAGCTAAGTCGTTTCCCAAAGTACGGATATAGTCAATTTGTTGTTGTCTTTTGGCAAGGTTGTCGCAACTGATATAAGCCTTGGCATAACTATCACGATTAATCTCGGTGCCCACTAACTGTTTGGCTAGACTAAAGTCTAGCTCAAAAGATAAGGTGTTTAAGTGCAACGCCGAGGCCAATGAATGGAGTGCCTTCTCAGGTAGAAATTTTGACATTTTAGGCACAATACGGGCGATATCCTGATCGCGCTGGCTAAAATCATTGGGCCCATAGAGTTCGTTGATAAAAAATTCTACCGCGGGTTTAAAACGTTTTTGTTGGTACATCTGCTGATGACTGGCTAACAAACGTTTGCACTGCCACACTTGCACCGCCCTAATGGCAGGATTTAACCCCGCTTTGTCTGCAATTTCTTGCATGGTGCTAATACCATGTAAATGGTGGATTATTTGCTTGGTGCTGTCACTCATTATAAAAGATGCTCCATATAACATGCTAAATAGATGGGGCTCATTTTTTTAATTTAAACTGACCAAACACGCTGGCGTCTATCCAACCACGATTAGTGTCACCGTTCAGCGGTTCGATTTTATGCGAACCCATAAAATGCTCTCGAATGGCACTGCCGTCGTTATCACAATAGGCCAGCATAAAGCCGATAGTTTGCTCGGGTTTTAATATTATGGGGGCTAAAGGTTGCTTGTCGCTATAGGTATTGGGAAACAGTTTGATGGCGGCTTCCCAGATGATTGCGTTAGGTGTTTTATTCTCGCGCTGCCAACGACTGATCACATGGCCATTATATAAATGCGCGTTCGTATCATCACCAATATCTACGGTTTGGTTGTCTAAGGCGATATGGTAAGCGAATGCGCTGTGATTATATTGATGGTTACCACCAGATGCATCGCTATCAACGAATACTTCTAGACAGTCATCGTCCCAATACTTGACGGTAGGATCTGCGGTTTTGTCAAACAATATATCATCAGTAATCTGTGCTTGTAGGTACAAATACTGGTTATCCCATAACAACTTATAACGTCCAGAAAAGTCTGTTTCTTTTGGTTGCGATCCGGCCATCAAGTAAGCCATGGGTTGCCATTGGGTATTATCCCATGTCTGCTCAGCGGCACCGTCTATTATAATAGGAGTGGCAGTATGTTTTATTTCGGTGGCGCTAATTTGTGCGCAAACGCACACACTGCTAAATAGAAACCTTCGTAACAAAGTACTCTCCTTGGGTAAAATTCGTTTATAGCTTGGCGTAATTTTTTAGCGAAAACAATAGGTGAAATCAAACACCGAGGCTAAATATTCGACTAATGTTGGACTAGGGCTACACCTACACCCTTTTTATGTATGCTTTTTATGTATAGAATGCCACCCATATGAATATAAACACTGCTTTATCTCTTAAACAAACTCTCTGCTCGCAGTCTTCAGACGGGGCAATATTGCACAACTTTCAGGATCTTATTGTGTTATTTAATGCCACTTTTACAGAGACTGAAAATACGGTTTTGGTAAAAGGAGATCACGAGCCTATCTATATCCCCGCGCAACGTTCACAACACCATCAGATAGTGTTTGCCCACGGCTACTTTGCCAGTGCATTGCATGAAATAGCTCACTGGTGTATTGCAGGTAAACAAAGACGTTTGTTAGAAGATTATGGTTATTGGTATAGCCCTGATGGTAGAGATATGCAACAGCAAGTTGAATTTGAAAAGGTAGAAGTGAAACCCCAGGCAATCGAGTGGGCCTTCTCTTGTGTGGCAGGCAAACCCTTTACAGTCAGTACTGATAATTTAAAGGGGGCAGCTGCTGATATTCAAGGTTTCCAAAATGCGGTAAAACGACAAATCATGTTGTACCTAGAGTATGGTTTTCCAACTCGTGCCGCAGAGTTTATGGGGGTGTTGCAAAAGTTTTATCAGACAGACGACCTGCAATGGGAGATGTTCGATGTTGAATCAGCCTAAACTTCACAGACTATTTAAGTTAGGTTTGTTAGTCAATCCTTATGCTGGCATTGGTGGGGCCTTAGCATTAAAAGGTAGCGATGGTGTTGAAATCCGCGAAAAAGCCTTATCCATGGGAGCAGAAAAAAAAGCCCTAGATAAAACCCGCTTAGCCCTTGCGCATATTGTAACTATTCAAGACCAAGTGCAGCTCTATGTTGCATCAGGCGATATGGGTGAAACCCTGGCTAAGGATATGGGCTTTCATTATACCCTGGTCTATCAGCCTGAAAACTTACAAACAGAAGGCCAAGATACTGAAGCCACAGCAAAAGCGTTGCTTGCTCATCAGGTCGATTTGATTTTATTTGCTGGTGGTGATGGCACGGCTCGTAATGTCTGTCATGTAGTGGGTAGTTCAGTCCCTGTTTTAGGTGTACCTGCAGGCTGTAAAATTCACTCAGCTGTTTATGCTATTACTCCAGCGGCCGCCGGTAGAGTATTAAAGCAAGTGATAAAGGGTGAAATAGTCAGTGTCAGTGATGCCGAGGTCATGGATATTGATGAAGCGTTGTTTAGAAACGGTAAGGTTAATGCCCGTCAATTTGGTGAAATGCAGGTTCCGACTGAACTGAGATATATTCAAGCCGTTAAGATGGGTGGTAAAGAGTCTGATGAACTGGTCTTGGCGGATATCGCTGCGCATATCATTGAGATCATCGAGGATAACCCTGAGCATCTATTTGTCATGGGGTCAGGCTCAACCGTTGAGTTTGTAATGCAAGAGCTGGGCATTAAAAACACCTTGTTAGGTGTTGATGTGATTAAACATAAAAAATTGCTGGCCAGTGATGTGACTGCCAGTGAATTAATAGCGCTAACGACTCATCAAAACTGCAAATTGGTGCTGACCTTGATTGGTGGTCAAGGACATATAATAGGCCGCGGAAACCAGCAATTGAGTGCGGATTTTTTAACGTCTATAGAAAAAGATAACATCTTGTTGGTAGCGACCAAGAGCAAGCTGTCTAATTTGTCTGGACGCCCATTGATTGTTGATTCAGGCGATACAAAGTTAGATATACAGCTGTCAGGATTAATCAGTATCATCACCGGTTATCACGACCAAGTGTTATACCCCATAGCCAATTTACATTTATCCATTAAGGACACAGTTTGACATCATCCAAGCAGCAACAAAATGAGCTTACTGCCTTTATTCATAAAACTGAATGTTACTTAGACCAAGTAGTGCAGCATGGCAACGATCAAGAGTTGTTTATTGCCAGTTATTTGCAGGGGCACTTTGCTGTTGAGGCGGGGCAAAGCCAAGTGCAACAAATGACACAGGTTAAACAATTAGCTGCGCTGATGGAGATCAGTTTAACCGCTGCTTTTAGTCACCAAGAACTCACTACTGATGATCAGCAACAAGTGTTAAGTTTATGGCAGACATTGCAATCGGGTTAGGTCAGTCTCGCTAAGGGAATACCTATCATCAAGTTGCGTAGGCTTTTCAGCCCTGTCTGCGGATAAGCCCCCTGACTAAAAAGCGATTGGGGTTTAAAGCATCCAACAAGTTGCTCGACAACGGCAACGGCTCGTTTACTATTTGACTGACTAATATTTGTGCACATAGAGGCGCAGTGGTTAATCCTCTTGAGCCTAAACCACATAACATAAATAAGTTAGTGTGATTACTAGGTGCGGGGTAATGTTTGGCAGGCAAAGCCTTATATAAGTCATGATATTGTTCTAATTGTATAGTGGTATCCGGCACCGCACCCACCATGGGTAGATGGTCTGGGGTACTGCATCTTATGGCTGCGCGGCCATTTTTTGTGGGGCGTATGCCATTAATCCAGTCACATTTTGTTAGTGCTTGTTGATGTATCGTTAGGTTAGTGTGCTGTTCAGATAGTCGATAATCACAGTTTCTATCCTCTTTGACATAGGTTGACCCCATGGCGTGAGAGCCTTGCCATTGGGGGGTTAAATATCCTTTATGGCATAACACTGTGGCTAGATTAGCTAGCTCGTTTTGACTGCTTATTGCTTCTACCTGGCCTCTGACCAAGCGAAATGGCAGTTGAGACATCTGCTGACAATCGGCGCTATCGCTGCCAGTTGCCATGATCACAATATCTGCATCAGATTCACTACCATCTTGCCAATTTAGCTGCCATGCGTCATTGATATGTGCCAAGGAAGTTAGTTGTTGATTAACGATGACGCTTGAGTCGGCTGCTTTGACAAGCCCTGCGACTAACTCAGGCAGATTAATCCATCCTCCTTGTGGAATATATAAACCCGGATAGGGTAGATCCACCTTGGCAATGTTTGTCGCTTGTTGTGCGTCAATCCAATGTATTAAAGCCTCTGGCCATGTCTTGTTTTCTACTAATTTGCGATAACGAGCAGCCACCTTGTCATTAAAAGCGACCTGAAAAGTCCCGCACCACTGATGACTGTATTGAATACCTTGATTGAGTAACTCTCGATATAGCTTGCTCGCATAATTGAATGACAAGGCATGGATTTGACTGGCGTGCCCTGCTTGAGCATTAAGTTGTGGGTAAAATCCACCTTGGGCATTACCTGAAGCGCCTGCGGCTAACGCATTGTCTTGGCAATAAAGTGTGGCTTGTAATCCCCTTTGACTCAGTGCATAAGCACAATTGGCTGCTGCTAGCCCCCCCCCAATGATGGCAATCTTGGGTGTTTTGTTAATTGGCTTTTGCTGAATGCTTGCGGGTATGCGCGCAAAGTAGGGTAATCGACTTGGATTATTGGCTGGTTTATCAATTATTCCCACCAACATATCTTTTTTGCGACCATGGGCGGGTTGTTTCTGTACCTTAAACCCGGCTTCTCTTAAGCCACGTTTGACATGACCTGCTGCGGTGAATGTGGCAAGATGGCATTGATCTTTAGCCAGTAATGCCATGTGCTCAAATAACCCTTGGGTCCACATGTCTGGATTTTTACTGGGCGCAAAGCCATCAAGAAACCAAGTATCGATTAAACCTTGAGGTGTGTTTTCAATCTTAGGTAAAACGTCATGCACATCCCCTAACCACAAGTCTAAAATAACCTTACCCCCAAGAAACGTCAGGCGGTGACATCCAGCTACAGGTATTGGGTATTGCTCGAGCAAAGCGTGAGAGTATGCCTTTAACTCTGGGTAAAGGGACAAAGCTTTGGCTAAATCATTATGGCTTATAGGAAATTTTTCTATTGAAATGAAATGTAATCTAAACAGTGGGCTGTTGCTTTGTTGTCTAAATTTTTCGAAGTGCAGCATAGTCACTAATAGATTAAGGCCAGTACCAAAGCCCGTTTCAGCTATAACAAACAGCTGTTCTTGCCATTTTTTCCAACGGGCTAGCAGGTTACTATGCTTAATAAATACATGGGTTGTTTCATCGATGCCTTGTGCATCAGAAAAGTACAGATCTTCAAACTGTGTGGCATAAGGGGTGCCATTTTCATTGAATCGAATGTTGGCGTTGGCAATAGTCAAATTAAGTCAGCTCTGGATAGTTATGTATAAAGATCGGTGAATATTATACAGATTAAGGTATGCGTTATGTCATAACAATCACAGTAATCATTTGCATGGCTTTGATTTTCAAATTAAGCTAACACGTGTACGCTCAAAGCAGACCAGTTGGCTGAGTAAATTCATTAGAATATGGGCAAAATTTTTTCTGAAGGGTTAATCATGAGAAGAGCGGTAATAACTGGACTGGGCATAGTATCCAGTATTGGTAACAATAAAGATGAAGTCACAACCTCTCTTAGAGAAGGTCGTTCGGGTATTACTTTTTCCGAAGAATTTGAACAAGCGGGTATGCGCAGCCAAGTTTGGGGTAAAGTGAATATTGATATTAAAGAGCACATTGATCGTAAAATATTACGTTTTATGGGCGAAGCGGCTGGTTATGCTTATATTGCGATGCAACAAGCGATTAAAGATTCAGGCTTGAGCGATGACATGGTTTCAAACGTAAGAACAGGTATCATTGCCGGTTCCGGTGGCGCATCGTCTAAAAACCAAGTTGAGGCTATCGATATTTTGCGCGAAAAAGGTGTCAAGCGCATTGGGCCATATATGGTGACTCGCTGCATGGGTAGTACCGTATCAGCCTGTTTGGCGACACCCTTTAAGATTAAAGGTGTGAACTATTCTATTAGTTCAGCCTGTTCAACCAGTGCCCACTGTATTGGTAACGCGTTAGAACAAATCCAATTAGGCAAACAAGATATTATTTTTGCAGGCGGTGGTGAAGAATTACATTATACCCTTTCAGCAGAGTTCGATGCTATGGGCGCCATGTCAACTAAGTACAACGACGACCCAACCAAGGCCTCTCGTACCTATGATGCAGACCGCGATGGTTTTGTTGGCGCAGGTGGTGGTGGAATGGTGGTGGTGGAAGAGCTTGAACACGCACTGGCTCGCGGTGCCAAAATTTATGCTGAGATTGTAGGTTATGGTGCCACATCAGACGGCGCAGATATGGTAGCTCCGTCAGGTGAAGGGGCCGTTCGTTGTATGCAACAAGCCATGCAAGGTCTAGATAAACCCATTGATTACATCAATACCCATGGCACCTCTACTCCTGTGGGTGACGTAAAAGAGCTTTGGGCTATTCGTGAAGTCTTTGGGGATACCACGCCTCCACTGAGCGCCACTAAAGCTATGACGGGTCATGCACTTGGTGCTGCTGGAGTAAATGAAGCGATTTACAGTATTTTGATGATGGAAAACGATTTCATCGCCCCATCAATTAATATTGAAAACCTAGACGTGTTAGCAAAAGGCATGGACGTCGTCACTGAAACTCGTGAAGGCGCATTGACCACAGTGATGTCTAACAGTTTTGGTTTTGGCGGCACTAACGCCACTTTAGTGATGCAGAAGTATCAGGGGTGATTTACAGCCTGAAACCTTAAACGCTGGGTTTACCCAGTTTAAATAATTGAAAAGCCGCTCGCAAAATGAGCGACTTTTTATTTTCTTCGCTCAGTTAAAAAGTACAATACATTAGCAGCTGTGCTGCTTTTATCATCAGTCAAAATTTATTTAATAAACTTAACTTGCGTAGTCGAGCCATAGCGGTTATCTTGCCGCTCGAATCGGACGCGGGATGGAGCAGTCTGGTAGCTCGTCGGGCTCATAACCCGAAGGTCGTAGGTTCAAATCCTGCTCCCGCAACCAACCGATTATTCAAGAGTATTCTCTTCAATAGTATTCTAATATTTCAAAGACTACTCAAAACACAATCGCCCACAAGCTCGCTCTTTTGTATCCACGAAAGGTCGAAGGTTCACATCCTGCTCCCGCTACCAACCCATTCTTCATTAGTATTCTCTTCAATAGATTTCAAATGTTTCAAAGACGACTCAAAGCACAATCCCTCTTGTTCTTATAACTCTTGTTTGGGCAATACCCATTGATTATTCTGGTCTTTTGTAAATTGCGTTTTCTGCTCGACCATGGATAAATCTAATCCAAGATAATAGTCAGGATTATCGCCAATCCATTTTAGGTTTTTGTCATCATCACTAAAGGTCACTTTTAGCAGAAATAACGTTTTGGCACTCTCACCCTTGTAAAGCTCATTGGCGTAATAAGGGATAAGTGACAATTTAGAAAAATGGATGTAGCCCTCTTTGGCAAAGTTCAAAGGTGTATAAATATTATCTTTGGTTAGGGTCGCTAATTCTTGCTGGCTCACAATGTGATATAAAGTGGTGCCAGCCAAGCTTGCAGTGCTCACCACAAAACTTAAAAGTAAACACCCTCCTGCTAACAAACGCTTTAGATTTGCAGGCAAGTTAAAATAACTCTTATTATTATGCATATCATTCACCATCAATTATGTCAGACACAGATAAAAATGTACCGTCGCTGGCCCTTGCAACAGTATGTACTTGCATCACTGCAGACGGGGATATCCCCCCTAAAATATGCGGAAAAAGCTCGCTGTCAGTACCTGGAAAATCAGGTTGTTTGTCACCTACAGGCTCAGTGCCTTCAAATATGGTTTTTACGCCGGTGGCTTGTAACGTGTCAACTGACATTCTCAGGCATAACCAATCCCCGACTACATCTTTATAAAAATGGTTACCGATAATCAGTAAAAAATCTGGGTTAGCCGTGGCGTGAGTGAATTTGTCTTGGGTGTAAGTGGGAGGGTAATAAGTGCTCTTGTTTGCTAGCGTTTTTTCCCATAACTCTTTTTGGACAAGGTGAAATATATATGGATATTTTGAGGTGTACTCGCTTGTTGCATTCTCTTTTGCCACCAAAATGGAAGATTGAAATAACATCGTAAAAATAAATACCAATGTGCTGTTTAACATAATTTTTCTCATGCTTTTTTTACTGCTCTGTGGTTCAACAATCAATGTAAAATATATACATAAAAACCTAATGTCAAAATTTACTTTATGAAGTGTTTGACATGCTTTTTTTTGGTGCAGCACACCTGTAAAAAGACGCGAATGCACCAAAGAAATATTATTTTGACTCTTTGTGGTGCGCGGTGTCTGTCTCAAAAAAGGGCGCCAATTTATATTGAGGAGTATTTATTTGTTTTCGAGCAACTTTCTTACTTCTCTATTTTTTGGTTATCATTATGATAGCTCTCGGCTACATTGCTACTCCCCTTAGACCTGGTCAATAAAAACATTCACAACATTGACCTATTTAGGCAGGCGCACCATGATGTGAGATGGCCGCTGACCTCGAACAGGCTAGCCTTATAATTTGAAGAGCAACCGCTCTGTATCTGTTAGAGTTTCATGCATTTTTAATGTTGACATCTATAATTTCATTCCTTTGTTGTGAACGGTATTTTACAATGGCTTTGCCGATCAGTGTTTAACGCTAAAAGCAGATGCAAAAAGACGCTTTTTATTTTGTTCGTGTGGCAGACTATGGTGGCGAATTTTCTTATTTAAGTTGTAAATGAAAGCTGTAACTTTTTTTAAAACTGTGTGTTTTTTGTTATTTCTTGCCCTTGTTACCCCCATTCATAGGTTGGCTGCACAATCCATTAATCTACCCAAGGTTATGCCGTCCTCATCTGGCATATGCCATGACTCAAGCAGTGGGTCATTCAATAGGACCAAACATTATAAGCCATTCAATACCCTTACTAATTGTATAATGGCTGGTGGGCGTTTACCCAATGCGAGCACAAAGCAGATAGCTGTTGCCACAGATGAAGCTATTGGGCAAAGCAGGCCTTATGCCGGGCTTTACGATAGAGGTGAGTGGCCCCATTGGTTAGACAACGATAAAGATTGCCAGAATACCCGCCATGAGTTACTGATAAAAACATCAACCAAGCCGGTTTCTTTTAGGTCAGCTAGGCAATGCCAAGTACTGGCAGGGCAGTGGTATGATCCTTATTCTAATATCACCTTCACAATATCTAAAGACTTAGATCTTGATCATATCGTCCCACTTAAGTTTGCTCATGGTCATGGGGCCAATAAATGGAGCAGGGCACGAAAAGCGTTATTTGCCAATGATACTGATAATTTGATATTGGCTCATGCGACTTTAAATCGGCAAAAAGGTGCGAAAGGTATCCATGACTGGCTTCCTCCAAACCATCTGTATAGATGCCAGTATGTAATGCATTTTAACCGCATCATGTCCAAATATGATTTGGCATACACCCCCTCAGAACAGCTAATGGTTAACAGACTAGTTAAGGCGTGTGATAAGTATGTAGTACAGGTATTTTAAGACTGCAGCGCAGCTAAAACCGTTATAAAATATCTATCATGAGAAGCTTGCAACTGATCAACAGATACGTTCTTAACTTTTCTTTTTAGAATAGTCATTTGATATGTGAACAACAAGGGTTGGTGTAGTTGAGTGCCATATGCAGCTTGGCCGAACTCCTAGAAAGGAGCTATTACCGACACTCGAACGATATGAAGGTCTATCTTTTCAACACACGAAACAGATTGAGATAGGCGTTATTACTGTCTAAACCTTCGGATCCTGTGCCGTTAAGATAGTGAATCATTGGACTTAGCCAGGATATAAATATAAGCCATAAAAAAGGGCCTGTTGGCCCCTTTGTATTATTTAAGTATTATCTCCCTCATCCTATATTCACCGGTAAGCGTTCTTACCTCAGGATATTTAGCCGATATTTGGTTACTTTGCTTGCGAGCTTCCTCACTCCATTTTTTCATAAATGCGGTGTATTTTTTCTTGCTTGGCTCTAAATCCGCAGCACTTTCAAACATGACCATTAAGATCATATTAAATTCGCCGCTCTGGGGTAAATCACTGGCCAATATTTTCCAATCTTTAATTGTCCCTAGTTCTTTTTGCAAATTCACTGCTTTTACCCAACTATTGCGTAAACCAGCCAAGTAAATATCTTCCATATTTGCGTCAATCTTTACCGTAGTCATGACTGTGATTTCTGTACCCAAATCATAGTCTTGGTAAATCTCGAGTCTGTCCTGTGCAAACGCTGTAAAACTGAACGCGGTGAGTAATAATGTTACTAATACATTTTTCATTTTTTATGTCCTTTAGATTTTAATGAATTATTTTTTAGATTTAAACCCTTACCTAAATCACTCGAATTTTATTCAAATTCAGTATTACATTCACATAGATACACGATAACTGTCAACTGGTTGTTGTCATCACTTATAAAGCCTGCTTAAGTATAAACGCGAATTAACAGCGAATAGGAAAATTAACAGAACCGTCAAGCGGCGAATAAAGATTTGGCTTTAGGAAGTGAACGATTTGTTGAAGAAATTGAAGCCCTTACACAAAAAAAGTGGAAGGAAGGGAAGCAGGGCCAGCCAGTTGGATGACGAAAAAATCAATCTGCTTAATTCGGATCTTGCCCCCTTTTATCTATTGATTTTTAGCAAAGATGTTCGGCTGTAAATTACCATTACAGCCCACAATAATTTATTGCAATCGTTACAGTACTACCTTTAATTTTATCAATGATGATAGAGGTAGTGTTGATGCTTTTATGACGATGATGGAAGTCAACTATGACTTCTTAAATACCCTTTGATTATTGAAGCACTGCGTCCAAATAAGTGCTAGACAGCACAAATGTAGAAGCATGAGCGGTTAACGCTTACTTGTCCTTGCTGCTCACGAGTAAATCTTTAGCCTGGTTTATTTTTGTTGCCAGATAATTGCTTCCACCCTTATCGGGGTGGAGCTTCAACATCAGTTTGCGGTGGGCGGCAATAATCTCTGCCTCCGTTGCGTTATTATCAAGACCCAGCACTGCATAAGCTTCAATGATAGTCATCTCAATGCTATCGCTTTCGTGAGAGTGTTGCCCGTTCTTTTGAGAACCCTTTCCTGGATTGGCAGCTTCGCGCCAGTCAGTACCATATTTGCGATCAAGATAGGTAGCCAAAATCTCAATAGAATCAGGATATTGCTTACCCGCTAGGATATACAGAGATATTAAATCTGGCAGCTCAAATTCAGACAGATATTTACCCTCGCTAACCGTGTCCAATAATTCACCCTCTATTTCACCACTTTCATGATCGAGGGTCATTTTGAGTAAACTGGTTTCAACGGTAGAATGCTTGGATGAACCCGCACTGTGTTTAGTTTTAGCTTTCTGGAAAAGACCTTGAAAAAGCGGAAAGTAACGTAAAAAGGGAAACAAGCGCTTAGCCAATACAATCAAACCTGTTCCCAGTGCTGCTAAAATATAAAGTTTCCCAGTAACCGTTAGTAAGATCAGCCCCGAGATAAACGCGAGCACACCGACTTTCGCACCGGCTTTTTTTCTTTGTTCCTGTTTCAGCGTTTGAATATATCCCACTGAGATATAACCGATGATGACAACCGCTATTAAAGCGACAAATACTAACATAGTGTGTTCACTTATTTGAATTACCCGTTAAGCCGCAAAGCCCATCATATTTTCATTTACGGTGTGGTTATTTCCGTGGGAATAATTGGATTATTGGCGGCTATCTAATCATGATTATTTCAGTTGCTGCAATAACCGGCGCACGCTCTTATCCTGACTCAATAAATGACTTTCTAGGGCAGGTTTTCCGCCCGCCGCATACACCGCAACCGCTGCTAACAGCTGACCTAACTGTCTAGCACTGCCTTGGTCAAACTGGCAATGTGCGCCGCCACTCAATGTCGCTAGCTGTGAAAAGATACTGCCAACCTTTGGATTTTTTCCTTCCTGAAAAACAAATAAAGGTAGGTTGAGTATGCCCAACTGCCCTGCTAAGGCGCCAAGTGTATCCGGGTTTTCTTCAACACAGTCACCCACAAATACCAGCGCGTTGACTCTGCTGGTGCGAGTCTCACACAATGCATGCGTGAGTACTTTGGCAATCTGGGTTTGTCCAGCTAGGCATCGCACCGACAGTAAGGCTTGTTTAATGTCATCCGCGCTGCGTGTCCACTGAAGCGCTGTAAAGTCACCCATCCCCCGATAATAACAAAGCTGCACATTCAGTGTACTTACCTTATATGCCTCTACAAACATAGCCGCATGATGTTGACTCGCCATATCCCAGCAGTGCTCACGACTTGCCGTGGCATCCATTGCAAATATTAATCTGCCCTTGCCTACACCAGTGGCCAGCGGTGTGTTTTTGACTTTACCAATAAATGCCTGAACATCTTGGGCGCTCGACCTTTTATCAGGAAGCTTTGAGGTCATGTAATTCCCCTGTTAATGTTAAACCTAAGGTAAAAAAATCCATTCAATAATTGGCTAAAGACTTAATAGGTAATGAATTAGATGACAACATTAATACCACAACACTGATAACACATATAGTAAGTACAGTATGTCTGCTCTGTCGAATATGTTGCCATTAGTATATCAATAAATCTAAAAATTCGATGATTGTTTGAACAAGTGTTGACGTTTTATGGATAGGGATACGAATAGGTATAGCAAGTAATTCGGAATTAGAACACCTTGCGTTTAATCGGGTAAGGAGTTGTCACTAAAATACGGTGATCCAATCTCTCATCTGATTTCTATTTTTCAACGAACCTGACCCTGTGACCCTGCAGGTTGAGACTACCTTTAGCACAACAGACTAGCGGTATAAGCTAATTAAGAACGTAATTTGTGCTGAAAATCAGCATGAAGAGATAGGTAATACGTTGACATCACGGGTGCGTCCATATCTGTCTTTATAATTCCAAACTGACTGGTGGATAATATTCCACTCCAAGTGTAATTCCATTTCTACTCGGTTAGTGTATGATTTTAGTTAGAGGGGTTAGGTCTTGTATTTTGCACAAAGTTGAAGACCTGACCCTGAGATACAGTGGAAGTGAATTAAATATAACAACAAAAGGACTATTACAATGAGCTGGAGTAACAACAATCGCGCGCACACAAGCTTGTGGTTTTTTGAAAAATGGCATTTGGGTCAAAAAAGCTCACCTTTTCACCCTTCTGGAGAATGGTCAACAAGGTTTTTAATTAAATCTGCTTCGGGTGAAAGTGTCGAAATGACTAACAATAAAGCGCTTGCACATGCTCAATTGGTCGACGATGCAATGACCAGTTTATACCGAGCCAAGTATGAAGAGGGTATTTCCCAGCAAAATGCGATAGACAGCATATATGCAGTATTAAAGGATCCTGAGAAGCTACTAAAAGACTTGGGTGACCCGGTTGATGAGGCATATCATTTTCTTGGGGAAACATAATCATGAAGTTAATCTGCGCATTAACTTTAGTACCCGCCTTTTCTGCAGTAGCTCAACCTAATATCTTTAGCGACATCTTAGAGCAAAATTTGCAGCAACATTCAGCGACAATATGCGATAAATTTTCGGCTCTACCGCCGGAAAGTTGTACTGCTCTTGTTAAGGCTGCCGCAGAATCGGCATCATGGGATAAAGTAGATAAAAATGCCCTTAAAGAAGGCTTAAAGGAAGGTTTTGCCCAACCACAATTCTTAAACTCAGCCTTAAATAAAGCCTTTGGAGAGACACCTCCTATCGGTCTTAAGTTCAAGTCATTGGACGTGGAAGACGGCGACAATGTACTCGCCGTTACTTTTGAGTATGCCCACAGTATTAATAAGAAGAGAATCGAATCGAAAAATGGTTGGAATCGCAGTATTGCCACCGATTTTAAGGCAACGGGCACCCTGACTCAAGACGCCGCCAAAAACCCCCACAACTTCATTGAGGCTAAACTTACCCTTAACGGCAACTGGTTCACTGATATTCCTGAGCACGGCGAGGAGTTTGCGAAGGCTCTATCTGATTTGAGTTTGGCTGCGGCTCAATGTGGAGGTGGAGTGACTGAATTAACTCCAGAAAACTGTAAGGCTAATGAGAAAGGGCTCAATTATTTGGCCAGTACCAGCGAGTTTTTAAACTCTTATCAAAATTACCAGCTCGGTGTCGACCTTGGTTATGAAGCCGATCAAGAATTTAAAGCGACGCAAACTAAAGTCAGTGCCTTTGTTTTTGCCCAATATGAAGACTGGGGCGACAACTCCTGGTTAGGCGCATTAAGTGTGACACCCGCCGTTCGTTTGGGCGTAGATACCATTGACCCGAATAATAAAACACCGCGAGCACTGGCCGGCGATAATACCAGTTATTATCGCTTTTCAGGTGAAGTCTCACTATGGGCTCCGTTAACAGAAATTAGCGGCACACCCATCGTATTTACCTTCAACTATCGTTATTACAAAGAGCTCAGCCCTTCCGAAATAGTAAAAAATGGCAACTTAGATAGCTACCAATTCAAGACTTACAGTCTTAGTGGTACCAATGGTTTATTCGTTAGTTACTCGTCTGGGCGCTTGCCTTTTGACCGACAGACCAACAATGTTGTTGAATTAGGGTGGCAAACTCACTTTTAATTGCGTGGTTTACCTTGCACGTTTTTTTAGGTTACAGGGGAATGGATTAGACAAGGCGGTTTCTACTAAGTAAATGTGATGTGCATTGGATGATAAATTAATAAAAGGGGGCAGATCCAGATTAAAGGCTTAACTTAATTGAATCTCATCAACTAAGTTATTCTTATGCTGAGGAAGCCAAGAGTCTCACTGGTTGGCGTGCCAGAACATGTTATTCGACGGGGTAACAGCCGGCAAGTGATCTTTACTGGTGATATGAAAGCCTATGTCACATGGTTGAGGAGTATGCTGATAAATTCTACGTCGCTATTCATGCTTGGGTCTTGATGACTAATCAGGTTACTCAAACACCCACCGTAATTTTTGTTTAACGAGCATGTGAAAGGACAATTACTGGACGATATCCGCCAATCGGTAAATAAAGGTTTGGTTTTCGGAAGTAAACGTTTTGTTGAAGGGGGTGGAGACCTTACAGAAAAAAGCTAAAGGAAGGGAGCAGGGGCTGGCCAGTCGGATGGAAAAAAGAAGAAAAATTTTATTAATTTAGATCTGATCCGATTTATTCCTAACAAAAGAAGAGACAGACAAACCCGTTGATTTGTTTAGGGCTAATCCGCTCTTCATGCATTCGTTGGTTGGCTAATTTTCAGAGTTAATCTCAAAGCTAGTCAAAGACAGGAACTTCCAGCTCTTACCATCATATACCAGAGTTTCAATCAGGCCTTGTGTCGATCGCTCACGCTTTCCCTCATAGTTATTGCCTACTGAAACCGTGTTATAGTTAACAATTGCGGTACTTCCTACCACTACGATAGATACAGGAAATAATTCATATATAAGGGTTGTGTCAGTTTTTTCGCCAAATCGTGACCATTTAGCCATAGACTCTGCTTCTCTGGGCTGAGGCCATGATTCACCCCAAGCCACTACGTCCTTGTGAACATAATTTGTTGGCCAGTTACCATTTTTAGCAACTTCATCTTCCCAAGATTGTGTAACTACCGACCAAACCGTAGCCTGTTCTTTGTTCCAGTCGGCTGCCATTGCAAAAGTTGTCATGCTGACTAAAGCTACTGCTGCCGCGAGTCGGACTATCATTTTTTTCATGTCATATATCCTTTATGTGTTTTTGTAATTAAGTACCATCAATTGTCAGAATTGCACTCTAGCCTTGCTAGGGATACCTACTTCTGTTGCATAAATGTACGCTGTCATTTTTGATAATGCTATCAATATGTTAACTATTTATTTTTCAATTGCATAATATCAAAATACCGACGGCAAAAAGCTGAAAGAGGCAAACTTGAACTTCCGATTCTGGGTGATAAAAACCTTTACCCACATCAAGGCCCCCATTGTAAAAATCAGTGAAAACACATTTAAATCAATATATTACGCGGATAAATTAGGATAGCAGCCTCGATAACTATTTATTTAAAAAAGAACTTTTCTAATTCCTTAATTTTCATTTTTGGTGGCTAGCCACTGCCTCTACCATATTTAACGTTTCAGCACAAAAAAGCTAATTTTAGGGGCAAATAACAGAGAAGTCATTTGAACGGAAGTTGGAGAGAACACATTTTAGCAACAACGCGGTTGGCGCACATAAACTAAGCCATTTTGTGCGGTTAAAAACTTTAGTAGCGCGCGGGACGCTGTTTGAAATCAGGAATGGATCCCAGTGTGTACGGCACATGCTTTTAATTTCTTGAAGAACACGCGAATTCTCGTTCCAGTTATCGAAATGTCCTATTAACTCAGCAAAAGATTGTTTGTCATCTATACGCTTTAAACGTATATTATATTTATGAAATCAATATTTGTCTAATCAAGTCTTTTTGAAAGGCATCCTACTGAGTATCTATCAAACGATGATTATCAAATATTTCAATGTTCATTGTTAGCAGAACCAAAGAAAGGGGATGCGATACAAGGTGCTGGCGGGTTACGAAAAGTTCGAGTAGCGGCAAAAGGGAAGGGGAAGTGCGGTGGAGCATGAGTGATTTACTACTACTTTGACCAATACAATCGTTTCTATTTGCTGACCATATATGCCAAAAATGAAATATCTGATTTAACAAGTGATCAAAAGAAACAATTGAAAGACTTTATGCAGGTGTGGAAACATGAACAAACGTGATTTATTTGCAGAACTAACAGCTTCTCTTGGTGAGGCAAAAGAGCATAGTGAGGGGAAGTTAACCTTAAAAACGCACGAAGTAGTAATAGCCAATGAATTGATGATTTCACCAAATGAAATTTTGTCTATTCGTGAAAAATTTAATATGTCTCGTGGGGTATTTGCTAATTATCTGCACACATCAGTGCGAACATTAGAAAATTGGGAGCAAGGGCGCAGTGCGCCCAACAGACAAGCAGTAACCTTGTTGAAATTAGTACAATCTCATCCTGAAACCTTATTGCATATTGCTGCGTTGTAATTTCTAACAATCAGGAAATGAACAGGCCAGTTATCATAGAGCCACTTAAGCAAAGTCCTTCAGTCTAGGGACGAACCAACTCCGCCCTTTGTTGCATCGCTTTTAACCTTAAAGCACAGCCTTGGGCATGATCATTCACCATCCCCATTGCTTGCATAAAAGCGTACATAGTAGTGGGGCCAATAAATTTCCAGCCGCGTTTTTTTAAATCTTTAGATAAAACGATGGATTCTTTGCATGTCGCCATAAAATCTGGGGCAATAGTCTCATCACGCGTTGGCTCAAATCGCCAAAAGTAATGAGCTAAAGAACCAAATTCTGTCATCAATTCTTGCGCGCGTTTAGCGTTGTTTATGGTGGCAGTAATTTTACCGCGATGGCGAACTATGCCAGCATCTAGCACTAAACGCTCAACATCATTATCGGTAAAATTAGCCACAAGGTTAAAATCGAAATTTGCAAAAGCGGCTCTGAAATTATCGCGCTTTATCAAAATAGTTAACCAGCTCAGACCAGACTGAAATCCTTCTAAACAGATTTTTTCGAATAGTCGCTGATCATCGGTAACGGGGTAGCCCCACTCATTCTCGTGATACTCAACATACTGAGGCGTTGCCTGACACCAAGCACATCGGACTTTACCATCTTCGGTGATATAGATTTCTGACATAGTTAAATTACACTTATTTGTTTAATAAATTAACTGAACAGCCATAGTAGTATTAATAGTATCAGAATAAATTCTTATCATTACCATTGACGGCAAATGTATCTAGTAGCTGCAATATGGCCTTAATCAGCAAAACCCAGTTTTTACTTTTTGCCGTACCTTTTCCAGTACCTTTTCCAGTACTTTTAGCTGAATAAGATATGTTTGCCAGTCATGATGCGGTTTTGTGAGATGAACATTCAGTAATATTGGCATTATTAAAGTACAACATATTCTCAATATCACCTTTCATTTAGTCCATCTTGCCCGGTACCAATCTATTGTTGGCTTTATCGATAAACACAGTAAAACGTGTTTGATTATGCGCTCACAACCCACAGTTGCGTCGCTGCAAAGTGAGTAAGTTGGTATGCCAAACATTAAGCGGCTTGTTTTATGAAATATGTCCCTATATTTCACCCTGTGGGCCATTCCGCGTGCATCAGTCTCGGATGTTCACCAAGATTTGTTAGAAAAAATCACAACAGCTTTAGCTTGCCCTTATAAAGTGTACACGGCAGCCGCGCGGGATGATGGTGCGAAATGTGCCTTGTTTTTTATTCAGAGCTAAAGAATCTGTTACTACTCACCACACACGTGCTGATAGCATAGCGATTGCCATAAATTGAAGCAATCGCCAACGACCCTTTAATCAAGTGCAGAGCAAGTTAAAAAATTAGCGCTACCGTTTCGTTGAATGTATTTTGTGGCTACTGTTTGGTACCGTCATAAATAGAGTCACTCCCTCAGCAGAGCCTAAAACTATCATTACTTCTGCCCCTAGATATGGCACACTTTGCATCGAGTTGATAAGTTGAAAAGGGTTGCTTAACACAAGTGAGTAGGTTTACACACACAGGAATTAAACATAGATGGTAAAAACTAATTTATGGCAAGTCTTTAAAAGCGTCGCTGCAAGTGTGTTGGGCGTACAAAGTGATGCCAACTATAAGCACGATTTTGAGCAACCGTCTTTTGTACCTTTTGTAATAGTCGGTGTTTTGTTTGTGTTAGGGCTGATTGGTATATTGGTTTTGATTGTTAATTTGGTACTTTAAAGCCTCTACTGTTAAATCTGACTTAATGTTTCAAGGGCTCTTCTGTCTAAAATAATGATTTTTCCATAACGCAATACGATGACTTTGTCTGTTTGTAAACCTTGTAAAATTTTGTTCACTGTTTGCCTTGAACTATGAATAAGTCGCGCTAACGCATCTTGAGAAATCTTAATCTGCAAGCTTTTTGATTGTTGTTCTTCTAAGCCCTGATGCATCATACTTAACCTTTTACATAATTGCCCTTTCAATGATAGGCAGCCAGTTTCATCTATCAGACTGAACGTGGCGCGGACTCTTTGACACAGTAGGCGCATAATATATTGGGACCAATCTTGGTGTTCTTTGAATAATTGTTCAAAAGTGGATTTAGGTACTTTCAATATTGTGGTTGAGCCCTCAGCATGAGCGTCGTGGGTGCGAGGTTGACTATCGATTAATGAAATTTCGCCAAACCAGTTTCCTGGCTGGATCCACGTTAATACTAGCTCTTTACCTTCAACTGTGAAATTACTGATACGCACTCTTCCGGTAAGCACACAATAAAATCCGTCCGCAGAGTCATTTTTTTGATGCAATATTTGTTGGTCGTGAAGGACTTTCACCTTACTTTTTTCAAGCAACTTATCGGCTAAGGGGTCTGGCAAAGAAGCAAACCACGCATTTTGTGAAAGGAATTGTCGGACGTTATCTGATTGCATAAAGAGTATCAATTGTCACATTGGCGACAGTTTAAGTTATGCTCAATAGTTTATCTTAAGCTAATTAATATTCAACTGGAAATGGATCAAATGGCAGCTTCAGTAAAACAACATGTCAGTGAGCAAGAATGGCAAGCTCGAGTCGATTTAGCAGCGAGTTACCGTGCTGTGGCCATGTTTGGTTGGGATGATTTAGTGTTTACCCATATATCCGCTCGCGTACCCGGGCCTGAACATCATTTTTTAATTAATCCCTATGGTTTGATGTTTGAAGAAGTCACTGCTTCGAGTTTGGTCAAAGTGGACCTGCAAGGTAATAAAGTGATGGACTCAGATTATGAAATTAATCCAGCAGGATTTACTATTCATAGTGCGGTGCATGAAGCACGTGAGGATGCTCAATGTGTCATGCACTTGCATACTGCTGCGGGTATTGCGGTGTCTGCAACTAAACAAGGTTTGTTGCCTCTAAGTCAGCAATCCTTGTTTGCACTTTCTTCATTGTCTTACCATGACTATGAAGGTGTGGCGCTTAACCCTGATGAGAAAACCCGCTTAGTCGCTGATTTGGGTGACACCAATTTCATGATTTTGCGTAATCATGGGTTGTTAACTTGTGCAGACAGTATTGCCGATGCGTTTTTATATATGTATTTACTAGAATGCTCTTGCCAAATTCAGCTCAAAGCTCAGGCCAGTGGCCAAGAACTGATCCCTATACCATCAAATATTTTGGCCGGCATTCAGGCTCAGGCTAAACAAGTCACTCGTTCTGCTGGTGGCGCCTTGGCATGGCCAGGAATATTGCGTAAATTAGACCGCACTAATCCTGGATATGACCAATAAAATTTGAAGCAACTTACCTTCGAAAATTATCAAAAACAGACAAGTTTCACTGAGTTATGCGGCCATCGTATCGCTCATTGGCAATCTCTTAACTTTAACAAAGATGAAAACAAAGACGTCATATTGTTTATTCACGGCTTTCCTAGTGCTGCTTGGGATTGGCATTTTCAGTGGAAACATTTAGCCGGGCAATACCGTTTACTCAGTGTAGATCTGTTAGGTTTTGGTTTATCTGATAAACCTACAAAACATCAGTACAGTTTGCTGGAGCAAGCCGACATTGTGCAGGCGCTGCTGCGTAAAAAAGGTGTTAAGCAATATCATATTCTGGCTCACGACTACGGTGATTCAGTAGCGCAAGAACTATTAAGTCGACAGGACGATATTCATAGCGCGGCTCAGATATTGTCTATCTGTTTTTTAAATGGGGGCTTGTTTGCTTCTCATCACCGCCCTCTGTTTACCCAGAAGTTATTGAAGGGGCGGTTGGGTGGTTTAGCCAGTCACTTTATGAATAAGGCAAATTTA
The DNA here is from genome assembly GCF_943787955.1 of uncultured Paraglaciecola sp. Taxonomy (NCBI): domain Bacteria; kingdom Pseudomonadati; phylum Pseudomonadota; class Gammaproteobacteria; order Alteromonadales; family Alteromonadaceae; genus Paraglaciecola; species uncultured Paraglaciecola sp. The sequence continues at coordinate 421,781 of NZ_CALSOK010000010.1, forward strand.
GCGAGGGGGTTTAATAAAATATTCGCTGCTAACAGTCAGCCAAATACCCATGAAATAGATACCTTGTGGCAGTTGATTGAACATAATAATGGTAAGAAGGTGTTACCCAAGTTATTAAGCTACATAGATGAACGCAACCAACATGGAAAACGTTGGGTACAAAGCATGGTCAGCACAGTGGTGCCTTTATATTTTATCAATGGTGTGCACGACCCCATCTCCGGGCAACACATGCTTGACCATTATATCGACATTATTCCTAATGCAAAAACGACTGCCTTAGACGTGGGGCACTACCCACAACTAGAGGCGCCACAAGACGTGTTAAATTTGTATCGAGATTTTTTGACTGAAGTAATAGAGTGAATGACTGTTGCTCAACCCTACTATCATACTGAAACTCACCACATAGACTGTTTCAAGGGTAAGAAATGGTTTTTACTTGCTTTCAGATAAACGTATGATTTCCTTTGATAATGTGTTAGCCGTCTCAATAAATTAGTGATAAAACACACCCTTGTTTTAAATATTCCATTTGCTGGCATAATACTGCTACTTCTAGCTATATATCCTAAGTAACCATCATGAAAATTTATTACGAAGACAGTATGCCTTACGCGGCAGAGTTTTTTTCTGAACTTGGCGAGTGTGAAGTATTTTCTCACAAAACATTAAACGCTGACATGCTAGCCGATGCAGATGTATTGTTGGTACGTTCGACCACTAAGGTAGATGAACAGTTACTGCTAAAAAATAAGCAACTGCAATTTGTAGCCACGGCCACGGCTGGTACCGATCATGTAGACCAACATTATTTGGCTAGTCAAAATATTCCTTTTATTTCAGCTGGCGGTTGTAATGCGGTGGCTGTAGCGGAGTATGTGTTAAGCGCAATCTTGGTTATGAGTAAAAGGCTTAACTGGCAATTGGTGGACAAAACAGTGGGTATTGTTGGCGCAGGTCATGTTGGTAGCGCTTTGGCAAGAGTATTAACTGTTTTGGGTATTAAGCATAAATTATGTGATCCGCTTCTAGATGATGCGGGTGACGCACGAGAATTCGTATCTATGAAAGATATCATGCAGTGCGACGTCATTTCTTTGCATGTACCTTGGGTTAAGGACGGGCCTTATCCTACACAAAATTTATTTAATAAAGTGAGACTGGCAGCTCTACAAGACAATCAGATTTTGATCAATGCCTGTCGAGGAGAGGTGATCAATAATCAAGCGGCTTTAGCACTTTTTGAGCAAGGTAAGTCGCTGAATTTAGTGCTTGATGTGTGGGAGAACGAACCCAGTATCAATCTTGATTTAATCCCACACACTGCTTTGGCTACTGCGCATATTGCGGGTCATACCATTGAAGGCAAGGCCAGAGGGACAGAAATGCTATATTTGGCTTTGTGCAAACATTTAGGTATTCAAGCTGACAAAAAATTATCTGATTATTTACCCAAAGCACAACCTAATCCCATACAGCTCAGTGAAAAACAAGATTTTTGGCAAGTATTGCACCAGTTAGTGTTAAATGTGTATAACATTGAGACAGATGACCAATATTTCAGAGCAAACATGCACAGTGCCGATCAGTTTAGATATATCCGAAAACACTATCCTATAAGAAGAGAGTTTTCTGCAATTGCGCTAAACACTGGAAATTTTGCAAATTCGAAGGCAATCTACGGTGTTGGATTTTTGCCCGCCATATAGGTGGTTCACATAATTCAATGCCACCCATAATTTAAATGTTTAGGAGTAAAAAACCATGTCTCGGGCCTTTGATGTCGCCGTGTTGGGCGCTACTGGATTAGTAGGACAACACATGATCGAAATTCTTGAAGAAAGAGGTTTCCCAATCAACAAACTTTATCCATTAGCCAGTGCTCGTTCTGCTGGTGGAAAGGTGACCTTTAAGGGAAATGAGATTAGCGTTTTAGATGCTGATGAATTTGATTGGAGTCAGGTACAACTAGGCTTCCTTTCTGCTGGTGGCAGTGTCTCAGAAAAATTCGCACCTATTGCCGCTGAAGCCGGTTGTGTAGTTATCGACAACACGTCTCACTTTCGCTATGAAGCAGATATTCCTTTGGTGGTACCTGAAGTGAATCCGCAAGCATTAGCTGATTTTCGTAATCGTAATATTATCGCTAATCCTAATTGCTCTACTATTCAGATGATGGTGGCTTTAAAGCCTATTCACGATGCTGTTGGCATTGAGCGTATTAATGTGTGCACCTATCAGTCAGTGTCTGGGGGAGGGAAGGCTGCAATTGACGAGTTAGCTCATCAAACTGCGGCGCTGCTAAGTGGCAAAGAAGTGAAAACTGAAGCCTTTAGTCGCCAAATTGCTTTCAACGTTATTCCACAAATCGATGTCTTTATGGATAATGATTACACCAAAGAAGAAATGAAAATGGTGTGGGAAACTAAAAAGATAATGGGTGATGATACTATTTTAGTGAATGCGACTGCTGTTCGTGTCCCCGTTTTTTATGGTCACGGTGAAGCCATTCACCTTGAAACTCGCTCGCCAATAGACGCTGAAGAAGTAAAAGTATTATTAGCCAATGCGCCAGGCATAGTGTTACACACTGATAGAGATGCATTTCCTACCCAAGTGAGCAGCGCCAGCGGTAATGATGATGTGCATGTAGGTCGAGTCAGAAACGATATCACACATCCTAACGGCATTAATCTATGGGTTGTGTCAGATAACGTGCGTAAAGGCGCGGCAACCAACAGTGTGCAGATTGCTGAAGTGCTTATCCGAGATTACATGTAAATATATATAAGGGCCTGTGTGACAGGCCCTCATCCATTCTTTTCTATTGCCGATAAGATACTTAATGAGTATCTTTCCTAATCAGCTCGCCATTTTAGATCAAACAGACCAACTGGTTTATAGTTGTTATATATTTATGCTGCGTTTTCAAACTTGGAATACGACTTGCTTACAAACATAAATTAATTGGAATAAATGTGTTTAATGCCAATAAAGCGACACTATGTGAAATTGCATAACTAGTTAATTTATATAGATAATCACTTTTATTTATTTTCAAAAGAACATACGAAGATATTGTGCAAAGTTGAGTGTAGCGTTGTGTCGTGACGTCATTCATAACGAGGAGCTATATTTTGGGGCCAGAAGGAATCATATGAATTTGCGAAAAATAGCAATACAGCTTTTAATTGTACTGAATTTCATTTCCGTTATTCCTGCTGCCAATTCTCAACAGGGTAATGTAAGAGGTCCTAAAAATTCTTCTCCTAGGTATTCTGAGCCACAACTTCAAATCCAACCAGGTACAAAGTCTGACACTTATGGACCCATAGTTTCTTCGGACACTTTATGGCAAATTTCTCAAAATTATCGTTCTAATAGCTCTTTGTCTGTCTATCAGGTTATGCAAGCCATATACGAGATTAATCCTGACGCTTTTGAACAACAAAATATTAATTTGTTGAAAGATGGTTCGATATTGAAAATGCCATCTGAGGCTTATATTTTTAATGTTAATAACAGGCAAGCGCAACAAAAAGCCCAGCTAGACATATTGAGCTTTAAGTCAAATATATCAAATAAACTAATAGAACAAACATCAAATGCCGCAGCTTTGGAGCAAACCAAGGAATTGATGGAGCAAAAACTAGAAGCGATTGACGAGGCTCAAAATCGCCAGTTCACTGCTATTCGGAAGCAATTTTCCGAATCCATAAACAGTGTGCAAAGCATATTGGATAATAATAAAAAGTTATCTGAAAGACTCAGTAAAGTGAATGCCGACATTGATGAAATGCGCAGTGAGGAACAAAAAAAGTCTCTGCAAATGAATCAAATGGGTCAAAGCATTGAAGAGTTGTTAGAAAAGTCTCGTCAAGATGATGCCGTTAAAGCTGCACAAATGGCAGAAAAAAACAACTCTTGGTTAGGTAATACGATAACAATTATATTGTTGTTCACCTTACCCGTTTTATTCGCACTCATTGCTTTTGCTTATTGGATGATTAAGCGAAAAGTTCCTACGGTTGTTAAGCCAGAAGATGATTCTTCGGACGACCTTTCTTTGGATCCTTTCGCCACTGAAATGGGTAACTTGTCAGGCGCATTAAGTGCCGAGGTGTCGCCACAGAACAATGATAAATTGGATGGTGGTGACTTATTTGGCGATGACGACCTATTTGATGATGTGTTATCTGAAGAACTTGAAGAATTGGTAGAGGATGCTTTAGGGGATAACATAGAAGATTCACTGATCGATAACTCTGAAAGTGTCGATGAGCTAGAAGATGATGACCTAGATAGTTTATTTGATGAAGATGACGATTTATTAGCTGATGTTAAAGACAACGATGACAACTCTGAGCTTAAAAAAATATTGCTCGAGGAAGATGAACAACAAGTTAACGCTGACGCTGATGATATGAAACAAGATGAGGGTGAGCCACCACTGGTACCTGATGATGAAACGTTTGCTAAATCTGCGGTGGATGAAGAAGAGCCAGCAGAGATCAGTATTGATGATTTACTTAATGAGTCAGAAGATGAAATCATCGAAAATCCTTTATTAGATGATTCAGACGATATCAATGAGGAAGCTTTACAGAAGCCAGATAAAGAAATTACTGCTCAAAGTAAAGAGTTGGACAGCGTTACAGACACTCTACTTGATGAGCTGGTACAAATGCGTTCTATGTTATCTGACGATGACGATGAGGCTCAACAATTACTCGGAGGTGCAGAGTCGCAGCTTGATATTCAGGCGCTTGATGACTTAGTAGCAGAGATAGAAGAAGTATTGGTCGATAAACTTGATACAGAAGCGGATATATCTGAAGTCTTAAATGAGGCTCAACAAATTGAAGCTGAAGAATTAGCTGAGTCAGAGCCGTTAGTCGAAGCTGAAGAATTAGCCGAACTAGAAAAAGCCTTAGAAGATTTTGAGAAAGAAGAGTCAGACGTTCTTACATCTAACGAACCTGCTACTAGTAGTTCACTTAATGATCTCGCGTTCTCAGCGGATGATTTTGTCACTAAAGATGAATCAAATCAGTCATTTTCCTCGCCCCCCCCGACTCAAGATGACAGTGAATCTATTGACGATTTTGACGATAGTGAACTCGATAATGCATTCGACGACACTATCGATGGGTTATCGTTTGAGTCATCACAAAATAGCACTGATGAATTAGACGATTTACCGGGGTTGGGGGATTGGTTAGTCGAGGATGAAGTCAAATCCAACCAAAAGCAAACTGATGCCACTGAGGATGATGGGATCATAGAAGAGCTTGAAGGCTCAAGCTTTGATGAAATGCTCGAATCTATTGATTTGGACAATGACTTATCATTAGATGAAGATGATACAGGGTTCGATATCGCCGCTTTATTGGATGAAACGCCAAAAAGTGAAGACCTCGATGTGAGTAAACAAGACACTGAAGACTTTTTGGATGTTGAGGCGTTACTTAGTGAAAGCTTTGATGCTGACGATGAAATGGATAAGGTATTAGATTTAGATATCCCCTTAGAGCCCTTTGTCAATGAACAAGATAATCTCGAAATGATAGATGTGGACGCCGATGACGGCTTAGGCGCTAAGTTAGACTTGGCTCATGCTTACATTGAGATCGGTGAAGACGATTCAGCAAGAGAATTATTCGATGAAATCTTGCAAAAAGGCACTGCAGATCAAATTGCTGAAGTAAAAACAATTTTAAATAAATTGGATTAGAGTCTGTATTTTGTTTTCTATTTTCTCTTATTGATGGCTATAAATATAGAGCTTTAACATGGTAACAGGATGATACCCGCAGTGACTTCTGTCTTTAGGGCTAATGTTGAACCTTTGAGATGCGAAGTCGAGTTGGATTACAAATACGGTAGTTCGCGCAAAAGGTGAACCATAGTTTTTCAAACAGCTCGAGCGTTCAGAAGTTGGTGCGATGATTCATTTCTGAATCGTCTAATACCACTTACATGCTGTCAGCTGATATCCAAGCGCCAAAGCATGTTGTGCGTTTTATGAGAAATAATGTTTTTTTCACCCTTTACATCTATCCCTTATTGGCCCTTGAGCATGGATTGAAAGCTTGAGTCGAGCTAATCTGCTTATCTAGTTATTTGCTCAACCTCAACCTCAACCTCAACCTCAACCTCAACCTCAACCTCAACCTCAACCTCAACCTCAACTTCAATATTATGCTTAACTTGTTTGTGACTCCAATATCATATCCGCTGCTTTATAAGCGATAACCATCGTCGGAATATTGGTATTTCCGCCTGTAATTAGGGGCATAATAGAGGCATCAGCAATACGAATTTTTTGCAGACCTTTTACCCTTAGCATCTCATCAACCACTGACATTGCACCTTGTCCCATTTTACAGGTGCCGACTGGATGATAAACGGTATCGACGTTGGCTCTTATGTGCTCAATAATTTCCTCGTCTTCCACTAAGTCTTTGCTTGGGGAAGTATTAGATTGGCGGTACTCATCGAATACTTTCTCATTCATGATTTTTTGAGTGATTTTAAACGCTGTGATCATTTGTTCTACGTCGTTTGGGTCTTGCATAAAATTATATTGGATCTTGGGTGTGCTCTTGGGGTTTTTATCTCGTAAACGAACCCAGCCTCGGCTTTTGGCTCTGAGCAAGCAAGTATGTAAAGTATAACTATGTCCAAGGGCGTTTTTTCTTCCTGAATCTTCTGCGTGTGCCGCATTAAAGTGAAATTGAAAATCTGGTCGCGATAAGTTTACCTTCGATTTAATAAAGCCACCTGCTTCAACAAAGGTTGATGTCAATAAGCCTTTTTTTCGAAATATATAGTCAAAGGGCGCGAGTAGATTTCTAAACAAAAAGCTAAAAGATGCGCCGTAGGCAATTGTTTTACTACTTTTATCAATCTTCCCTACATGCCAATGTTCTTGAAGGTTCTCTCCTACGCCGGGTAAATCCAATACCAGTGGAATATTATGTTCAGTAAGTTGTGCTGCCGCACCTACGCCAGACAGTAATAATATTTGTGGAGTGTTTATGGCACCTGCGGCTAACACGACTTCGTTACGACATTTTATCGAATGCCTTTCACCGTTTTGTTTCACCTGAACTCCTACGGCTTCTGCTCCTTCAAACAATATCTTTTCTACTAAGGTATTCGTTACGATATCTAAATTTGGTCTATTTCGAACAGGGTCTAAAAAAGCTGTCGCACTGCTACAACGTTTTCCCTTGTGTACATTTACATCAAATAAGCCAATACCTTCCTGCTCTGCACCATTGAAATCGGTGGTTCTTTGATATCCTTGTTGCTCTGCTGCCTTTAAAAAAACTTCGCACATAGGGTTAGCATAATTACTGGTGGATACCTTTAGTGGACCATCAACACCATGAAAGGTGTCGGCGCCTCCTTCATAACCTTCTATGGTTTTAAATATTGGCAACAAGTCTTTAAAGCTCCAACCAGTATTCCCTAAACTTTCCCATTCATCGTAGTCTTCTTTGTGGCCCCGAATGGCGACCATGCCATTTATGGAACTAGAGCCTCCTAAAGTTTTACCGCGAGGCACAAAAATCTTACGATTATTTAGCCCAGGTTCTGGCTCACTTTCAAAGCGCCAATTGTATTGTTTGTTAAACGCCACTAAAGCGAGAAAACCTGCTGGAATATGTATGAGAAAGCTTTTATCTTGTGGTCCAGCTTCTAACAAACACACCTTATTTTGGGGGTTCTCTGACAAACGATTCGCTAAAATACAACCAGCTGAACCACCGCCAACAATGATATAATCGTATACCGCTTTCATTTGATAATGTGCCCTTTTGATTCTGTTAAAAAATATTATGAAAGATGTACCCACATCTTAGTGATGCAATGAACTGAAGGCTCCGTTGCACCCTATCATATTAAAATATCACGCTCCCAGCCTTCTTAGGCAAGGCTAGATGTTAGTTTGCCGCCGCGTAGCATGTGTCAGTAATGGTACATTTTTTTGTCATGATGTTTTCGCTGTGACTTTCACCATCATCTTGGTATAACCTTTGATAAAGTTTGATTGAACGAACTGTGGACTGTCGACCACCTCAATATGCTCAAAACGTTTTAATAACTCTTCCCAAAGTATACGCAATTGCATTTCCGCTAAGCGATTACCCATGCAGCGGTGAACACCAAAGCCAAATGAGAGATGCTTTCTGGCATTTTTACGATCAACCATAAATTGGTTAGGCAGATCGATGGCTCGTTCATCACGATTACCGGATACGTACCACATAACAACTTTGTCGCCTTGCTTAATTGTTTGGCCGTTTAGCTGGACATCTTGTTTGGCCACTCTGCGCATATATGCTAGCGGTGTTTGCCAACGAATAATCTCAGATACCATGTTAGGTATTAAACCTGGATCGTTTTTGAGTTTTACAAACTCCTCCGGAAACTGATTCAAAACATGAACGCCACCGGTCATAGAGTTTCGAGTGGTGTCGTTCCCGCCAACTAATAACAATACAATATTACCCAAAAACTCCATAGGTCTGTTGATCAAGTCTTTGGTATGTTCATTGGCGAGTAGCAAGCTAATGAGGTCGAATCCAAGCACTTCACCTGCTGCTTTTTTAGCTTCCTTGTCATGCCACAGTTGTGAAAACTCTTTTGCAACCTGTGCAGCCACACGAAAGGATTCGTCTATTGAGCCGGTTCCGCCAGTAGACTCCGGACTGCTTGCCGCTACATCTGACCAGTAGGCCAGTTTGTGTCGCTCTTCGTAGGGAAAGTCGAATAGCGTGGCAAGCATTCTTGATGTTAATTCAATCGATACCTCTTGCACCCAGTCAAAGGGCTCGCCAATGGGTAAATTGTTTAATACATCTTCAGCTCTAGCGCGAATGAGACTTTCCATTTCCTTTAAATTTTTCGGGGCGACAACGCCTTGCACAGCTTGGCGTTGTCGCTCGTGCTTTGGAGGATCCATAGCGATGAACGTTTCGATAGCGAGTCCTTCTGGTTGGCCGCCAATCGATATGATGGGCTCTGCAGAGAATAGATCATGATGTTTGTCTACAAACATGATGTCCTCGTATCGTGTGATAGACCAAAATGGCCCGAAAGGGCTGTTCTTTTGATAGTGAACTGGGCACTCATCGCGCAGGCGCTTAAAGTAAGACTGCCAACGATTTTGTCTAAATAGAAAAGGGTTACTAACATCTATATCCTCTAACGCGAGCGATGTCACATCAGGTATTAGGGTCTCAATAAATACTGGGGCAGACTTGCTTTTTATCACGCATTGTTTGACTTTCTGTAATATATGGGCGCTTTTGATTTGTAGGTGTATAGGGATTAACGCAGCACTCTTTTCGATAACCGGAGATAAAATATTCATGTCATATTCTCCATATAAAGGCCCTTTTCTGATTTTTGAGTATTTAAGGTAGCTATTAAAATAAATTATGGGTGCTTACATTTGAAACTCTGGTAGGCGCACAAGCATTCCGTCCATCGCTTCAGTGGTTGATATCTGACAAGACAGACGTGATGTGTCAGCTTTTTCCGGTGTCATATCCAATATTAGCGTTTCTTCTTCAGTAATATTGCCGGCGTTGCTAAACCAGTTATCGTCAATGATGACATGGCAAGTTCCGCAAGCGCATTGACCGCCACAATCGGCATCTATGCCCGGCACAGCGTTCTCTATGGCTAATTTCATTAGAGATTTACCTACTTCAATATCAACGGGGTGTTGATTGCCATTGTGTTCTATAAACGTGATATGGCCCATGGGGTTCTCCGTTAAACGCGGGTGACTTTTGATTGCAAGAAAGTGATGCCACTTTGACATATCTCTAGCGTGTAAATTAACTATGTAAGGTTATGGTTTTGCTTCAGTCGTTGGTAGGTCATTTTTTGACAATTTGGGGTCATTAGAAGACACTGACGTTACCGTTTATTGTTATACGTTGTTTTTGAAATTCAATTAGGAGGGGTAATATAGTGACTAATCATGCTGAAGAGACTCAAAGATTTGTTTCCAATATTCCTTGTATACCCTCTAATTATTCACGCCTGATAGCACGAGTTTTAGAATTGCAAGGCAGGGATTTACCCTCATTATTGGAGTTGACTCAGCTTTCTGTCACGCAGTTTATGCAACAAGACACACTACTGACTTCCCAGCAGCAAGTTCAGATACTTGACAATGCTTTGCGTTTATCTGATAACGACGCTTTTGGTTTACAGTTAGGTAATCAGCTTACTCCGGCTACACATGGTGCTATGGGTTTTTTGGCTAACAGCAGCTCTAATTTGTTAACGGCGTTAAAAGCATTTCAAACTTACATACCTACGCGTATGAATTTTTCGCGACTGGAGCTGATAACGAACCAAGAGTGGTTAGAGTGTCATTATTATATTGATTTAGACGTCAGCACAGATATTTGCCGTTGCTTATCTGAGGCTTCTGCTACGACATTATTCGAGTTTGCTGAGCATATAGTAGGGCGGCCGTTAGTTGAGGCAAAAACAAGCTTCACTCATTCTGAACCCAGTTATAGCCAGTATTATGCTGACTATTTACCTGGACAATTCGAATTTTCGGCACAACACACGTTGGTTAAAATACCGATTCATCTGTGTCAAATACCTAATGTAAACGCTAATCATGAGGATTATTTGTTGGCATTGTGTCAATGTGAAGTGATGTTAGCAGAGTTGCATTCGAACAAGGACACATGTAAATACCACATTCAAAAAATGATGCTTTCTCAACCCCCAGGGGTTTTATGTGAAGATGAGGCAGCGGCTCAACTGTTTATAAGCAAGCGAACTTTGGCCCGAAGATTGCGGGCCGAAGGTACAGGTTTTCGTCAAATTCGAGATGAAATTATATCGCAACAAGCAACTGGTTATTTACGTGACAGTCACATGTCAGTAGAGGCTATTGCTGCTTTGCTCAATTACCATGATAGTGCAAATTTTCGGCGGGCATTTAAACGCTGGTTTCAGGTCTCACCTGATCAATACAGGCAGCGATTTAATAAAGCATGACTCATTGAAGAAATTTTTATCCAGTTATTCGAGAAAACCCTTGGGCACAGCTAAATTTGGGGGGAGTGCACAAATTGAATACAGCCCCTTTTAGGTTCAGTTTTTTTAATCACTCATTGTTTTGCCTATGAGCTATTCATAGCGATAGTTACCTCTGAATAAATGGCAATTTTTTATCTGGCGCAATAGGTGGCCAGATAAAAAATACATCGGTTGTGGTTTACTCAAAAAAAGCTATAGACCAGAGTAACAGCAGTCTGAGTGTCTAGGTTATCGATGTCATCCGCTACATCAGAATTATGATCTAGGATAAGCGACACTTTGAGCGATACCCCGCCGCTGATTTGGGCAGACACTGATGTTTCTGACTTAGACTTAGTATTGTCGCTGCCCACCTCAGTACTGAGTAATTGTTTAAAGTTAGCGGTATCAGATATTTTCCATTGGTAGTCCAACGCTGCTCTGACGATTAGACTACTCTGATCTTCACCATCGGGGGTTTCAGAAAAAGAATAACCAGGACCAATACTATAATTAAACTGGCTTTTGTCATCTTCCCATAGCTTTTGTGACCAACCTGCTGCCAATGTTGCTTGGTAATTGAAGCTGCTAAACTTGTCATCTTCGTAAGATGCAAAACCAAAGATACGATGATCAGGGTTTTCTAATTTGTAATTGCCTTGACCGGATACAAAGTATTTTTGCGCTGTTGTTTGTTCCACACCGCTTATCTCATCCTTCTTATAAAGGGCTTCTATTGTGAAGTCATTGCTCCACTGGGTCAGTTCCTGATGAACAGATAATTTGCCCTTAATAGAGGTGGTTTCAGTGTTACCTGTTGTTGCAATATAACCAAATTCGCCATCCATCGTAAAGGGCTTTACTTCGTCTGCAGCAAATACATTTCCTGCGGCACATAACCCAATAAAAATTAAAGATTTGTTCATTTCTATATCCTTTTGTGTGTAACCAAAACCCAGTAGGCGTCTATTTTCATAGCGTCGCAGAAGCTTAGCCTAGTTTTAAAAAAATTGATAAACCAACGTGACGGTTGCTTCAGTGTCTAATTCTTTAATATCAGAGCCAACGCTAGTATTAACATTCATGACAAAATTTAGCTTCATCGCTAGTGCCCCTGTCAATTTTGTTGATAGTGACGTTTCTGATTTAGTTTTAGTAAATTTTTGGCCCACTTCAGAGCTAATAAATTGCCGAAATGTAGCATGGTCAGTAAACGTTCTTTTGTACTCTATCGCAGCCCTGACAATAATATTTTTGGTGATGTTTTCTGTGTTGTCTTCTTCTAATTCAGAAATGGCATAACCTGGACCCACACTATATTTGAACTCGCTTTGCTCATCATGCCAGAGCCTTGAAGTCCATCCTGCTGTTAATGCCGCTTGGAAACGAAAACCATTAAATCGATTGTTTTCATATTCGCCATAGATAAAAAGTCGGTTATCAGGCTCTGTTAGTTTATGATCCAATTGGCCAGATAAAAATAGTTTTTGTGCTGATGTTGCATTACTTTTTTCACCATTCGCTTCTTCTTGGTTTTGTGTGTATAGAGCATGACTAATGATTTGATAACTCCAAGCAGTTAACTCTTGGCTGGTATTTACCTTTGCGGCGATAGTCGACGTATCAGTATTTCCACTGGCTATCAAAAAACCAAACTCACCAATGATGGATAACTCATCATCGAAAGCGACCCTATCTGCTAGATAAACAGAGCCCATAATGTCTTGCTTAGCAAAACTATCGTTTACCGTGAGTAAGGTGAAAAGGAATATTATCGACTTCATGGTGTGAAATATTGATCATTTATAGAATTAACCAGAGATTATATATAAATTTATTTCGCTTGTGGAAACATAAAATGCAAAATTGGCAGTAAATACATGTATCTCAGAGTTTATCTATATGAGTGAAGAGAAGGGCTCATGGCCGCTAAAACACCATCAGCTTCCATGTATGCAAACTTAATAGCATCACTTAAATCTTCTTGATCAAGATTTAAGTGTTTCAAAACTAGAGTAGAGATCAGTTGGCTGGCTGAATAAAAATTGTCATTTGTCATGGCTACACCAGCACGAACCGCTGTGTAAATAATGGCTACCTCTTTGTGTTCCAGTGCTTTATTTTCATTATGTAGTTCCATCACAGGAATATATAATTGACTAGGTAAGTGCCAAAATTCCATAAGTTTTGCGCTACATTCTGCGTAATCAAAACCTAAGACCTGCCGTTGCAGTTTCCAAGGCGACGTTTTTTCGTCATATTTGCTGCATTTAATGGCTAAATTTGGAGCTTGTACCGCCACTAACAACTCGCCTAAATTGTGTAATAAACCGAGCAGGAAAAAACGTTCGCTACCTCTGATTTTGACCATCTTAGTCAAATGTTTTGCTACTAAAGCCGCATAAATGCTTTGTAACCAAAACTTTTTTAAATCAATTACGTCATTGCTAAAGTGTTCAAATGCAGAGCTGGCTGTTTCTGCTACAAACAGGTTATATAAAGCTTCGCCCCCGATAATGTTGACGGCCTTTGTTAAAGAATCAATCTGCGATTCAAAACGAAATAATGGACTATTTGCTAACTTAAGCAACTTACTAGATAAAGAGGGATCCAAAGCGATGAACTGACTTATATCTTCAAAATCAGATCGGCCATCATCTAACATTGCACGAATACGCTGACAAATATCTGGTAAGGTAAATGACTGACTGGCGACTCTCGCGATATCTACAGGATGAATTAACGACATAGTTAGTTATTTTAAATAAAAGACCTGCCTAGTATAAACATACGTGATTTGAAAAGTGAGTTTCTTTTATTTAGATTTGTATACATGGGTATGGATAAAGATGTTGATTTTTATTTGTAAGAATATAGAGTATTTTAACAGTTGCTTTACAATGTAAATGGCATATTTATGGAAGAGCTTTCTGGTCTAGACGCTTCTTTTTTATATCTTGAAACACCCAAAATACCTATGCATATAGGTGGTGTGGCTGTTATGGAAGGCTCTCTTACATTTGATGACTTTCGACAATATGTAAGCGAACGTGTGCATACTGTCGACAAACTTACCCAAAAATTGGTGACAGTGCCTCTTAATCTTGACAGGCCCTATTGGGTTGAAGATCCTGATTTTGATATTAATATGCATATGCATCGTACTGCCTTGCCTCGTCCAGGTGGTTGGAGAGAGCTTCGTTATTTGGCATCCAGATTATTTTCCCAACAACTGAACCGTGATCGCCCTTTATGGGAATTTATATTCGTCGAAGGTTTGGACTCTATCCCTCAAGTGCCTAAAGGGTCTGTGGCGTTGATCAGCAAAGTGCATCATTGTGGATTTGATGGAAAGTCTGGTGCCGACTTGATGTCTATGTTATTTGACGTATCACCGATACCAAGGACACCAAAGCCAGCGGCAGCCAAAGAGAAGAAAGACCCCCCTGGACCTGTTGGATTGATGGCAAAAAGCGCCTATCACTTTATAACGCGGCCCACTAAGCTACCAAGTTTGCTGTGGGATACTGGTAAAGCTACCCTAAAAGCAGGTTACATGACTCGAGCGCAAGGCATAAAAATGCCTACTATGCCGTTTAATGCACCTAAAACAAGGTTCAACGACACCGTTGAAATGGAGCGTGTGTGGAATTCGATTATCCTAGATATTCACCGAGTTAAGACACTCAGAAAGGCAGTAGACGGGGCAACCTTAAATGATGTGATATTGGCTATATGTGCTGGAGCGCTTAGGCGTTACTTGTTAGAAAAAGAGGAATTACCCGTTAAACCACTCGTGGCCATGGTGCCAGTATCTACTCGAACCCCAGAAGAAAAAAATGCAATGGGTAATCAAGTATCTGCTATGTATGTGCAGTTGGCTACTGATGTTGAAGATCCCATTAAGCGACTGGAGAAAATTCAAATTAATACTATGGTCGGTAAGCTTTACCAAGATGCTATCGATGCAAAAAGTTTAATGGGATACGCTGAGTTAATTCCGTTTGGGTTAGCAGGTGTGGCAGCGAGGTTTTACTCCCGTGCGGCCATAGCCAAACACCATAATCCTTTATTCAATGTGGTTATTGCCAATGTACCTGGGCCACAAATCCCCATTTATCTTGCCGGTCATAAGCTTGTTGTTAATATGGGTACCGCCCCAATTTTTGATGGTATGGGTTTGATCATACCTATTTGCAGTTATAACGGCACCCTATCTATTAGCCCTACAAGCTCAGCCAATTTAATGCCTGATTTAGATATGTTTGCACGTTACATTCGCGAAAGTGCTAATGAGTTAGAACTGGCAGTAATGGAAAAACTAGCTGGCCAAGCCACCATTGATGGGCTTATGAAAAGTTAAAAGTTACACTAGATGATAGGATTTGTTATGAAACATGTATTACCTAAAATTCCAAGACCCTCTTTATTTCATTTGTTCAGCGAAGGCAGAACATTAATTGAGCTTAGTGCGTTTGGTGCTGCACTGCCCTTATTAAAGAGGGCACCCTCTGGTGACGGTCACCCAGTGATGGTACTCCCCTGGCTTCTTAGCCAGTGATTTTTCCACTAAACCCATACGTGCGTTTTTAAAAGGTAAAGGTTATGCAACCTATGGCTGGGAGCTTGGGCGCAATTTAGGTACTCATATAGTCGGTGGTGAACAAGTATTAAGTGATAAACTGATAAATCGAGTGATTGAATTATCGGTCATCCACAACGCAAAGGTGAGTTTAATAGGCTGGAGCTTAGGGGGTATTTTAGCCCGAGAGCTTGCTCGAATTATTCCTGATTGTATACGTCAAGTTATTACATTGGGAAGTCCATTCAATGGATCTCATGGATCATCTCCCGCAGTTGAAGGATTGTTTGAATTGATAAATGGTAATGTTTCTCAATCTAATCCTGATGTTGTGAAACAAATGTTTACGCCACCCCCGGTGCCTAATTCTGCATTTTACTCTAAAAGTGATGGTGTTGTTCATTGGCAAGCTTGTATCAATCACCGAATTGAAGCGAATCATCAAGCAGAGAACATTCAGGTAAGGGGCAGTCATTCTGGTTTAGGGCATAATCCACAGGTTGTATGGATTGTCGCGAATAGATTGTCACAATCAGAAGCGAGTTGGCAGCCCTATAAAAAAGATGAACTTGAAAAGAAACAGTTTTCAGGCAAGCTAAAGTACGTTTAATTTACGAGGAGTTTTGACACCTTTGAATCCTATCATTCACCACCCCGAACAGTTGGTTACCGCTAACAATATTCATATTAATTACGATAGTTTTGGAGACAAAAGTCATCCCGCGATAGTATTGATCATGGGGTTAGCCACTCAAATGATTTATTGGGACGAACAATTTTGTAAATTACTTGCGTCACAGGGCTTCTGGGTCATCAGATTTGATAACCGTGATAACGGCAAAAGTACTTGGTTGGACTCAAACCCTCCTCCCACCAGTCTTGCTTTACTGACAAATGCTGTGTTTAAGCGCCCGATAGGAGCGACGTACTTATTGTCTGATATGATGAACGACACAGTAGGCTTATTAGATGCATTACACCTCGAAAGTGCACACATAGTAGGCGCATCTATGGGAGGAATGATTGCTCAAGAAATCGCCATCCATCATCCACACAGAGTCAAAACTCTTACCTCTATTATGTCTACCACCGGCAACAGAAAGTTACCTAAACCGTCTACGGCGTTTAGTTTTAAAATGCTCAAACCACCCCCCAAAGATGTCAATAAAGCGGTGACTTTTGGGATGCACGTCTGGCGGTTGATACAGGGGGAACACTATCCATTTGATCAACCAAAGGTGCTTGGTTTAATAACGCGGGCTTTACAACGAGGTTTTAATCCTGCGGGCAACACCCGTCAACTAGCTGCCATTTTGGACTCGCCGGATAGAACGCAAGCACTGAATACTTTAAAGGTGCCCAGCTTAATTATACATGGCGAGGACGACCCCTTAGTTCTCGTTGCTTGTGGATATGCGACAGCTAAAGCGATACCCAATGCCAAAATAAAAACCTACCCAGGAATGGGGCATACCATACCAAGCCAATTATATGATGATATAAGTAAACAGATACTGGATCTCATAAGGCCTTTGGGATCTACTTAAAGCGCGCAAACAATCCGTTGACGCTGCGCACCATCCACCTAGGATAATGTGTGGCCCATTGCACTAACAATTTGTTGGCTATCTTATCTAGAAATACTACTTCACCTTTCATACTTGCCTTATAGGCTTGTGCAGTAAGTTCCATCGGATCAGCTTTTAAAAACTTTGGAATAAATTTTTCGATGCCATCAGCATGACTGAGCATTTTGGTTTCTGTCATGCCTGGGCATACACACGTAACCGTTACCCCAGTGCCACGGAGCTCTTCAGCGATACCTTCTGAAAAGGATAAGACAAAAGCTTTACTGGCACCGTATGCTGCAAAATTAGGTGTGGGCATAAAACTAGCAATAGAGCCTATATTAACAATTTTTCCTTGCCCTCGTGCGAGCATGGGATTGACAAATTGTTGCGTCATATTGACCAAACTCTGGACATTTAATTGCAACAAATTATTTAGCTGCTGTGAGTCGCTAAGGTTTAACTTTTCGACTTGCATCATACCTGCATTATTCACTAATATATCGATTTCTATTTCTTTTAATGTGATCGCATCGAATAATTTTTGTGCTGCATCAACTGGGATCAAATCGGCGGCAAATACATGCACATCAACTGAGTATTTTGCTTTTAGTTCGGCGGCAAAATCCATTAACTTAGTTGCATTACGAGCCACTAACACTAAGTCATGTCCATTCTTTGCGTATATCTCTGCAAAGCAACGGCCTATACCTTCCGATGCGCCTGTGATGAGTGCTGTTGTAAGTCTGGACATTGTGAACCTCGTTGTTAATTTACGTGATGTGGGAGCAAATCATCACATTATTTATTGTATGGGGTGTTCTGAGTAAATGTGTCGTTTGTAAAACCCAGTTGCAGTGATGAATCGGTTATGCTTTTTTTATTTACCTTGGCTGCTTTGGCTCTTTTTTTACGTGCTGCACAGGCTTTAATTATTTTACTTTGAACATCTTGTTCTAACTTTACCCAATGGACTCTTTCTTCTCTTGAACGAAAACAACCTATACAGAAACCTTTGGGCCCAGACTGACAAATACCAATGCATGGGCTGATAATTTCAAAAATTTCAATCTGCTTCAATGATTGCCTCAAAAGCTACATATAACGTTGTGTCTTAATAATAACATGTTGCGCGAAATCTGAGCAGTCACTTTGCATGCACACAGTAATAAGGCCGCAAATTAGCAGCCATCAATATCATGCAAGCAGAACTCATCCTGTCCTCGGATTAAAGATAGCTGGTCATCATCTCAGGATCTTTAGCATCAGGCGAGGTATAAAAGTTAAATGTGTCGCCTACCCATTATACGTATAATTCACCCAGTACTGTAGAAAGCCGCAGCATATTCTCAACGTTGCTGATGGTCGCTAAAAGCGATTGAAGTGGAGCAATGCCTATTTTATTGGCTAATCCGGTATGCATGTAGCTGTTATACATATCGCCTAATGCTTTGCGTATTCGCAACTTTTTAAGCTTCAGTGTTCGCTGACTTTTGGATAAACGTTGTCAAGTTTTCTTGGCTGTCATCATATAAAACGTTGCACGACCCATAACGAGACTTATCTGCTGGGACCGCGGTTTGTGTTAACCATACCCCGTTAACAGGGCTAAAAAAATCACCTTGAGCCCGCAGGTTTTTATCAACAGCTCTAAAATCAACACCTGAGTTTAGAGGTGCTTTACTGACTAATACCGTGCAGTAGCCTTTGTAGACTGGCTTGTTTGATTTTTACAAAGGAATATGAGTTTACCGATTGAACAAGCTAACTGCAAAAGCGGATAAAGGTTCAATGTGGGAGTGTGGGAGTGTGGGAGTGTGGGAGTGTGTGCAGTGGTTTTAGAACAGATAATAAAAAAGGGCCAACGGCCCTTTTTTAAATCATCACAGCCTTTTACTTTTTCTTTGCCTTAGGGTTAGGCAAATCAGTAATACTCCCTTCGTACATTTCAGCGGCTAGGCCGATTGATTCGTTAAGGGTGGGGTGAGCATGGATAGTTAATGCGATGTCTTCTGCATCGGCTCCCATTTCAATTGCTAGGCCAATTTCACCTAACATTTCACCCGCATTAATACCCACAATAGCGCCTCCAATAATACGATGTGATTCTTTGTCAAAAATCAATTTAGTCAAACCTTCAGTGCGTGCTGATGCGATAGCACGACCGGAAGCAGCCCAAGGGAAAGTCGCGGTTTCATATTTTATGCCTTGTTCTTTGGCTTCTTTTTCGGTGACGCCTACCCATGCCATTTCTGGATCGGTATAAGCAACTGAAGGGATACCTTTAGGATCGAAGTAGTGTTTCATGCCTGAAATAACCTCCGCCGCTACATGGCCTTCATGGGCTGCTTTGTGAGCAAGCATGGGTTGCCCTATTACGTCACCTAAAGCAAAAATGTTAGACACATTGGTACGAAGCTGTTTATCAACGTTGATAAAACCACGCTCGTCTACTTTTACACCGGCTTTTTCTGCGTCTACCATGCTGCCATTCGGACGACGGCCAACTGCCACTAATACTTTATCGTATCTCACGGGCTCTGCGGGCGCTTGTTTACCTTCAAAAGATACATACAAGCCATCTTTTTTAGCTTCAACACCTGTGACTTTTGTTTCTAACATAACGTTAAATTTGTTTTTAACGTATTTATGATAGGCTTTCACTACATCTTTATCAGCCGCGGGTACTAGCTGGTCAAGGAATTCAACCACGTCAATTTTTGAACCCAGCGCACGGTATACTGTGCCCATTTCTAAGCCAATGATACCGCCACCTAAGACTAGCATTTTTTCAGGGATGTCAGCGAGCTCAAGTGCGCCAGTTGAGTCAATTACGCGAGGATCATCTTGTGGAATAAACGGCAAGCTAACTGGCTCGGAGCCTGCTGCAATGATAGCATTGTCAAAGGTGATAGTCGTCTTTCCGTCTTTGCCTTCTACTTCAAGGGTATTGCTACTGGTAAATTTACCATACCCTTGGACGTGTTTTACTTTACGCATTTTAGCCATACCAGATAAACCTTTGGTTAACTGGTTAACAACGCTGTCTTTCCAACCACGCACTTTGTCTAAATCGATAATGGGCTCACCAAAAGAAACACCGTGACCGGCCATGTCTTTGGCATCGTCAATCACCTTGGCTACGTGAAGCAGTGCCTTTGAGGGTATACAGCCGACGTTTAAACATACACCGCCTAAGGTTACACGCGCGTCAACTATAACCGTTTCCACACCTAAATCAGCAGCACGAAAAGCGGCTGCGTAGCCTCCTGGGCCTGCACCTAATACAACTAACTGAGTTTTGATTTCGCTCATATGTTCCTCAAATTCTTTTTTGAACGACATGTTGACTCATACTGCAGTTAACATGTCGTGAATAAATTCTGCCTTTTGGCTTTAGAAACAGGGTAACTGAAAACTGCCACCCGTTCTTGACTAAAGTATTATTCTACGTAAATCAGTTAAGTTTGCTGCAACTTCGGTAGAGAAGCGCGCACCTACTGCACCGTCGATTACCCGGTGGTCGTAGGACAGACTTAATGGCACCATGAGGCGTGGTTTAAATTCTGTTCCATTCCACTTAGGTTTCATTTCTGATTTAGATACGCCCAATATAGCAACTTCAGGCACATTAACAATAGGCGTAAATGCTGTTCCACCAATGCCGCCTAAGCTCGAAATAGTAAATGTACCGCCTTGCATATCCGTTGCTTTTAACTTGCCTTCACGAGCCTTTCCAGAAATTTCGATCAACTCTTTAGAAAGCTGTTCGATGCCTTTTTTGTTGACATCTTTAATAACGGGAACGACTAAACCGCCCGGTGTTTCAACTGCAATACCGATATTAATAAACTTCTTAATAAGTAAACTTTCACCATCATCAGATAAAGAAGAGTTAAAGGCTGGATACTTCTCCAATGCTTTGGCCACTGCTTTCATCACAAAGACTAAAGGTGTAATTTTTAATCCAGACTTAATCTTAGCATGATAAGCATTTTGCTCTTTACGGAACGTTTCTACCTCTGTGATATCCGCTTCATCAAACTGAGTAATATGGGGGATAGTTGCCCAGTTACGGTGTAAGAAAGGACCAGATATTTTCTGTATACGGGTTAATGGTAAGACTTCAATCTCACCAAACTTAGCATGATCAACAGGTTTAACCGTCGCGATTTGCAAAACATTTCCTGCAACCACTGCGTTGCCACTGGCCGAACGAGGTTTGGCTAATTCTGCTTTAACATAGGCTTGAACGTCTTCTTTTAGCACACGTTTTTTAGGACCGGTACCCGAAACCAAGCTTAAGTTCACACCAAACTCTCTGGCTACTCTGCGAACTGAAGGTGACGCGTGTGCTTTGCCGCCACTAGTCGCAACAGGTGTTGCTGAGACAGGTGCTGGTTTGACTGGTGCAGTTGAAGCCGCTTTTTCTG
Source organism: uncultured Paraglaciecola sp. (assembly GCF_943787955.1). Taxonomy (NCBI): domain Bacteria; kingdom Pseudomonadati; phylum Pseudomonadota; class Gammaproteobacteria; order Alteromonadales; family Alteromonadaceae; genus Paraglaciecola; species uncultured Paraglaciecola sp. The sequence goes on from NZ_CALSOK010000010.1 coordinate 443,434, forward strand.
GAGCCGCTTGAGTTACTGGCGCTTCTTTAGCGACCGGAGCAGTCTCTATTGCTCCAACACCGGCAGTCTCAAGTTTAATCACAAGTGTACCTTGCTTCACTTTATCGCCAGTGGAGATGTACACTTCTTTAACAGTTCCAGCATGGCTGGAGGGTACATCCATGGTGGCCTTGTCTGTTTCTAAGGTAATCAAACCGTCTTCTTGTTCAATCACATCACCAACAGACACCAGTACTTCGATAACGTCTACTTCACCGTCTTCACCGATGTCAGGCACCGCTACTTCAACTAGTGCACTCGCTGTGGTTACAGCAGATGTCGCAGGGGTAGCTTCTGGAGCAGGCACTGCAACAACCGGGACAACTGTCTCTGCTACGGGAGCGGCTGGCGCAACTTCAGGAGAATCGGCTGTAGCGCTTGCACCCGTTGCTTTGATTTCACCAATCACATCACCTTCTTTGATTTTGTCACCGACTTTTACCGACAAACTGGCGAGTTCACCTGCAAAAGGAGCAGGTATATCCATTGATGCTTTATCAGTTTCAACGGTAACAATACCTTCGTCGGCATCAAGTGTGTCGCCAACAGCGAAACAAATTTCAATGATTTCAACTTCTTCGCCACCTACATCAGGGACTAGAATTTTTTGAATATCAGACATATGTAAAATTCCTTATCTAGACACTATTAAGCGTAAAGTGGGTTAAGTTTTTCTGTATCGATGTCAAAGTGTTTAATTGCTTGTGTTACAACACTCTTCTCAATTTCGCCACGTTTAGATAATTCGTACAAAGAAGCCACAACAACATAAGCAGCGTTCACTTCAAAGTGAGTTCGTAGGTTCGCACGGCTATCACTGCGACCGAAACCGTCGGTACCTAGACAGCGGTAGTCAGTGTCGATGAATGCACGAACTTGATCTGAATAACCTTTAATGTAGTCGGTTGCTGCAATTGCAGGGCCTGCGTCTTTAGTAATAACTTGACCAATATGAGCAGTGACCGGTTTTGCTTCAGGGTTTAACATGTTCCAGCGAACTACGTCTTGACCTTCACGGGCTAGCTCATTGAACGAAGTAACAGAGTAAACATCGGACGATATATTGTAGTCTTTACTCAATATTTGAGCCGCTTTACGCACTTCATTTAAGATAGTCCCCGAGCCCATTAATTGAACATTAGACTTGGCCTTACCTTGAGCTTCAATTCGTTCTAATTTATAAATACCTTTGATGATTTGTTCGGCTACGTCTTTACTTTCTGGCATAGCAGGGTGTTGATAATTTTCATTCATCAAGGTGAGGTAATAAAAAATATTTTCGTTTTCAGCGTACATCCGGCGTAAGCCGTCTTGCACGATTACTGCTACTTCATATCCGTAAGTTGGGTCATAGGTTACACAATTAGGTATCAGATTAGCTTGAACATGTGAATGTCCATCTTGGTGTTGTAAACCTTCACCATTAAGGGTGGTTCGGCCTGCAGTTGCTCCTAATAAAAAGCCACGGGCTTGGCTGTCGCCAGCTGCCCAAGCTAAATCACCTACGCGCTGGAACCCGAACATTGAGTAGTATATGTAAAAAGGAATAGTAGTGGCATTACACGTAGAGTAGGAGGTACCTGCTGCGACCCAAGAAGCCATAGCACCTAGTTCGTTAATACCTTCTTGTAAAACCTGACCTTTCTTATCTTCACGATAATAAGCCACTTGATCAGCATCTTGAGGCGTGTATTTTTGACCTTCGTTGGCGTAAATTCCGACTTGACGGAATAAACCCTCCATACCAAAAGTCCGGGCTTCATCAGGAATAATGGGAACGACACGTTTACCCATTTTTTTGTCTTTCAATAAGACATTTAGTACGCGTACAAAGGTCATGGTAGAGGATACTTCACGATCCCCTGAACCTTTCAAGATAGCATCAAAGGCTTTTAGTTCAGGCATTTCAAGTTGTTCTTCTGCTTGAACAAGGCGCTGTGGTAATGAACCGCCTAATGCTTCTCGACGAGCTTTCATATACTTATATTCTTCACTGTCTTCAGCGAATTTAAAATAAGGTAAATCAGCAATAGCCTCGTCTGCAACTGGGATATTAAAGCGATCGCGGAATTTTTTAAGGGAATCCACGTCCATTTTTTTCACGTTGTGCGCGATGTTTAACGCTTCACCTGATGCTCCTAAACCAAAACCTTTAATAGTTTTGGCTAAAATAACCGTTGGACGGCCTTTTGTGTCCATTGCTTTTTGGTAGGCTGCGTATACTTTAACTGGATCATGACCGCCACGGTTAAGACGAAAAATATCTTCGTCAGACATATTGGCGACTAATGCTGCTGTTTCAGGATACTTGTTGAAGTAGTTCTCACGAGTGTATTTGCCACCTTTGGCTTTGCAGTTTTGGTATTCGCCATCAACGGTTTCATTCATTAATTGCAACAGTTTTCCTGACTTATCACGAGCCAGAAGCGCATCCCAATAACTCCCCCAAATGACCTTAACTACTTCCCAGCCTGCGCCACGGAAAGTGCCTTCAAGTTCTTGAATTATTTTGCCATTACCACGAACTGGTCCATCCAGGCGTTGCAAGTTGCAGTTGATCACGAAGGTTAAGTTGTCTAAACCTTCACGTGAAGCCAAACCTATAGCCCCCAGTGATTCTGGCTCATCACACTCTCCGTCACCTAGGTAGCAATACACTCTTTGCTCAGAACAATCTTTGATACCACGGTTAGTCAGGTACTTTAAAAAACGCGCAGTGTAGATAGCTTGTAAGGGGCCTAAGCCCATAGACACAGTAGGAAACTGCCAATAATCTTTCATTAAGTGAGGATGTGGGTAAGAAGGAATGCCTTGACCATCACATTCCTGACGGAAGTTATTTAATTGGGTTTCTGATAAATTGCCTTCAAGGAAAGAACGAGCATAGATACCTGGAGAAATATGACCCTGATAAAAAATAAAGTCGCCACTATTTTTGTCGTTAGGAGCCTTAAAGAAGTGGTTAAAACCGACATCATACAGCATGGCAGATGAAGCAAAGCTACCTATATGGCCACCAAGATCTAAGTCTTTTTTAGAGGCACGCAACACGATCATTAAAGCGTTCCAGCGAATTGCAGCCCGAATACGCGCTTCAATAGTTTGGTCACCGGGCATTGTTGGCTCTTGCACTACCGGGATCGTATTGATATACGCAGTGGTTGCATCATAAGGTAAATGCGCGCCACTACGACGAGCTTTATCAATTAGCGCCTCTAAAATAAAATGCGCGCGTTCTGCGCCTTCTTCTTCAAAAACGGTTTCTAGAGAGTCTAACCACTCTTGCGTTTCTTGTGGATCCACATCCGGATGCATCATATCAGCCATGGTGCTTTCCTTTTTTAAAGTTGTTTATGTAGGAACTTATGATTACTAAATAAAACAAATATAAAACATCTGCTTTGATTAATATTTCAATAAGTTGTTATTCATTTCATCCTTGAATGTGTCTTAACACATCCAATGAAATAGTTAATTTACTTTACTCTAATTCACTTCTATTCGACGCAACGCACGCTGCATACGCATGTCTTGTCGATTAATGTTCAGTAATGTGTCTTCTATGTAAGCTAAGTGTTCATTACTAGCCTTGCGGGCCTGCTCTGGATCACCTGCTAAAATAGCTTTGACTATGTTGCGCCTTTGACGATTTATATTTTGAGGTGCATCAGCATGTTTGGCTAACACCTCTAAATTTCGCTGAATATTGTCTTGCAGCATAGACTGCAGACTGCGCATCACGTGCTGTAAAACCATGTTGTGGGCAGCGTTAGCCATGGTCAGATAAAAGTTAACTAAGGCTCTGGCTTGTTGGCTTTTATCGGTTGAGTCATCTGGAAGTGCGTCTAATGCGTTTTCTAACGCTTGGCAATCTTCTGGTTGGCCTCGTAGCGCTGCATAATAAGCCGCCATGCCTTCTAGCGCATGGCGAAATTCAAGTAAATCAAATTGCATTTCTGGTTTATCAGATAAAAGTAGTAGAAGAGGCTCGGTAATCAGTTCGTTGAGGCGAGGCTTAACAAAAGTCCCCCCGCCTTGTTTGCGTTCCACTAAATTTTTGTTCTCGAGCTTCTGAATCGCTTCTCTTACAGAAGGCCTGGAGACTGCAAATTGTTCTGCGAGAGTGCGTTCTGATAAAAGTTTTTGTCCGGCCAGCAGTCTACCGTCCAATATCATAGATTCTAACTGCTCCATAATATCATCAGATAATTTTCTAGATTGCACTCGGCGCATTTAATTATTCCACGGTTCGTAACAGCGATAAATTTGTTGTTTGGTAAATTGGTAATACCATAAACCCGCAATAGCTTATTAGACAATGGCCTTTGGGTAAATGCTAATTTTACAAACGAGCAATGAAATCGAGCGTGAAATAAATAAAGTCAATAAAAATCAATTGTATAGGATGCAGTTTCTCTGGTCTGACCTTTTAGTTAATCCAACCAGTTAAGGTCAGTAATGCAATAATCACCAGTAAAAACATGACATTTCTTTTAGCCAAACGAACTAAAGTGCAGGGTTCTTCGGTGCAATCATTTTCATCTGGTTCAATCTCTTCGGCTTTTTTTGATACATCTAACAACAGGGTTTTTGCCTGGACTGCTGGGTCGGGTAGATAGCCTAACCAAGTAGGGAAAGCACGAGAAAAGTGCCCAACCAATAAAAATCCCAAAGCTGTTATACGTACAGGTACCCAGTCAACAATGTTGAATAATCGTTTTACTTGATTACCGACTGGGTCATTATCATTTGATAACCTTGAGTCTAATTCTCTGATCAATACGTATAAAACAACCCCTGCAGCACCACAGGCTGCAAACCATAAAATAACTGCAGTATAGTGGCGGTAGTTTTGCCAAACTAGGCTCAATCCAAACGAGACAGTCTCTTTGTTATCACCATTTATTTGATCTTCGTACATACTGCATGCCTGCAAATCTCCTCTGTTTGCGGCTTGTAAAAAACATTTATAGGTAGCGCGGATAGCGGGGCAACCCACACAAATCATCAATATGGCAGTGCTAATGATAAACTCCAATAATCCACCAGCAAATTTTTGCACCACTAAGTAAACAATAATCACAGGTACAAAAATAATCAGAGCTAAGGCCCAAGATTTTGAAGACGAGTTAAACCAACCTTGTGACTGAATACTTTGTAAGTACTTATCCGTGTAAAACCTTGCTTGCCAATATTTGGATTTAGTGGTGACGCGTTCTACCAGTAGTACCAGCAATAAGCTGATTAATGTCATGATTTTATCTCTTGTTATGTCTTAGTTAGCTTTAGCATGTCAATTATATCATTTGTCGATATTGTGGCCAGTCAAAAGCGATACCTGGGTCAGTTTTTCTGCCGGGTGCAATATCATTATGGCCTACAATGCGCCCTAGAGTGATCGCAGGATAATTTTCCATCAATTCTTTGGTTAATTCACTCAGACTTTGATACTGAGGTTGGGTATAAGGTATATGATCAGCACCCTCAAGCTCAATGCCAATTGAATAATTGTTACAGTTATCTACGCCTTGAAAACTTGACTGACCTGCGTGCCATGCTTTTTTGTCAAAAGGCACAAATTGTAAAATATGCCCATCCCGTTTAATTAAGCAATGAGCAGACACGCGCATTTGGTAAATGCTCGAAAAATAGGGGTGTAATTGAGGATCTAAACAGCCGGTAAAAAAATATTTTATATAGTCACCACCAAACTCATTCGGTGGTAATGAAATATTGTGTACCACTAGCAGCGAAATGTTAGTTTGCTCAGGGCGCTCGTCCCAATGAGTTGTAGGGCAATATTCAGCTTGTGTTAAAATGGCTTTCTTGATCAAGGTAGTAGCGGCTTTAGTGGCTTGATGTTGTTATGATAACAAAGTGGATCTGCAAACGCAGACAAATTTTATGAAGAGTGAACTAATCAATGCAACAAAGTAAAGTGGGTAAAGGTATGTTGATTGTTGCATGGATCATCGGTTTGGGTTTGTTAACGCTGTTGTTCGATGATCAACTTGCCAAGCAATTTAATCCTAATGTCGAGCCTATTTCCTCATTTAGTCAAGGTGTGCAAGAGGTGCGACTTAGACAAAATCGGGCTGGGCACTATGTCAGTGGCGGTGCTATTAATGGTCAACCGGTGGTGTTTTTATTAGATACAGGTGCCACTCATGTATCAGTACCTATGCATTTGGCTGAACAACTTAATTTACAAAAGGGCAGGGCGTCTTGGGTGCAAACTGCGAATGGAAGGCTTCAGGTGGCCCAAACAAATATTCAACGATTGTCTATTGGTGATATTCAATTAGCTAATGTCAGAGCTAACTTAAATCCCGGTTTTAAAGAGAATGAAATATTGCTGGGAATGAGCGCATTAAAACAATTAGAATTCTCCCAAAAAGGTGAATGGCTGATTTTACGAAATCTATAGACCTTGCTCCATTGTTATAAGAGAAACTATGCAAAATATTGATATAAAAGCAGCGGTTGAAATCGCGTTATCAGAAGATTTGGATGGACAACATGTCGACCACGGTGATATCACCGCTAATCTTATCCCCGTCACACAAAGCATTACCGCTGATATTATCACCCGTGAAGATTGTGTATTAGCTGGCGCTGGTTGGGTCACAGAAACTTTTGCTCGTATTGATAAAAATATTCAGTTGAACTGGTATGTCAAAGACGGTGACGAGCTAAAAGTAAATCAGCCAATAGTGAGGGTGTTGGGCAATGCTAGGCGAATTTTAACAGGTGAGCGCACCGCGTTAAACTTTTTACAAACACTATCAGGCACGGCCACTGTCGTTGCTAAATGTGTGAAAGAGTTAGCCGGAACTAACACGCAATTATTAGACACCCGAAAAACATTGCCTGGTATGCGCTTAGCGCAAAAATATGCGGTGACTTGTGGTGGTGGTAAAAATCATCGCATTGGTCTGTATGATGCCTACCTTATAAAAGAAAATCATATTCTAGCCTGTGGTTCGATACAAGCAGCTGTTAATAAAGCAAGGGAACATCACGCTGATTTACCTGTGGAAGTAGAAGTAGAAAATATTCAAGAACTACACCAAGCCATTGAGGCTAAGGCCGATATTGTGATGCTAGATAACTTTAGTTTGGATATGCTTAAGCAAGCGGTGATTGTCAACCAAGGGCAATGCAAACTGGAGGTGTCGGGTAATATTACTATTGAAAGTTTAAAGGCTTTATCTGCTATAGGTGTAGATTTTATTTCGTCAGGGGCACTTACTAAACATGTTCAAGCGATAGATTTGTCCTTAAGAGTAATAGAAATCCATTCTTCGAAGATTTGACAATAGTGCTTATAAAAAAACGGGTGAAAAGATCGGGTGAAAGTGCTTGTGAAAGTGTTTGTATAAGAGTCATTGTATAAAGAATATTAGTCGCCAAGCATGGGGTAATCCCTAACTGTCATGGGAGTGTCGGTTTAAATTCGTAACCGACACTAAGGAAATTTATGCATACTTGTGATTCTTATGCGCAGAGGTAAGTTAAATGATCCTTAAAGAGTTACGTATTAGCCTCCACCTTTCACAAGAGCAATTAGCTCAAATGTCTGGTTTAAATGTTCGAACAATTCAACGAATTGAAAGTGGTAAAAATGCAAGTTTAGAATCTCTTAAATGTCTCGCTGCTGCGCTTGAGGTTGATGTATCAACTTTGAATCAGGAGAAATTTATAATGGATAAACAATCAGATAACTGGAAGGCTTTACCCTTTATATTAAAATGTTGGTTTGTGTTTAACTTTTTACAAACTCGACCCAGTAGGCAATCAGCAACTCGAATTGAGGTTGCTGGGCATATAAGTGGTTTTATATTTTGCTGTTTAGGTCTTGCAAATGAAGCGGCATTAGTCGGTGGCCTATTCATGCTTTCAACAGCGTATTTATTTCATTGTCTCAAATATCAGGGTGATAAATATGGCATCTGGTATGAAAATGAGCCAGCAAACGGCAGCTTACAAAGAAAATAAACGAGGATAAATAACACTTGGTTGCGTTTCGTTTAGCTTCGCTGTGTATTCAAGCCAACTATTAATTAACTTGTTAATTGGGTGTTGAGGCTGTAGATTTTATTTGTGGAGTTTAATGACTAACACTTAAGTATGTATCTGCATACTTGTCAGATGCTTAACTCCTTCTATACTGAATAGGAATTCAAAAACAACGCCCTAATTCGGCAACTGGCAAAACGTTTAAAACTTAAATTGACACAAAATGTGTCGGAGATAACACCATGAACATGACTCAGACTAACAACGTTAAAAAACAAAGCGGCTTCACTTTAATCGAATTGATGATTGTAGTGGCAATTATCGGTATTTTGGCAGCGATTGCTTTGCCAGCTTATCAGTCTTATACAGAAAAAGCGCGTTTTACTGAAGTGACAAACGCCACTGCCGCTGCCAAAACTGCGGTGGAAATATGTGTGCAAATGGGTACTGCCTTAGCAGATTGTGATGGCGGTGTTAATGGTGTTCCGGCTAACATAGTTGCAGCAGCTGGAACCACCGGTGTAGCCACTCTAGACGGTGTGGTTACAGGCACAAAAGCGTCTGACTCAACTATTACTGGAGCCGGTACATTTACAATTACCCCGACTCAGAACGCCACGACAAAAGTGATTACATGGGCTGCAGTATGTGCCCCAACTACACTTTGCTAAGTTTGTCGTTTTTCAGAGACACAGGCCCGGATTTTCCGGGTTTTTTTTATTTTGTGTTTAATCAGGTAAAGTAAATTATGGCTACTTCGCCCACCATTTTTGTTTACAGTGGCTCGAATCGTCGGGGGCAAGTTGTCAAAGGCGAAATTTCTGCCATGTCTATTGTTGAAGCTAAAAATCAACTGCGTAGGCAAGGCATTTCTGCCAGAAGGATCAAAAAACTCGCCAAACCTTTATTTGGTGGCGGCGAGAAAATTAAGCCTGTTGATATTGCATTATTATCTAGACAGATTGCCACTATGCTCAGTGCCGGTGTCACCTTAATACAAACGATAGAAATGATTGCCTCGGGTCACGCCAATAAAACTATGCGCACCTTGTTAGGGGAAATAGGTGCCAGTGTTAGCGCAGGTAATCCGCTCTCAGCGACGTTGCGTAAATACCCTGATTATTTTGATGATTTATATTGCGACTTAGTAGAAACCGGCGAACAATCCGGTGCCTTAGAAACGATTTACGACCGAATTGCAATTTACAAAGAAAAATCTGAAGCCCTTAAATCTAAAATTAAAAAAGCCATGTTTTACCCCATTGCGGTGGTTGTCGTGGCTTTTATTGTTACGACTATTCTACTGATATTTGTGGTACCCCAATTTGAAGAAATATTTTCTAGTTTTGGCGCAGAGCTACCTGCCTTTACGCAGTTTGTTTTGGGTATATCTAGAGGGATGCAAGACTACGGCTTGATTATTGCCGGTGTGATATTTGCTGCTGGGACTTTGTTTGCCAGAGCCCATAAAAAATCTCTAAAACTCAGAGATGCTGTCGATAAAAAAATTCTAAAGATACCCTTGATTGGCGACATTCTTATAAAAGCCTCTGTTGCTAGGTTTACGCGTACTTTAGCCACCACTTTTGCGGCAGGTGTCCCTCTAATGGGGGCATTGGACTCTGCGGCAGGGGCGGCAGGTAATGCGGTATTTCGTGATGCGATTTTATTTGTTAGAAAGGAAGTGTCAGCTGGAATTCCTATGAATGTTGGTATGCGTTCTACTTCTGTATTTCCTGAAATGGTGGTACAGATGATAGCGATAGGTGAAGAAGCCGGCGCGGTTGACGAGATGCTAAGCAAAGTGGCTACCATATACGAAGCAGAGGTAGACGATATGGTTGATGGGTTAACCAGTTTACTGGAACCAATGATCATGGCAGTCTTGGGCGTAGTGATTGGTGGATTGATTGTCGCCATGTACTTGCCCATATTTGAAATGGGTAATGTGGTTTAAGTCATTTTAATCTTTTTAAGTTACTATTACCTCTGCCATGGCATGCCAGCTGAAATTCTGGCAAGCTGGTGTCATTTATTAAGTATCACTCATTTTTTATAAGTTAATTTATGCACGCATCGTTTCAATTAATGGCTGACTCGCCTGCCTTTTTTATGGGTTTTGTGTTTATTATCAGTTTGATGGTAGGCAGTTTTTTGAATGTGGTTATTTATCGTTTGCCCGTTATGATGGAACGGTCGTGGAAAGCGGAAATAGCTGAGTATACGGTTTTAGAAAATCAAGCCTCGCCTTTGACTGGCCGTCCCAAAGAGCCGCCATTCAATTTAGTTAAACCTGATTCAACTTGCCCAAAATGCCAACATAAAATCAGAGTTTGGGAAAATATTCCTTTAATTAGTTGGTTTCTGCTCAAAGGAAAATGTAGCCAATGTAAAAATCCCATCTCAAGTCGCTACCCTTTGGTTGAATTGGCCACTGGCCTGCTATCTACTTTGGTCGCCTGGCATTTTGGTTTTGGTTTGGTGGGCCTTGCCGCTGTTCTAGCCACTTGGTTACTGATTGCTATGACTTTTATCGACCTAGATACTATGTTATTGCCAGACCAATTAACCTTATCGTTGTTATGGTTAGGCTTGCTGCTCAGTATCGAAAGTCCTTTTGTGTCGAGCCAAGATGCGTTGATTGGCGCTGCTGTGGGTTATTTAAGCTTGTGGAGCTTGTATTGGGCGTTTAAATTACTGACCGGTAAAGAGGGTATGGGATATGGCGATTTCAAATTACTGGCTGCAATAGGTGCTTGGGTAGGTTGGCAACATTTGCCCGTAGTGATATTACTGTCTTCATTTGTGGGTGCGGTTGTGGGAGTGAGTCTGCTGGCAATACAAGGTAAAGACAAAGATCAACCCATTCCCTTTGGCCCTTATCTAGCTGCTGCTGGCTGGTTAACTTTGTTATATGGCGATTGGATTGTTATGCAGTATTGGCAGTGGATGTTGCAGTGAGTGGTGTTTGGCATGAGTAATTATGTTGTTGGTATCAGTGGTGGGATAGGTAGTGGTAAAACCACTGTTACTGATTTGTTTGCAAAGTATGGGATTGAAGTGATTGATGCTGATGTGATTGCCAGAGAAGTGGTAGAACCAGGTTCGCCAGCACTAAAAGCCATAGTTCATAAGTTTGGTCAGTTTGTTTTAAATGAGTCAGGTGGATCATCTTCAGGTACTTTGGATAGAGCTAAACTCCGTAATTTAGTCTTTAACAACATCGAAACCAAAAATTGGCTCAATCAACTTTTGCATCCGGCCATCAGGCAACAAATGTTGTTACAGACTAAACAAGCCAAATCGGCTTATTGTCTTTTAAGTGTGCCATTATTGGTTGAAAGTAAATTATATGAGCAAGTCGACAGGGTGGTTATTGTCGATGTAGATGAACAAACCCAACTACAAAGAACCCTGTTACGTGATAAAACAAATGAACAACAAATCCTTGCAATTATGCGTGCTCAGGCAACTAGGCAGCAGCGTTTGGCTGTGGCAGACGATATCATTGATAATAACGGTCAAGTTAATGATTTAGCTACACAAGTTGCGCAATTACACAAAAGGTATCTGCAAATGGCTAAGCAAAAAGAATAGGCTTGTTAAAGACAAATTGATTTTGGTCTATTGATTTGACTAAAACTTCTTTACAATGTTTGTTTAATCTAAGCCTCGCAGTACAACCAATATAAACAGGTCACCATGTCTCAAGCAATTTACGAATTTCCACTCAATGAAAAGGTACGCACTTACCTTAGGTTTGAGCAGTTATTTAAGCAGCTCGAGCAAGGTAAAATGGCCAGTGAGGATTGGCAGTATATTAATTTTCTAGACTGTCTTTTTACCTTACTCGATTTGTCAGAACGCATCGATTTGCGAAACGACGTACTTAAAGATATTGAGTCTCACGAAAAAAACTTAGTTATATGGTCGCAACATCCAAATATTGATGACGATGCCTTACAATTTGCATTACGCAAAATTCTTCGTTTACGTGAGTCGTTAAAAAGCAATAAAAAAGTGGGTGCAGAACTCAAAGAAGACCGGTTTCTGGCGTCTATAAGGCAGCGTTTCTCAATTCCTGGGGGGGCCTGTAGTTTTGATTTACCCAACTTACACTATTGGTTGCATCTACCGAGTGAAAACAAACTGCGAGATATCAATATTTGGCTCCAGGAACTCACGCCTATTCAGCAGGCGATTGAAATGACCCTGTCTTTTTTGCGCGAAAGAGGACGCTTTAGTGCAGCTGAAGCGGAAAAAGGGTTTTATCAAGGTATTGCTGAAGATAAAAATGAGTTGATTCGAGTTTTGAGTTCAACTGACGACGGATATTTCCCAATGTTGTCAGGAAATAAATATCGCTATGCTATTCGTTTTACTTTTTTTACCCCTACTATGCAGGGTAGCGCATCTGTAGACAGTAAAGTGAGCTTTAAGTTAGCGTGTTGCTAAATGTTTCCATTGACCTGATCGAGGTGATTTACTCTCATGACAAATAAAGTCAACTGCCCCAATTGTAAAAAACATGTGGAATGGATCCAAAGTAATCTTTTTCGTCCGTTTTGCAGTAAATTATGTCAGTTAATTGATTTAGGTGAGTGGGCCGACGAGGAAAAGTCCATTCCTTGTGGTGCGAACAAAGATCAGGAAATAATTAAACTGTCTGACTTTGATATTGAAGATATTGAGGCAATGTTAAGTGAGCAATCTGAAGATTTTTTTAAAGAGTGATTAATTAATAGACTCTTGATTAATTTAATAGATTGCCTTAATCGATAATAATTATTTTGAATGATTAAAAACAGTATGTATATTAGAAAAATTAATTTTATTAACCCTAGATAGGAGACCAATATGTCTAACCCAAATTTTGCAGATAAATCAGGACAAGCAGTACCAGAATGTACTTTTGCTGCTCGTGTTAACGACGAGTGGGTTAAAATCACTACAGACGAGTTATTTAAAGGTAAAACTGTCGTTGTTTTCTCTTTACCTGGCGCTTTTACTCCTACTTGTTCTTCTACTCATTTACCTCGTTACAATGAATTGGCTAAAACCTTTAAAGCTAATGGTGTAGACGAGATTGTGTGTGTGTCTGTAAACGATACATTTGTTATGAACGCATGGGCAGAAGCACAAGAATCAGATAATGTGATGCTTATTCCAGATGGAAATGGTGATTTTACTGATGGTATGGGTTTATTAGTCAATAAATCTGAAATCGGGTTTGGTAAACGCAGCTGGCGTTATTCTATGCTGGTTAAAGACGGCATAGTAGATAAAATGTTTATTGAGCCAGACTTACCAGGCGACCCTTTTGAAGTATCAGATGCTGATACCATGCTAGCCTATGTTGCACCTGATGCTAAGGCTTCTGTAGCGACGGCTATTTTAACTAAGTCTGGTTGCCCTTTTTGTACTAAAGCAAAAGCATTGCTTGATGCAAAAGGTTTTGAGTATGAAGAATTGATTATGGGTAAAGACGTTTCATTTACTGCACTAAAAGCTCTATCTGGCAACGATTCTTGGCCTCAAGTATTTATTGGTGGCAAGTTAATCGGCGGTACTGACGATTTAGAAGCTTATTTCGCATAAGTTTTATTCAAATTAAAAATGGCGCTTACAAGCGCCATTTTTTTGCTGACAAATTAGTAAATTGCTAGGCGAATGGATATAGTATGAGGATATTAAATAATAAAATTTTCACAAAATGAAGTTACTTTTACCGCTGCTGATATTGGTGGCTAACACCTATTCTTTTGTTGTATCTTCTGCAACTTCCGTATCTATTAAGCTCGAATTTGATAAATTTGATGCTATTTACCAAGGTCAACTTGGCACCACTCGTGGCTGTCTTACCCCTGAAGAGAATGTGTTTAGGGTTTGTTCTGATAGCTTAAAAAATGACGGTAACGCCCCTTATATTTTACATCATAATAAAGTCACAGAAAAAGTGGTGGTATTGTTTCATGGGTTAAGTGACTCACCATTTTTTTTCCGTTCTATTGCTCGATCCATTCACCAGCAAGGCAATAACGTGATTGTTGTCTTGCTACCGGGCCATGGTAAAAATCAAGCCGATGCAGATATGCAAGACTCTGGATTAGCAGACCGCTGGCGAGCGCATGTGTTGGAGGTGAATGAGTATGCAGCGAGTTTAGGTGAACAACGTTACTTAGGTGGTTTTTCCACAGGCGGAGCTTTGGCCACTGAGTATATTTTACAAAATCCACAATCAGTTAAAGGGTTAATGTTATTTTCTGGCGCGTTAGCGCTTGAATCAAGTGTAGAGTCAATAGCCAATATCTGGGGAATACAGAAGTTGGCTAAAGTGTTAGATGGCGACTATGCAACCCAGGGACCCAATCCCTACAAGTATCCAAGTGTTGCGCGTTTTTCAGCATTTGAATTAACTGAGGTTATCTTTTCAGTTCGAGATTTAATTGAAAAAGGTGCGCCGCTCAACCTACCGATTTTTGCAGCTCACTCAATGGCAGATATAACTACGCCGATAATAGGTGTTAAAAACCTTATTGCAGTCAACTCAGGCCCTGATACATTATTTGAAATTTCTCTGGATGCGGATGTCTGCCATGCAGATGTGGTGATAAACGAAGAGCAATTATCTGATATGCAATTTGACACATCAATACCGGAACACGTTTCATCTTGTAATGTACCCAAAGCCAACCCTAAACATGCAGAAATGTTAGGCTCTTTGAAGCAGTTTTTGAGCACGTATTAAGTTCTATCCTCATCTGTTAAACATAAATCGTGTCTTGTTATACTTTGGGTTATCAATTTTTCTGATAAAAAATGCACTTGTCAAGTGGCTGGCAGAAGAACTGGTTGGCCTAGATTGTCAGAATGTCCAAAGGTATATTTAAAGTGGCAATGTTTGATCGCCACACCAAAAATCAGGAGCTGTTCTGGTTGCCGCTCATGAAATGATTGTGCAGACTGTATAGTTAACCATCAACTAAAGAAATGCCATTGTTTGCAAGTAAAATAGCTATGCTTGGGTTAATTCTTAGTTACCTATTTTAACCAACCGATGAGTTAATTATGTCAAATGAATACACACTTTATGGTGCGCCTATGTCTTTGTACACAGGTAAAGCAAGAGCCTATTTGATTTTTAAAAATTTGCCTTATAGCGAAGTGTTTTCTTCACTTAAGATCTACAAAAGTATTATTGTGCCCAAAACAGGGGTGCGCTTTGTGCCTGTTCTGAAAACGCCAGGTAATGAGTATTTACAAGACACTTCAAATATTATCGACACTTTAGAGCAACGTCATCCACAACGTTCGGTTATGCCCACAACCGCTAAACAGAAGTTGGTTTCTTACTTATTTGAAACTTGGGCAGATGAATGGCTAGTCATACCGGCTATGCATTATCGTTGGAATAAGGCCAATTTCCCGTTTGTTTATCAGGAGTTTGGTAAAGTCATTACGCCGAATATGCCAAAGATTATCCGCGCCTTTATAGGCAAAAAAATTGGTGCGAAATTCAAGGGTTTTGTACCTTTGTTAGGGATAACGGATAAGAGCATTCCTGCAATTGAAAATTGGTATGAAAATCATGTATTACCTCTGCTGGATAAACACTTTTGCGAACATGATTATCTATTAGGGAGTAAGCCTTGTTTAGGTGATTTTGGGTTGATGGGGCCCTTATATGCACATTTATATCGAGATCCTGCACCCGCAGCCATAATGAGAAAAATAGCACCTAATGTGGCTAAATGGGTTGAAAGGATGAATCAACCCCAAGACATTGAAGGTGTATTTTTAGATGATGATGTCATACCTGATACTTTGCTTGAGCTGCTTAATCGTATGTTTAAAGAACAATGGCCAGTGTTGTCTAACACAGTGAAGCGTTTAGATACGTGGATTGACCAAAACCCGCATATTGCCGAAATTCCCAGAACCATAGGTGAACACAATTTTACTATTGGAGATACGACACATAAGCGGGCCATTGGTACGTTTCATCAGTGGAAAGTGCAGCGAATATTAGACTGCTACCATCAATTCGATAGCAAACAGAAGTTATCAGTTGATGCTTTTTTACAATCAGTTGGTGGACTTAATAGTATGCAGCTCGATATTAAAAAAAGAGTCAGTAGAGTGAACAATAAATTGGTATTGTGTGATTGAAATCACCATTCCATTAAATTTTAATAGACGACTTATAGGAAAATCAATGCACATAGTTTGTTCTCATTGCCTCGCGATAAACCGTATGCCAGAAGATAAAAGTCATACACAGGCTAAATGTGGTAAATGTCAAAAAGCGGCCTACTCTTCGAGTCCAATTGAATTATCTGATGCTTCTTTTTATCGCTACATTGAAAAAAATGACTTGCCTGTCGTTGTCGATTTTTGGGCAAGCTGGTGCGGCCCTTGTAAGACAATGGCACCGGTCTTTAGTGCTGTTGCAAAAGAGTCTGAAGGTTTGTTATTTGCTAAAGTGAATACTGAAAAAGCGCAGCAAGTGTCATCGGAAGCGACTATTCGCAGTCTTCCTACTTTGGTGTTTTTTCATCATGGTAAAGAGGTCGATAGTATTTCTGGTGGCTTAAGTGAGTCACAGTTAAAAAACTGGATAATGCGGTGTCTGCAAAAATTAAGCTAAAAAGGAGAGTTGTGCCTTTACAAAATGATTTACCAAATAAAGCCTCCTATTTGAGTTTAACTACGTAACTACGATCATTGCTCATTTTGTAGTAAGACAAGTGGGTTGTTCAGAAAAATACAAGGAACTCCATGAGTCAATCTTCGCGTGATTTAACCATAGGGTCTCTGTGGACTGCTATTGCTGCTATGACCTTGCCTATGATAGTGGGCATTATGGCGACTATGTCTGTGTCTATTGTTGATACTTACTTTGTAGGTAAGCTTGGCACAAACGAACTTGCTGCACTGTCATTTACTTTCCCTATTACTATAACCATCGCAAGTTTAGCCATAGGCTTAGGTGCAGGAGCCGCGGCTGTGGTTTCGCAAGCGATGGGTGCTAAAAATGAGAAACAAGCTAAACGCCTCTCGACTGATAGTTTAATTATTGCAACGTTAATTGTGATGGTTATTTCAATAATTGGGTTGTTGACTATTGAACCTCTGTTTATGGTCTTGGGGGCGCAAGGTGAGGTGCTTTTGATGATTGAACGTTATATGTGGATTTGGTACATCTCCATGCCGTTTTTGGTCATCCCTATGGTTGCCCATGCAATTATTAGGGCGGTAGGTGATGCAGTATGGCCAAGTATTATCATGATCGGTGCTGCTGTAATCAATATCATCGCGACGCCTATTTTAGTCTTTGGCTGGGGGCCCATTCCTGCTTTTAATATAGAAGGTGCAGCATACGGCACTCTTATCGCAAGAGTATTTTCTTTGATATTGGCCTTATACATTGCCTACTACCGCGAAAAAATGATTGTTTTGTTGGTGCCCGCATTATCTGAAATGATTCAATCCTGTAAAAAAGTATTAAAAGTGGGAATACCAGCAGGTCTTGGCAGTGCTGTTAATCCTTTTGGCGTGACTATCGTTACTGGTGTTATTGCAACTTTTGGGGCTGAGACAGTCGCTGCTTTTGGTGTGGCTACGCGAATTGAGACTTTTGCTTGTATCCCAATGTTTGCATTGTCTGCTTCTATTGCGCCCATAGTGGGGCAAAATTGGGGGGCGAATAAAAAGCACAGGGTACTGCAAGCTGTGAAGTTTTGTTACCTTATGTGCTGCATTTGGTCAGCCTTTATATTAACGTTATTATATTTTTTGGCTGAGCCTATCAGTCAAACATTATCCTCCGATGCTGGTATTGCAAAAGAGTCTTCTAGCTATCTTGGTATCGCCACAATTGGACTGTGGGGATATGGCATTGTGATTGTCTCAGCCGCTGCGTTTAATGCGCTAGGCCGACCGATCAGCTCATTAGGCTACTACTTATTTAGAACGGCACTGTTGTATGTGCCACTGAGTGTCATAGCTGGTATGTATTTTGATATTAAATCGGTTTATGTCGCTATTGCTGCGGCCAATGTACTGTCAGGCTTGGTTGTTGGTTGGTATACATTATGGTGGCTAAAAAAGCAGGTCTAAGCCGACGAGTTCAATTTTCTTCATTGACAAATTAGCCAATAAACTCACCCCGCTCCCGGTACTAACCTCACTATCCAACACACGCTCTAGCCATAAGATAGGGGGCTGGCATAAGGGCCGTGTCAATCGTTTAACCGTCGGTGATGGATCTCACAAAATGTTATTGAGATGACAAAAATATCAGGGTGAACCTGCTGTCTATTTTTTCGCGGCAATGACAGATATTTCAACTAATAATTCAGGTCTAGCCATGGATGCTTGAACACAAGCTCTTGCAGGTGCGTGACCCTCAGGTACCCAGTTGTCCCACACCATATTCATGGCCGGAAAGTCCTGCATATCTTTGATGTAGATTGTGGCTGAAAGCATGTGTTGTTTATCGCTACCAGCGTCTACTAGTAGGCGCTCTACTTTATCGAGCATTGTTTGGGTTTGATGTTCAATGTCTTGGGCAGCGTCGGCACACACTTGTCCACAAAGGTAAATAGTGCCTTGGTGGATAACAATTCGGCTCATGCGTGGTTTGGTTTCTTTGCGTTGAATAGTTGTCATTTTTTCGCTTATCCGAGTGTATTATTCAATGACAGATCATAACAATATTCAGATGACCAATACGCCTTATCTAGCTAGGGTATAAGACGATTCAGCTATGACTCATGTCTTCATTAATAAAACACCATGGCTTTTATAACGTAACAGTGCTTCTAAACACAGTATCTAGCCCAAGACTTTAACTTATATGCAAGATTTTATAGCCTTAGACGTTAAAGATATGTTTCGCAGTCTTGTGCCAACCACCATTAAACTAGGCTCAGCTGATCATGTTGGAATTTCGGTGTCGGGTATACAACTGATATCCAATGCCGACACTTTCATGATGCGTAATAATATATAGCTATTTTAATTGGTGTCAGTAACCTGACGATCTTTAATGCTTTCACTTTATAGGCTGTTGGATTAACACTAACATCAGCCGATGAAGCGTTCCATGAATGCATGGTGAAAGGGAAAGTAGAATAGAAATTGCTGAAGTTATTTGACTCATGGGTCAAATTTTTGCTTAGATTAATGAATAGACTTACAGAGAACGGATAATGTCATGGTCATTTTTTTTTATGATTGGTTGACTTCAGGAAGAGCAATGCAGCAGCGAAGTGAAAAGTTGATGTTGTGTATTTTGAGCCTAGTCTTGGTTATTTTTTCTAGCTCCGTGAGGAGTAACAATTCAGACCGCTGGTTTACTGAATTTAAACAAACAGCTACTCCCCAACAGCTTTATAATTTTTTGTATTTGCTGCCAAAAGGTGGTGATTTACATCATCATCTAGGAGGCTCCAACTTCAGTGAGTGGTGGTATGAATTGGCCACTCAGCCTGAACAAAACGGGGGGTATCGTTATTATACGCGCACCGTTATAAAGCATTGTAAAGGTTATGGTACAAATGAATTTGGTTCGGCGCCGCAATCTTTACTGTTTCGTAATATTCAACACAGTCATTACAACGCATTAAGCCAGTGTGAAAAATCTGAGTACCACTTGTTGAGCGAATTAAATCATAAGCAAAAAACAGCATGGTTACATAGTATCCGCTTGGATAAGACCTTTGAAGGACGCTCAGAATTTTTTGAGAAGCACTGGTTAAGACTTAATGATTTAGGGCGTAACCCCACGTTACTGGCTGAAATGTTAGTCAAAAATATGCAGGCTTTTGCTGATGAGGGCCTGACTTATTTAGAAACTCAAATTAGTGCATTTAACCAACTTAAACCTGATGGCAGTGTTTATGGAGGTGATGACGTTATAGACTTATTTCGCCAGCGGTTAACGAAAAACGATGCTGTTGAATCTGGTGTGACAGCAAGATTGCAACATTCATTATTAAGATTTACACCCGATGCAGAAGAAAACTTAAAGCGCATATATCGATTGGCTGATAGAAATCGAGATGTGCTGGTGGGTCTTAATATGGTTGGCAGAGAAGACAATGATAAAGGTTATCCATTGCGTTTTTTAAAGACCTTGCGTGAACTTCGACAAACTATACCTGCAGTCAAATTAGCCATTCATGCAGGGGAGGTGGATGAGCCTAACTTTCATGTGCGTGATACTTTACTCTTAGGCGCAGACCGTATCGGTCATGGCGTTAATCTGATTACGGATCCTCAGACTATGTTATTAATGCGCGACAATAGATATTTAGTTGAAATTAATTTGATCAGTAATTTATTACTTGAGTTTGTCAGCCAATACAATCAGCACCCTTTCCCTGAATATTTAAGAACAGGTATACCCGTAGCACTATCAACCGACGACAGAGGCATGTGGGACTCGACCATGACAGACGAATACTATGTGGCTGTAAAGGAGTTTAATTTATCATGGCAGGAGTTGATTAGTTTAGGTGAAAACTCATTAACCTTCAGTTTTATCGATGAGGAAAATAAACAAAGATTGTTAAAAAGCTATGCTAATCGAGTCATAAAGTTTGCGGAGACATTTCAGCAAAAAGGTGAGCAAATGCTCAACCAGATTAAACCTAATAAGCGGTTATTTATCTGCCAACGTTATCAGTTATGTGATTAAGCATTTTTCAAGCATTCATTCTATTGATAGGACAACATCTAGAAAACCAATTTTTTGTTTTAGGTTCGACTTGATAGTCTTCAGACTACTAAAAAATTGAGAATGCATAAATGGTTAATCAGAATGGGTTTTTAGACAAGGTTGTATTAGTCACAGGCTCTGCCGCTGGAATTGGTGAATCTGCCGCTCGGGCTTTTGCAGCACAAGGTGCCAAGGTGGTATTGACAGATATAGACAAGGAAGGAGAACAAGTGGCAAAGAGTCTTTGTGCCCAAGGTTACAAAGCCGCTTTCTATGCCTGTGACGTCAGTAAGGCATCATCGGTGACAGCCCTTTTCGACTTTATCCAGACCTCATTTGGTCGTCTAGATATTGCGTTTAATAATGCGGGTATTGATATCGAGTCAGGTAAATTGGCAGATGGCAGTGAGGACGTTTTTGACAAAATTATGAACGTTAATGTCAAAGGGGTATGGTTGTGTATGCAACACGAAATTCAAATGATGCTTAAAACTGGCGGTGGTGCGATAGTCAATACTGCTTCTATTGCCGGGTTAGGTGCTGCGCCGAAGATGAGTATTTATGCTGCGAGTAAACACGCTGTAGTGGGACTCACTAAGTCAGCAGCAGTTGAATATGCAAAAAAAAATATCCGAGTCAATGCTATTTGCCCAGCTGTAATTGATACCAATATGTATCGTCGTGCGGTGGCAAGTGACGCAAAGAAAGCCCTTGCGATTGGTGCGATGCACCCTGTCGGCCGAATAGGTAAAGTGGACGAGGTGGTGGGTGCTGTATTGTATTTAAGCTCTGACGCAGCAGGTTTTACCACTGGGGTAACTTTACCTGTTGATGGTGGCTCAACCGCTATTTAGCGAGTTGATGAAAATGTCAGGGCGAATGATCCATCGCCCTTCACATGCTACACACTTAAGTCGACTTGAGTCATGGTGCAACATTGCTCCAAGATAAGTACTCGAGAATAGTGGTGTTAATGGTCACATGACGTGTCACCTTTACCCTTTTGGCGTTTATCTCCAGTTAAGTCTGGTTTTGCTAGGAAATGTGCCAACTCTTTCTAGGGTGAGCATATATCAATAATGCTTTTTATCGTTACAGCTAAAGTATTTTTAACACAAACGATAAATTTTAAATTATGAACCTTGTTTTATTTAATACTTGATAGCGGACTCATAAAAGAATAGCTAAGAAATAAAACCTTGAGTGATGAAATCAGTGTTACGATTATTCTGCATACATACATACGAAATGCTAATTTATGAATTTTATAAGAAACTTGAACACCTACTTCCTTCGTAAAATTAGAGTGTTTCAAAAAAAAGAAATTGTTAAAAAAGAACAAGAATTATTAAAAAACAAAGATTTTGTTATTATTTCTGACAACTGTTGGGGAGGCGCGGTATATCAATGGTATGACAGACCTTACAACAGTCCATTTGTTGGTTTGGGGGTTTATGGCGAATGTTATATTAAATTACTTTCTAATTTTGATTATTACATGAATTTGGAATTGAAGTTTAAACCTCAAGAAGAGAGCATACATTCCTATCAATTTAAGACATCGTTTTATCCCATGGGTGTATTAGAGGACGTTGAAATACATTTTGTGCATTACAAAACCAGTAAAGAAGCCAAAGAAAAGTGGATAAAAAGAAAAAATAGGATGTTAGAAATACAGGATAAAGATAATTATTTTTTTAAAATTTGTGATGACTGGAAAGCTAATGATGAGCAAATCAATGCATTCCATAATTTACCGTTTAAAAATAAAGTGTCATTTGTCCCAAATAATAAAAAAACAATTGATTCTCCCTTTCAAATAGCCGTTTACGAACGCCATAAGAAAAATAAAATCAGTGTCCCTAATGGACTTGGCTTATTTAAAATTACATTTTTATATTTTAATCTTACCGAATGGCTAATCAGCTCAAAAATTTATAGGACTATTTACAAGAGATAATTAAGGTTGAAAAACTATAATTCGCTCAAAGCCGAGATAATCAAAACAAATCTGACTGTCCCCTTGCGCATCTATTTTTCGTAAACATCTTATTGTGTTGTTAAGAGTCATATAGAAAACTAAATAAACCATATAATCTTCCCCCAATTTTATAGACACTTAGCTTGCCTGTGAATACATGATTTCATATTCATCTGGAGACACATGGCCAAGATGGCTATGCAGTCGAGTTCGATTGTAAAACACTTCTATGTAATCAAACAAATCTGCTTTGGCTTCACTTCGGGTTGCGTTCACTTTTCGCTTTACACGTTCAGTCTTGAGCGAGTGGAAAAAACTTTCTGCAACAGCATTATCCAGACAAATGTCCTCGTCTGCTCATACTCGGAGTCAGATTATGCGCTTTTAGGAAATCTCGATAATCACCGCTTGCATATTGGCTCCCTTGATCGCTATGAACAATCACCTGTGTTGCTTTGGGTCGTCGCCATACGGCCATGAGCAGCGCTTTAATCACAATATCTGATGTCATAGTCGGTTGCATTGACCAACCAATCACTTTGCGTGAGAACAAGTCTGTTCTGGTCAAGTCCAACCGGACACTTTTCTAAAGGAGTTTTCAAATTCAATTGGCGATTGATCCAAATTAGCTGAATGTAGTCGCTCAACATTATAATATTTCATGTACCTAGCAACATCTTCTCGCATATGTGTTCGAGTGGGCTGCGGTACTTTAAACAACCAATCATGCTTTAAACTTCCAAAGAAGCGCTCCACAACAGCATTATCCCAGCAAGCTCCAACATCCCCCATACTAGCTCGACAACCTAATCGCGACAGTAGATTTCTAAAGCCTTTACTCGTGTACTGAGAGCCTCTGTCACTGTGAACCACCAAACCTTTTGGTGGTTTGCGTAAGTTATGAGCCTTTATCAGCGCTTGCTCGACCAAATCACGCGTCATGCGTTTTGATATATGCCAGCCCACAATACGGCGTGAGTACAAATCCATGACAATTGCTAGATATAACCAGCCCTCACCAGTCTTTAAATAGGACACATCACCCGCCCAAATTTGATTGGGTCCAACAGGATTGAAATTCATATTTAGCAAGTTGTCAGCCACAGCATCACTGTGTTTGCGCTTGGTTGTCACTTTATAAGCTATTCGCTGAGTCACAACTAATTTAAGCCGTTCCATTAACTTAATGGCGCGATACCGCGTTATTTCAAAGCCTTCTTTGCGTAGTGCTTTAGCAAGCTCTCTGCTGCCTAAACTGTTTCGACTTGCCTTGAATAATGCTTTGGCTCGTCGATACAGTCTTAGCATTTGAGCGCTAATGAGTTCACCAGGTTTTTTTAGCCATGCGTAGTATGCTGACGAACTCACTTCCATCACTTTACAAGCAACTGACACCGGATACTTCGCATCAAGCTCACTTATAAAAGAATATCTTACTTCATTTCTTTCGCGAAGAAGGCACTGGCCTTTTTTAGGATTTCACGCTCCATTTGTAGACGTTTACTATCTTTCCTGAGCTGAATTAACTCTGCCCGTTCATCACCAGATAATGCATCACCTAGTGCCTGTTTCTTATGCTTAGCTACCCAGTTGTAAAGTAGTTTGTCTGTCACACCTAAAGATGCAGCAGCTTGTACGATTGGATAGTCTTGCTCTATTACCAGAGCGACCGCTTCTTGTTTAAATTCTGCGGGATAATGTTTATTTGTTCGTTTAGTCATATTCACCTCAATTAACAGGATTATAATCCTTTATTGAAGTGTCCGGTTAATTCAACCACAACAGTCCAATACGACAGCCAGATACAACCATCCCTCATAAGTCTTGATGTAAGTAATATCTCCAACCCAAGCGGTATCAGTCTCGCACACAACAAATTGCTGCTGTAGATGGTTATCTGCTGCAATATGAGGCGTAGAAGGCTTAAAGTAGCGCCGTTTATAACCAATATTAGCTCTGAGTTTGGCTTGCTTCATCAACTTAGCCACACGGTTTTCACCGCATGTTTCACCCGAACGACGCAGCTCATGTGTGATGCGTGGACTGCCATACACACCGCCACTTTGCACATAACTGGCTTTAATCTGTTCAAGCAATCGTACATTGTCTTTTTCCGCATTAGATTGAGGCTCTTTCAACCAGGCGTAAAAACCACTGCGGTGGACATTTAACACCTTGCACATAGTGTTAACGCGGTAAACATGGAGTCGTGATTTTATGAACGTGTACTTTTCTTTGACTCGCTTGCAAAGTACACGGCGGCCTCCTTTAGGATGTTACGCTCTTCTGTCAGGCGTTTGACCTCTGCCTTAAGCTGGCGTATTTCTTCTTGCTCTGCGGATTGACTGGCGGGTACTTTCGCCTTACTCACCCAGTAGTAGAGTGACTTATCGGATATACCTAAACGCTTAGAAACGTCAGGTACGGAATAGCCTTTTTCAACCACTTGGCGAACGGCTTCTTGTTTAAATTCATCGGGATATTTTTTATTCATAACACTTTTACCTACTTCGGTTTCTAAGTAAAAAGTGTCTACAGTTTCAGGGGAAGATCAATAAACCATAAACCAAAAGCCATTGAACGTTTATTTATAATGCGGATGTGAGTTTCAAATTTAATAAAGAGTAATTTGTGTCGGTATTTACTTTTTTTAAATCAACAACAACTGATAGTGGTTGATGGTGTTTAGTTCAACATTCAAAGAGACCCATACTAGTGCTTTGTAACCAATGACTCCATTAAGCTCACAGCACATTTCAGACAATGGATTGACCTGAATTTAAGGCGTGTCTTAATTCTCAAGTGGAGACATATGAGACAGATTTTCAACTTATGATTAAGGGCTTGTATCATCTTCTCACTATTCAAGTGGCACCTCTTTTCTTGATTTGACTGACCTGAAAATACATATCCATATTCAGGTTCTGTCCATGACACCGTTAGATGTTAAGCAGTATTTATATCCTTGAAGGTTCTGCGAAAGGCGTTATCGAGGTCAGCAATGAGATCATCCGGATGTTCAAGGCCGATTGAGAGGCGGATAAGACCATCGGTTACACCGAATTGCTCACGTAAGTCAGCAGGTACGCCAGAATGCGTGGTACTAGCTGGGTGGCAGGTAAGACTTTCACTGCCCCCGAGGCTGACCGCCGATTTGAAAATGGACAGGTTGTTGATCAGGCGAAAGGCGTCTGATTTTGACACGTCCAACACGAATGAAAATGTTGAGCTAGGTCCTGAACATTGGTGCTTATAAACGGTTTGGTAAGCTTTATCTTCAATGAAATCAGGGTGAAGAACTTCTGCAGTAATGTAAGTATTATCTGCAATCCATTGTGCCACTTTACGGCCGCTATTAGCGGAACGTTCCATGCGAATGCTTAAGGTTTCCAGTGAGCGGGAGATCATCCAGCTCGTATGTGGGTCGAGATTAAGACCCAGAATGCCACGCGTGGCGCGAACTGGGCGCAGCATTTCACTGCTACCACAGACAGCTCCAGCGACAAGGTCACTGTGGCCGCCAACATATTTTGTTAGGGAGTACATCGCCATATCAATACCTTGGGGCACCACTTGTTGGAACACAGGGCCCATGAGTGTGTTGTCGCAGACACTGATTGGGCGGTGGTCTGTTTCTGTTTCAATAATATCTAATACACGGTTTAGCGCTTCGAAATCAACAAGAGAGTTTGTTGGGTTGGCGGGGGATTCAATGAAAACCATGGCAACTCGACCTTTTTTGCTAGCTTCACGCAGAGAGCTGAGCATAGCTGCCTCGTCCAGACCCTCATGAAATTCGCCAGTTTCTATGTTGAATTCGGGCAGAAATTTACGGATAAGTGTTTCGGTGCCCCCATATAAAGGTGCGCTTTGCACGATCACGTCACCAGGACGCAAATAAGCGAGAAGTATTGCGCTAATGGCGCCCATACCACTGGAGCAGACTACAGAGCGCTCTGAGCCTTCAAAGAGAGACAGTCTGTCTTCGATTATTTCGACATTGGGATGATTGAAACGACTGTAAATGAGGCCGCCAACACTGCCTTGTGGGGCGGGCTTTCGGCCAGCCATGATGTGAAAGAATTCTTCACCCTCCTCTGGTGTTTGGTAGGCGAATGTGGAGGTCAAAAAAACAGGCGGCTTGACGGAGCCTTCGGAGAGTTGCGGGTCATAACCGTAAGACATCATCATTGTTTCAGGCTTAAGGGCGTGATCACCGATTTTGGTTTTTTTGTAACTTTCGTCAATAGCCATTGTCTGTTGTTCTCTTTATAAGTTTTGTTGGTTTTTTTATGGGGTTTATCTTAAGGGTTGTTGATTGTTACACCAGCCTTTTCTATGCACCAAGCCAAAATGATTGTTTGCAGGTGCAGGCGATGTTTTGGCCCGTTACATGTGGCAACGTTGTAAATCTCCAGTAACGCCTCATCCATTAAAAGATAGCCAGACCGCACGGCGCCTAATCCAGCGTTTTAGTCAAAACCCCTGACTCAAACGCTGGCATTCTTTTTGCTGTTGGCATAAAACATACCTAAATAAGCCTGTTCGATATCCGCTAGACCAAGTACAGGAACGCCAGCAGCGATGGAAAACGTTTGCGTACATTTGATAACATATTAAATATCATTGCAGTACATTCGTGGTTGAGGGTTTATACAAGGCTTTATAAAAGGATAAACGCTATGCATAGTCTATGCAACAGGCGCTAATTATAGTGAATTTCGGGTATCTTAGCTGACTGCTTGTGACACTTCATTAGACATCATAACCGACTTTATGTGGCTTTTAGTCTCTTGTTGCTAGTCACACATGGATGTTATGTCGGCATACTGTTGTGACTCGTCAGACTCCCCAAAATAATTAGACTTCATCAAATAACCTGTTTAAAAGTTAGCGGCACCGCCCATACAAGTCACAATAAAATTGTTCTGGTCAAGTCCAACCGGACACTTTTCTAAAGGAGTTTTCAAATTCAATTGGCGATTGATCCAAATTAGCTGAATGTAGTCGCTCAACATTATAATATTTCATGTACCTAGCAACATCTTCTCGCATATGTGTTCGAGTGGGCTGCGGTACTTTAAACAACCAATCATGCTTTAAACTTCCAAAGAAGCGCTCCACAACAGCATTATCCCAGCAAGCTCCAACATCTCCCATACTAGCTCGACACTCTAATCGCGACAGTAGATTTCTAAAGCCTTTACTCGTGTACTGAGAGCCTCTGTCACTGTGAAACACCAAACCTTTTGGTGGTTTGCGTAAATTATGAGCCTTTGTCAGTGCTTGCTCGACCAAATCACGCGTCATGCGTTTTGATATATGCCAACCTACAATCCGGCGTGAATACAAATCCATGACAATGGCTAAGTACAACCAGCCCTCACCAGTCTTTAAATAGGACACATCACCCGCCCAAATTTGATTGGGTCCAACAGGATTGAAATTCATATTTAGCAAGTTGTCAGCCACAGCATCACTGTGTTTGCGCTTGGTTGTCACTTTATAAGCTATTCGCTGAGTCACAACTAATTTAAGCCGTTCCATTAACTTAATGGCGCGATACCGCGTTATTTCAAAGCCTTCTTTGCGTAGTGCTTTAGCAAGCTCTCTGCTGCCTAAACTGTTTCGACTTGCCTTGAATAATGCTTTGGCTCGTCGATACAGTCTTAGCATTTGAGCGCTAATGAGTTCACCAGGTTTTTTTAGCCATGCGTAGTATGCTGACGAACTCACTTCCATCACTTTACAAGCGACTGACACAGGATACTTAGCATCAAGCTCACTTATAAAAGAATATCTTACTTCATTTCTTTCGCGAAGAAGGCACTTGCCTTTTTTAGGATTTCACGCTCCATTTGTAGACGTTTACTATCTTTCCTGAGTTGAATTAACTCTGCTCGTTCATCGCCAGACAACACGTCACCTAGTGCCTGTTTCTTATGCTTAGCTACCCAGTTGTAAAGTAGTTTGTCTGTCACACCTAAAGATGCAGCAGCTTGTACGATTGGATAGTCTTGCTCTATTACCAGAGCGACCGCTTCTTGTTTAAATTCTGCGGGATAATGTTTATTTGTTCGTTTAGTCATATTCACCTCAATTAACAGGATTATAATCCTTTATTGAAGTGTCCGGTTAATTCAACCACAACAAATCGACTATTAACGTGGGTCTATTCATTCGCTCAATATATCTACAAGTTCCTTTAATTCTGCTAATTGACTAGTTAATTCAGTTACTTGTTGTTCCAATCTTGTAATGCGCTCTATGGCTTGAGGGGAGACTGATGTTAAATCTTGAGATGAGTTTGTTGTGGTCGTGTTTGCTGCTTTCTGCAATCCTTCATCACCACTAAATAAGTGTGCATAACGAGCATCCCGCTTACCAAGTTCGCGGTCTAGTTTCACCACTAATTGTTCATCGTTTAGCTGGTGCAATTTATGTAACGTGGCTTCTACTTCATTCACATTGTCAAACTCTGCCAAGCGGTTGGTGCGTGTTCTGAGTTCCCCCGGAGTTTGCGGGCCGCGTAGCAACATCACGCAGATAATAGCTAATTGCTGGCGACTAAACTTTAAATCACTGAATTCGGTATTACAAAAACGATGTTTGTATTTGACAACTCTGCTCCCCGTGCCGGTATGTTCAAATATTAACTTTTTGTGTCTGAGTTCATCTAAAGCGTTTTGCACCTCAGACTCACTTAAATTCATTACGGGGTCACGGTTACTTTTTTGGTTGCAACCCAAGATTAAACCATTAAGCGATAGCGGATATTGATCTGGTGTAGTTACTTCTTTTTCGAGTAATACACCAATAAGTCGAGCTTGAACTGGGGCGAGTTGAATGAGCATATAAACGTCTTTTAGAACTGCTGATTAAACATTATTATAGGGCGCAAATAGGCTTTGCATATCCACTTTTGCTTTTAATTTTATTGCTAATAAAAATAATCCACCCAGTTTGCGATGCAAAAAAATCGCATTGGCGGATGGTGTGTGTGTATACTCTTTCTCTAACCCCAGTTGCATGCCTTGATTTTGTAATCGGGAGGACAAGTCAGAGGCTGCAAAGTCGTAAGGGGATTCACCGTATAAAGGCTCGCAGGCCATGTAAGCCAAATCAGTGATGTTTTGCTGAACTTTCTCTGGCAAATCCTGCCTGATTAGACCTATATCTAATATCGCTTGACGGATGTTTTGTGTTTCATGTTTGCTGGCGCTTTGCATCAGCTGACGATAACTTTCAGCCATCTGTGGTGTGTAAACGCGGGTCGCGCCAAAATCTAATAAGACAACTTTTTGGGTATCTTGATCATATTGGTAATTGGCAAAGTTTGGATCGGTTTGTACCAACTGAAAATCGAATAATTCTTTAAAAAATAAACGCATCAGTTGGCTCATGACCTGATCGCGGGTTTCTTGTGGTGCATCAACCAACTGCTCTATCGGGATGCCGTCTACAAAGCTCATAGCAAGAATAGTATCTGAGCTAAATTCTTTATCTAAAACCGGTATAACAAAGGCATCATCATTTTCAATCACCGCGGCATATTGGTCTAAATATCGTCCTTCAAGGGCATAATCTGCTTCATCGTGAAGTTGTTTTTTAGCTTCGGCCAATAACGGTTTAATATCCATCCCCTTGGGGAGCAATCCCGTCATTTTTATTAAAGTGGCCACGTTATCCACATCGCTGTTGATGCTTTGTTTTATGCCTGGATACTGAATTTTAATCGCCAAGCGTCTGAAATCTTGGGTGATGACCTTGTGTACTTGGCCTATAGAGGCTGCCGCGATTGGTTGCAGCGGAAATTGGATAAACTTTTTCTGCCAGTTTGCACCCCATCCTGCTTCTAATAAGCTAATTAGCTCCCTTTCTGGCATAGACTTGGCGTCTGAGCGCAATCGAGCTAATAAATCCGTTAACTGGGCAGGTAACATATCACCTGCATCCATAGATATCATTTGACCGACTTTCATTGCTGCACCACGCATTTGCGCAAGTTGATCGGCCACACGCATGGCGTTTGCGGGTGTCAACAGTAAATCTTTCATTTTAGGCCGATTGCCTTTGGCTAATTCGCTGACACCTTCAGCCAGCATGTTTCCAGCCACTCGCCCTGCTAAGGATCCGAGTTTACCGAAACGACTTAATCGACTCTTTGGGATAGAGGCTATATCTGTCTTTTTCTGCATGAATAGACGGCCTTGTAAATGAGTTACTACGAAGGTCTTAGTGTTCTAGACTACTATGGTTCAGTAATTTCCTGTATTGCACCCACTTCTAGCATTGGCGCTGCATCTAAGTTCTCTGCATCCATCATGGATGCAATACGCTGCATGGTTGAAACTAATTGGGTTTGCTCCCAATCTTGCAGTTTTTCAAAGCGATTAATAAAATGTGCTTGTAGTGGACGAGGAGCATTTTTGATGACGGTTTTTCCTTGTTCAGTGAGGTGTAACCCTACTTTACGTTTGTCTGTTATCGAACGCTCTCTGATGACATAAGCACGTGCCTCAAGTCGATCTAAAATACTCGTCACAGTGGCTGAGCTAAGATTAATACTTTGAGCAATATCCTTGACCATATAGCCTGCATGTTGATCAATTTCCTTAAGCACAATTAGTTGAGGACTGGTCAACCCACTTTCTTTGGACAGTTTTTTGGAATAAAGATCTATAGCCCTTATTACCTTTCTTAAGGAAACCAATAACTCTTCATATTTTTGCATAACACTTACCTTTAAACATCTTTGAAAGGTGAGAGATAATACTATTCATCACCAGCAAATAATGCCGCTTAATGTATGAGTAATTAACGTGGAGTTCAATTTTTTTATTCATCATTTGATTTTTGGGGTGTGATAAAAAGTTCAACTCTATCTAGTTTATTAGCCTTTAAACTATGATATACTCGGAATGAAGTGGATTTGCGATGATTATATAGTTAGAGTACGAAT
This sequence comes from uncultured Paraglaciecola sp., assembly GCF_943787955.1. Classification (NCBI taxonomy): domain Bacteria; kingdom Pseudomonadati; phylum Pseudomonadota; class Gammaproteobacteria; order Alteromonadales; family Alteromonadaceae; genus Paraglaciecola; species uncultured Paraglaciecola sp. The sequence goes on from NZ_CALSOK010000010.1 coordinate 475,159, forward strand.
CATTAGTTTGCTACTTAATTTTAATTAAATTTTTAAATAAGTTAAAAATGCAGCTTTCGAGCAAATCAGACACATCAGTAGCTATTAAAAGTCCAAAAGTAGGGCATCAACCTCTCTAGGTTTTTGTTGAATATTTTTGCTTTAAATTGCTGATGAATTTGTTCGTGGTTTTAAACTGCAATAATAAAAAATATTGTCTGTAAGACAAGCCAACTGTTATCAACACTGACGGTTCTCGAGCAATAAGTTACTAACCTACCTCAAAAAAGATAAAGCTCAAGCGATGGGGCATATCAACAGAATAAATCATTAAGAATGGCACTTATGCCTGCATCAAAATACAAGCGTTGAACAACGCAAGGTAATAATTAATTACATGAATAGATTTAATTGGAAACGTATTGTCATAAAAGTTGGAAGTGCATTGATTGCGCCACATGGAAAGGGCTGTAGTAGCGAATATTTAATCAGTATCGCGCAATTTATAGTGAGCTGTCGTTCTCAAGGTATCGAAGTGGTGTTAGTGTCATCAGGTTCGGTTGCCGCAGGATCACACTTATTTCCAGATGAGTTACAACAAACTATTCCAATAAAAAAGGCCATGGCTGCTGCAGGCCAAGCTGAGATGATGGGAACATGGGAAAAGCTATTTAATTTTCCCACTGCACAAATGTTACTGACACGTTGCGATTTGCGAGACAGAGAACGTTACGTAAGTGTTAGAGAGACAATATTTACTTTACTCGAGCATGATGTTCTGCCGATTATTAATGAAAATGACACCATAGTGACCGACAAATTGAAAGTTGGAGATAATGATAATTTATCTGCAATAGTCGCTGCTGCCGCTGACGCTGATGCCTTGATTATTTGTTCTGACATAAACGGTCTTTACAACAAAAATCCAAATAAACACCATGATGCTGTTCTCATTCCAAGTGTTTCAGAGATAACAGCAGACATCTTGGCCATGGCAGATGGCGCGACCAGTGCAGTTGGCACAGGTGGCATGATAACTAAAGTAGAAGCAGCTCAAAAAGCGACCTTGCACGGTATTGATACCTATATAGTGAATGGTTTTAATAAGTTGTCATTTACCAAGTTGCTAAACGGCGAAAACCCGGGCACACATTTCTCATCCGATCCTTCTCCAATGAAAGAACATTTACACTGGATGACACATACATCTACCGCTCAGGGTGAAGTGATAGTTGAAGATAACTTTACCGCCAAACTAGACGCGCACAGTGAAGCGCTCACCAGTGACGACTTAATAGAGGTTAAAGGTGAATTTGCCGTAGGTGATACGATATTGGTACGCAAACATGATGGTACTAAGTTGGCAAAAGCTAAATCAAACTACAGTAGTTGTTTATTGAATTTTATTACTAATCAAGAAGATAAAAATTTTGCGAGTGATTTTCAAGAACAAACTGGCCCGATTATCTCAGATAAACATGTCGCCCTGTTAGAGACATTATGAGCATGATAAGAACGTTCACACTAAGTACGGCTTAAGCATCCAAGGTGTTAGCCATTTTAGGGGAGTCAATTAAAACTAGGTAGTGGTTGTTATAGATACGACATTGCGTGAAAAAAGCAAACAATTCTTACCGCATGTAAATAAGACTTAGTGCAGGCAAAGAAAATAATTTGAGCAATTCGATAATTGACAGGCTCACCTTAAATGATGAAAGAATTGTAGCTATGGCATTATCAATTAAAGTTATTGCTGGTTTGGCAGGCCCCATTGGTGCTAAATGAGTGGTCAACAATCGTCCTAATGGATTGCAAATTCGCAAGATGGGTGTGATTCTTCGCGTTTTTCTGATGGTAGTGCACTCGGGCTAGGTGCAGAAATTGGTATCGCGACAACTCAGCTTTATGCTTATAGGCCGATGGGTGAAGCATCACTAACGACCGAGAAATATTTGGTTTATGAGCGACGAACAGATCCGTGCATAGTTAGAGAAAATAATATCTTAAACTATATTACCGCTTTGTTATTTTCTATATATTGCTTGCTTTATTAGTCATCAAAAGAGCCTGCAGCACCGGGAAACACCACAGGACTCTCAAAACCCTCTTTGCTCACACTGGCGACACCAAAAAAGTAGTTGTCTATTACCACATTTTCTAATGTGTATTGGGTAACGTCACCGATAAATTTACTGTATTGCCATTGCGGTGAGTCGGTGTAACGCCAATAAATCTTGTATCCAGCGAGCTGCTTGTTTTGGCTTTTTTCTAGTGCCGCCCAGCTCAATGAAGTACTGGGTTGGACTGCACCTTTTATCGTTACCTTTGCTGGTGGAGAGGGCGCCCACGCCATGCCAGCCAGCGACACAGCATTTAAAGCGGTGAGTTTAGCTGCATAATCAAAATTAACACCGTCTATGGTATCGCCATATTTCACCCCATCTTCTACTCGGAGGTCTTGGTGTTGACGATCGTAATGTTCGTTAGTTTCCATAATACGTACACCTGGATAACCTAAATCGTTGAAAGGGCGATGATGTCCGCCGCGGCCAAATCTGTCTAAACGATAAACAACCATAGTATCTAAGTTAGGAATATATCTGTCAGCCATTAAATCAATATAACGAGCCAAGTTGCGACTAGGAGAGTCTACTTCGCCACCCGTATACCTGCGTGTGCGTGCTTGTGCATCTGTTTCGGTGTAGCGAGTGCCCTCCGCAAAAATACGAGCTGTGGTATTGTTGATAACGCCATTTATGCCGGCAATATTGCCAATCATGTCGTTATTTAACACTGCTTTTAAACGCCATCCTTCTTTTTTGCTGTTTCAGCTAATATTTTCCCACCAAATAGTCCTTGTTCTTCGCCAGCCAGAGCGGCGTAAACAATACTGCTGTTGAACTTGTATCGGCTAAGCACGCGTGCTGCTTCTATGATGCCTGCGACGCCAGAAGCATTATCATTTGCGCCAAGTGAATCATCAGTAAAATTCATGACATCTGAAATGCGAGAGTCAATATCGCCTGACATCATAACGTAGCGGTTAGGATCAGTGCTACCCGTTTGCACCGCAATCACACTGACTACTTCAGTCGCATCAGGAATACGCTTTTCACCTTGAATGGTTTGTGATTGGAAATATACCTTTATACAACCACCACAGGCTTTAGAGATATTATCAAATTCAGACTTGATCCAGCGCCTAGCCGCACCTATTCCGCGCGTGTCCGATTTTGTTTCAGACAATGTGTGACGAGTATCAAAGCCAACTAATTTACGAATGTCCTGTTCAATACGTTTTGCAGATATCTGTTGATGAATATCATGTAACTGCTGTTTATCTTGATACTCTAATTCTGTTGCTTGTGTTGTTAGGGCAAAGATAAAAGATAGAAAGGCATATAACACTGTGTGCATCGTTCTCACAATCTGTTCCTAAATAGTTTATTTGTTAATTTAAAATACTTTAACGTGTTTTGAACTGATATTGTCCATTAATAGTACATATTCATTCTAAAACAATAATCGACCAATATTATGATCCCACTGGTATTTCATCCTATTTATAGCCAACTTGACTTACCTGTACGTCATCGTTTCCCTACTGAAAAATATCAAGGTATCCGAAATGCATTAGCTACTCAGGGAGTGACAGATGATAGCTTTTTCAGGCCAACTCCTGTTTCTCCAAAAGACTTATGCAAAGTCTTTAATCCACAATATGTACAACAACTCCTTACTGGAAATCTGGATGCAAAGGCAATGCGGCGTATCGGCTTTCCTTGGTCTGCTCAGCTTATTCAGCGCTCATTAACAGCTGTAGGCGGCACTGTGTTAAGTGCCGAACTAGCCTTAGAGCATGGTAAAGCATTAAATTTGACTGGGGGTTATCATCATGCATTTGCTAATTATGGTTCTGGTTTTTGTCTTTTTAACGATTTGTACTTAGCTGCTTTGACTATGCTGAAAAGTCCTAAGATTGATAAGGTACTTATTTTCGACTGTGATGTACATCAAGGCGACGGGACTGCGAAGTTAGCTGAAAACCATACCCAAATCTATACGGTTTCTATTCATGCAGAGAAAAACTTCCCGTACCGAAAACAACACTCAGATATGGACTTTAATTTGCTTAAAGGAACACAAGATAGCGAATATTTAGACACAGTCGACAGTGCTTTGTATTTGGCCATTAATACTTGTCAACCTGATGCAGTCATTTATGATGCGGGGGTCGATATTCACATCAATGATGATTTGGGGCATTTAAGCATCAGTACTGAAGGGGTGTATCAAAGAGACTGCATGGTTTTTGATATTTGCAAACGTAAAGGTTTACCTGTTGCAGCGGTAATAGGTGGTGGTTATCAACGAAACATAAAAGCATTAGTTAAAGTACATCTTCAGTTATACAAAGCAGCAGGTGTTATCTAGTTGCAGATTCCTCAAATTACGCAATATTTGCACGTTTACTTTTTAATTTATTTGTTATCTTTTTTTCTAAGATACCGACGAATACACCAAACTGATCACAGACAATTTCTGATTGAGCAGTATTAATAATTGAATGCGGGGGGGGCTGGGTTTATTTTACCAGATACTTTCTCTGGTTCTACATCGATAATGAGTCGCGTTTCTCGCTCCGTTTCTATGTGGTTCAAAATGTCCTGATAGCGATCATCATATTCATATCTAGTCACTCAATCACTCTTGGTATATAGCTAAAAGCTATTTTTAGCGCCATAAGTGGATTGTTATCTAATCTTTTAATTTATAATGTTTATTGTGTCCGAGGATAATGGGAACTTGAACTACGACATTACCTTCAACTCAGGAATGATATTTTATATGGTAAAACATCATGTTTAATGTGAATGAGTTATATTATTGATGTAATCATAATGATTGTATTGAAGGGGGGAATACTTTAATCTCTTATGATCTAGTCATTATGAGTCTATCTTGATGGAATACCAAAATAATTTAAATGAATTACAAATAGAAAAAAAGCTGGCAGAGTTACCCCATGCACAATCAGACCGTTTGGCATTTATTGATTTTAGTCTGCAGTTTTTTGGTCATATTGCCCGTACAGATTTGATCCAACGTTTTAAAACAGGGTTGGCTGCCAGTACACGAGACTTCAGTACTTATAAAGAACTTGCCCCACATAATCTTATCTTGCGACATCAAACCAAAAGTTATCATAGAACAGATGTCTTTCAGCCAATATATAAACATGATCCAGAGGTGATTTTAACTTCCCTCAGTCGCGGTTTTGGTAATGGTATTTCAACTGGTGTCCAGCCATCTGAGCAGTGTTTTGATGCGGTCAGGCTGATACATCCGAATGTAGCAATAATTGCCAGTATCATGCGAGCTATTCATAATAAACAAGGGGTGAAGTGTGGTTATGTTTCAGTATCATCCGGTGAAACAGAACGAGCGTTAGTGCCTCACTCAATTATCAATAATGGTCATCGCTGGCATGTGCGTGCTTATGATCGAAAGAGTAATCGTTTTCGGGATTTTGTGTCAACCCGTTTTACTTTTATAGATTTGATCCAAGGGGCTGTTCATGTGCATGAAGCCAGTCCTTATGACCAGCAATGGCAACAAATTGTGAATATTGTGATTGTTCCCCATCCTACTATTAAGCAGTCGAAGGCGATAGAGATGGATTACAACATGACAGATGGGATGCTTTCGATACAATTAAGAGCTGCCGTTGCTGCTTACGTATTAAGGCAATGGCAGGTGGATTGTTCAGTGGAACAAACTCAAAATCATCATAGGTGCCAGTTGGCATTAGCTAATCTTGATGTACTTCAATTAATTGATAATATTTCTTTAGCTCCGGGGGCGGGGTAGATCAATACAATCGCAAGTGGCACTAGCGAAATGATATTATACTATTTACCGCATATTGGAGCATTTCCACTATAGGCTTTTCAGTCAGCGAAAGTATTGATAAACCAGGGTACTGCGATAAACGTTTGAGAACATAACTGACTTCTTGATTGGTATATTCGTGAAGTTCATTTTTAACATCTGAGTATTTAGAGAATAAAGTGTCAGCTTTATCAAAGAATAATATCCAACTTTCTGATTCAGCTTGTGCTGTGAGTTTTGATAGGTATGTCTCAGTTTCTCCCTTATAGTTATCGACCAATCGTTGACAGTCAATGAAACACACGGACTCTTTAGTATGGTAAGCAAGTTGATTTAGTTGAATGGCCTTATCAGTGTTATGGACCCCAAAAAAATCAGCTTTGTGTTGATTTTTTTGCGGATTTGTCCACTGCTTCTTTTAATTTATCTGCGTCGTCTTGGTATAAATCTACGTCACGTATTGGTGCAATAGGCTTAGATAACATATGGATAAAAGAAGTTGGGCCACTGTGATATTCACTAAATAAGGTTTTGTAGGCCGTGACTGCCACTAGTATTCTCCTCGAATTATCGCTGCAATAATTGGCAGCTAACTAAGCCGTTAAGCACTTTGTGTATAAACAATAACTATAAATCCACTTTTTTAATATGGATTTAGTCATTATTGCCTTTCTAAATATACTGATTTCTGCTATTTTCCCACCAAATAGACGTCCAGATGTCTCAAGTTAACTGTCACGTAGGAACATCATGAGCAAAGTGTCGTTGCCGAAAGAAAAAATCAAAATATTACTACTTGAAGGTCTTCATCAAAGTACCTTGGATACTCTTCATGCTAATGGGTATGAAAACATTGAGTATTTAAAAACATCACTCCCTGAAGATGAATTGATTGCCAAAATTAAAGACGTACATTTTGTGGGTATTCGTTCCAGAACACAGCTGAATGAGAAGGTTATTGTCGCGGCTAATAAGTTAGTAGCTGTAGGGTGTTTTTGTATTGGGACTAACCAAGTTGACTTGGTGGCTACGCAAATGCGAGGTATACCTGTTTTTAACGCGCCTTTTTCAAATACTCGTTCAGTTGCTGAGTTGGCTCTTGCTCAGATCATTTTGCTTTTGCGTGGTGTGCCTGCAAAAAATGCTAAGGCACATAAGGGCATTTGGGATAAAAGCGCAGTGGGCTCTTTTGAAGCGCGGGGTAAAACTTTAGGTATTATTGGTTATGGCCACATTGGTACGCAATTAAGTATTTTGGCCGAGCATCTTGGAATGCGAGTACAGTTTTTTGATATTGAAAACAAATTAGTGTTAGGTAACTCAACACAAGTTAAAACGTTAAAACAGCTGTTGAATACTTCCGATGTAGTCACCCTTCACGTACCTGAGACCACACAAACTCAAAATATGATCGGTACTAAAGAGTTGGGTATGATGAAAGATGGTGCAATCCTAATGAATGCTGCCAGAGGAACTATTATTGATATAAATGCTTTGGTAGATGCCCTGAAAAGTGGTAAATTGGCTGGTGCAGCCATCGATGTATTCCCAATAGAGCCAAAGTCAAATAACGAGCTTTTTGAATCACCTCTGACCCAGTTTGATAATGTTATTTTGACACCCCACGTAGGTGGAAGTACTCAAGAAGCCCAGGAAAATATTGGTGTCGAAGTTGCCGGAAAGCTCGCTAAATACAGTGATAATGGTTCGACCTTGTCGGCCGTTAATTTTCCAGAAGTATCTTTGCCTGAACAAGCTGATCGCTCACGTTTATTACATATTCATAAAAATGCGCCAGGAGTGTTAACTCAAATCAACCAAGCATTTGCGCAAAAAGGTTTGAATATTACGGCGCAATATCTACAAACCAATCAAAACATTGGTTACGTAGTAATTGATGTTGAAACCGATGATGCAGAAGCAGCATTTGAGCAGCTACAAAAAATTGATGGCACAATTAAGACCAGAATTCTGCATTAATTAACGGGCAGTTGCCCACAGCCAAAATTAAAATGCCTGCTAATTTAGCAGGCATTTTAATTTTGAGTGATGAAGTATTAATACCAAGAAGGCGGTGCTTATATAATATATGCAATAGTAGGCTTTACCCTTTTGCCTAATTCAGACCGACAATCAATGTTGCTCAAAGTACTTTCATAGCGATGTTGTTACAGATATAAATACTTAACCCGCAACTTTACATCGCACAATCGCGTGCATCATCCAATATAGGATGTGAGGCTAAGGCAATATATCTTTTATTGTTTTGTTAGAGATAAGTTGCATGGATTTATTATTTTTTTTAGTGCTACGCATAGCCAATTAACCATTATTTTTTGAGTAATTGTAAAGGTATCAGACTTTCTATAGATCCCCGTGTATTGCCTGCAGAGCAGATATGGCAGCAATTGCAGCTGTTTCAGTGCGTAAAACTCTTGGTCCCAGTTGAATAGTTTGAAATCCATTTTGTTCGGTTTTGTAAATTTCTTGGTCTGAAAAACCACCTTCTGGACCAATCAGTAACCTGGCTCCAGCAGGAGGTATAGACACATGTCTAAATGCTTTTTCAGCTCTTGGGTGTAAGGTAAGGCGGACTTGATTGGTGGATGAATTTACCCAATCTGAAAATAAACTAGGCGCATGTAACACCGGTAATACATTTCTGCCAGATTGCTCACAGGCTGCTATGGCTAATTTTTGCCATTGCTCATGTTTTTTAGACCACCTGTCATGACTTAGTTTTACACCACAGCGTTCAGTAATAAGTGGCGTGATTTCAGTGACACCTAATTCGACTGACTTCTGGATCACCCATTCCATTCTATCACCTCGAGAAATACCTTGTCCTAGATGAATACTAAGTGGCGATTCTATGCTGATTGAAATCTTTGAATCTATGTGAACAATTACCTTACGCTTGGTCACTTCAAAGAATTGGGCACTATATTCGCTTCCATCACCATTGAATAACACGACTGCTTGCCCACTTTTAGCGCGTAGAACATTAGCCACGTGATTAATCGCATCATCTGTTAATGTGACGTAAGTATCGATAGACAACTCAAAAGGGTAATAAACTCTGCTGATGCGCATGTGGTGACTCGGTTAGTTTTTTATAAATTGTATCAACAGTGTGAAAATTAAATAAGGAATAAAAAGCGGGATTAATAAACAATAGAGTATTAACCATCGAAAAGTGTTTTAGTTTCGTCTAGTTTCTTATTTTTACTAAGTTAATTTGAATTACTTCTGTCGAATCAATACGTTGAGATGACATTTTTTTGGATTATGCCATTAGCATTTTTAGTGGTTTTCCCCTTTTCTCCAGAGATTGAAAATAATAAAAGTAAAACCAAAGAAACCACTAATTGAGTGAATTGTAACATTCTTATTCCTTTAAAAATATTAGATAAACTCACTACGGCAACCATAACACTTGTTTCAATTATGTTTAAAAAATTGACTTTAATCAAACGAGTTGAGTGGCGAACTCAACACAAGAGTAAATTTAAGCTAGTTAAATGACACATTTATGAAGCGCTTTAATCGGAACTAAAAAACTATTAAAAGAAGTCTGTAGTCTTATTGATAAATAAAACCTTTAAACTATTATAATCTGAGTATTAATAAGTTCATCATAATCGTCGTATTATTTAATTATTAAAAAGGTTGGAGATAAAAATGTTTGGATTTGACACGGAAAAAATGTCTCAGATGATGGATACCTATGTTATTCCTTGGGGAATTAATATTGTCATGGCGATTGCCATATACTTTATTGGTAAGGTGATTGTTAGCGTGTTAGTGAATCTGCTTAGCAAGATAATGACACGTTCCCAATATGACGATATGTTGATTGATTTTGTTAAAGCGATTGCAAGAGCAGTGTTGATGTTGTTCGTTATTATTGCTGCATTAGATCAATTAAATGTCAATACAACTTCGTTAGCCGCCATTTTAGCTGCAGCTGGTTTAGCTATTGGTCTGTCGTTGCAAGGCTCCTTACAGAATTTTGCAGCGGGTGTCATGTTACTGGTGTTTAAACCATTTAAAGCAGGTGATTTTATTGAAGCTGGTGGGGCAATGGGTGTGGTTAAAAGTATCAGCATTTTTACGACTATTATGACTTCAGCTGATAACAAAGAGATCATCGTGCCAAATGGTGCAATTTATGGTGGCAATATTACTAACTACTCTGCTAAAGAAACACGCCGAGTGGATATGGTGGTAGGCATTGGTTATAACAGTGATTTGAAAAAAGCTAAGGAGATTCTAAAGGAAATGCTTGCTGCTGATGAGCGGATCTTAAAAGAGCCAGCTCCAACTGTTGCAGTGGGAGAATTGGCTGATAGTAGTGTTAATTTTGTAGTGCGTCCTTGGGTTGCTACTGCAGATTTTTGGGCTGTGAAGTTCGACTTTACTGAAGCCGTTAAATTGCGCTTTGATGCTGAAGGTATCTCAATTCCATTCCCGCAAATGGATTTACATGTACATAAAGAAGGTTAGGCTTTATTAGACATAAAGATGCCACGCTAGTATTTAATAGTGTGGCATTTTATATGTCTTAATAAACGCTAAATTTTACAGTTTGGCTTATTCTTTGCCAAATGATACTTATCCATAGTTTTTAGCATATTGTCAGCTAAATTTTTAATACGCGTTTCTGGATGAGGGTGTGTGGATAGTAGTTCTGGTTGACGCTTGTCTCCGCTGGCTTTGGACATGTTCTGCCATAAATTAATTGACTGCTGAGGATCAAAGCCTGCTTTTGCCATTAGGTCTAACCCAATTAGATCTGCTTCTGATTCATGAGTTCGACCGAATGGTAATTGTACGCCAACTTGAACACCTAAACCCAAGCCAGCCATGATCATATTACTACTTGCAATTTCATTAGCCTTTAATAACTGATTAGTGACTTCCATTCCCATGCCTATAAGAGCACTACTCGACATTCTCTCATTACCATGCTCAGCAATGACATGACCTACTTCATGGCCAATAACCGCAGCAAGCTCATGTTGATTTTCTGTCAGTTCAATAAGTCCTGTGTATACACCCATTTTACCCCCTGGTAAGGCAAACGCATTAATTTGTGGTGAGTCGAACACCACTAACTCCCAAACACCTGCATACACTGATTTTGGTACATGTTGCGTAATAGCGTCAGCAATACATTTTACATACTGATTAGATACTGGCTGACTAGACACCTTTTGTTCTGATTTCATAATGGCAAAAGCTTGTTCGCCCATTCCTGCTAACTGAGAGCTTGAATATAATTTGAGTTGATTACGCCCTAGAGGAGATTTAGCGCAGGATGAAAGACATATCGCAACGATAATGATTAAGCAAAAGTTTTGGATATATCCCATGGATTTTTTTTATTCAGTCTAGTTATAGTTCGATCATACCTTGATTTAGGGAATCGATTAAGTATCTGTTCGGATTAATGTCGTTATTTTTATAAATTCCTAAACTAAATTTTAAGTTGACACTACCATGCACAATCTTCCCGTTGTTCACTGAACACTATTAATCGTGATTTTTTAACTGTATGCGCTTCATATCAAGCTAATAATTAATTTGTCATTAAATTTTATGACTGAGTAGAGACGTATAAAAAATTAAATTTAAATTATATGAGAGCGAGGGTGCTGCTTAGGTTATGTAGACGGGGAACTTAATAAAGTGCAAGCTAATGATCAGGATATGCTAGTAGGCGCTATTATTGATGAAATTTTTGTGGTTTTCTTACCACTGTGTTTGGGGGTAATACTGATAGGCGGCAGTTGAAGGAACTAATTTCAGAGTAATTGTAGCATATATATCTGTAGTCATGGGGAGAGTGAGAATCAGTAATCGGTATGTGAGAATAAGACTTCAACTTGTATCGACATGTGAATATGCGATTCAAAAACATCCTGAATTCTAAAAACTGTAAGCAAATATAGCCTCACATGAGGCTATACCTATTCAGAATCGAGCTCTTTAAATACTTGCTTTGAGGCGTGCAGCAACATCTGTTTTTTCCCAAGGAAACTCTTCTCTTCCAAAGTGTCCATAGGCTGCAGTTGCCATATAGATAGGTCGTTCTAAGTCGAGCATCTTAAGCAGCCCAAAAGGTCTAAGTTCGAAGTTGTCACGCACCAACTTAACCAATAAGTCTTCCGAAACCTTACTGGTGCCAAAGGTCTCAATACTAATAGATGTAGGTTCTGCTACACCAATGGCATAAGACAATTGAATTTCACATTTATCGGCCAGTCCAGCCGCTACTATATTTTTTGCTACATAACGCCCTGCATAAGCGGCTGATCTATCTACTTTTGATGGATCTTTACCAGAAAATGCACCACCACCGTGTCTTGCCATGCCGCCATAGGTATCAACAATTATTTTACGACCAGTTAAACCACAGTCGCCCATTGGACCACCAATGACAAATCGACCTGTTGGGTTAATAAAAAATTTGGTCTTTTTACTCAGCCACTTTTCGGGTAATACTGGTTTAATAATTTCTTCCATCACAGCTTCGCGAAGGTCTGCTGTGCTAATACTTTCATCATGTTGAGTTGACAGCACCACTGCATCAATAGCAACGGGTTGATTATTTTCGTAGATAAAAGTCACTTGGCTTTTTGCATCAGGCCTCAACCAACTGAGTGTGCCATTCTTACGTATTTCGGACTGACGTTTTACTAAGCGGTGGGCATAAGTAATAGGTGCAGGCATAAACACATCTGTTTCGTTGCTTGCATAACCAAACATTAAACCTTGGTCTCCGGCACCTTGTTCTTCTGGTGAAGTGCGGTCAACACCTTGATTAATATCAGGAGATTGCTTACCTATTGCATTTAATACTGCGCAAGAGTCTGCATCAAACCCCATATCTGAATGAACATAGCCAATTTCTCTGACTGTTTTTCGGGTGATTTCTTCTATATCTACCCATGCCGAAGTCGTGACTTCGCCACCCACTAACACCATACCTGTTTTGACAAAGGTCTCGCAGGCCACTCTTGCCTTAGGGTCCTGTGTCAATATGGCATCTAAAACAGCATCAGAAATTTGATCCGCGATTTTATCAGGATGTCCTTCGGATACTGATTCAGAAGTAAATAAATGTGAGGTCATAAAAGCGCCTTGCTTGAGTGTCGTTATACAGGTTTATGTGAGTATTTTAACTATCCAAATACAAAATACTAGTCTTTACTTCTAGACGTCCAAACGTCTATGAAGTTTATTCTGCTAAGGTGTAAACAAAAGTGATAGGGAAATACTGATTCATCGAGTATTTAACATTGCAGTTAGTTGTTGGCTAATACAAAATGTATAGCTAAAATTAACCTTTTTAATGTCCATTTGCGGATATTCATAATTATCGGATCAGTCAGGAGACCACATGTCGTCAACACGTCGAGAACTCGCCAACGCCATTCGCGCCCTTAGTATGGATGCCGTTCAACAAGCCAACTCAGGTCACCCAGGTGCACCCATGGGAATGGCTGACATCGCGCAAGTATTGTGGGCAGATCATATGCAGCATAATCCAGGCAACCCCGATTGGGCTAACAGAGACAGGTTTGTATTATCTAACGGCCACGGCTCGATGTTGATCTATTCTCTGTTACATCTGACTGGTTATGCATTACCGATTGAAGAGTTAAGAAATTTCCGTCAATTGCATTCTAAAACTCCGGGTCACCCAGAATATGGTTATGCGCCGGGTGTTGAAACTACCACTGGACCTTTGGGACAGGGGGTCAGTAATGCCGTGGGTATGGCGATTGCCGAAAAAACCTTAGCTGCACAATTCAACCAACCAAATTTTGATGTGGTCGATCATTTTACTTATTGTTTTTTAGGTGACGGATGTTTGATGGAGGGTATTTCTCATGAAGTATGTTCTTTAGCAGGCACTCTGGGCTTAGGTAAATTAGTCGCATTTTGGGATGACAACGGTATTTCAATTGATGGTCATGTCGAAGGTTGGTTCACTGATAACACTCCGGCGCGATTTGAAGCCTATGGGTGGCAAGTGATTGCAAATGTAGACGGACACGATCCTCAAGCTATTGCTGATGCGATTGCAGCGGCGAAAGCAGAAACATCAAAGCCAACGCTCATTTGTTGTAAAACGATTATAGGTTTTGGTTCGCCAAACAAATCAGGTAGCCACGACTGCCACGGAGCCCCCCTAGGCCTTGAAGAAATTAAAGCTGCCCGTGAATTTTTAAACTGGCCTTATGCTCCTTTCGATATTCCTGCAGATATTTATGCTGGTTGGGATGCAAAAGCATCAGGTGCAGTAAAAGAACAAGCCTGGAATGAAAAATTTGTGGCATACCAACAAACACACCCAGAATTAGCAGCAGAGCTAACGCGTCGTTTAGCGGGCGACTTACCTGCTAACTTTGCTGAAAAAGCGGATGCGTTTATTCAAGAATCACAAGACAAATCTGAAAATGTGGCTAGCCGTAAAGCTTCGCAAAACTCAATTGAAACCTTCGCCACTCTGATGCCTGAAGTGTTAGGCGGTTCAGCAGATTTAGCTGGCTCAAACCTTACAATCTGGTCTGGTACTAAAGGCATTTCAGCCGAGGATCCTAGCGGCAATTATATCTATTATGGTGTGCGTGAGTTTGGCATGTGTGGGATCATGAATGGGATTGGACTTCACGGTGGATTCCGTCCATTTGGCGCTACTTTCTTAATGTTTATGGAATATGCGCGCAACGCAGTGCGAATGGCATCACTGATGGGTATTCCAAATATCTTTGTCTATACCCATGACTCTATTGGCCAAGGCGAAGACGGTCCTACCCATCAACCTATCGAGCAAATAGCAAACTTACGTCTTACTCCAAATTTAGCGACATGGCGTCCTTGTGACGTTGCAGAAACTGCGGTTGCATGGAAATCTGCGTTAGAGCGAAAAGATGGCCCCTCTGCATTAATCTTTAGTCGTCAAGGTTTGCCTGCTCAACCACGTAATGCACAGCAATTATCTCATGTTGCTAAAGGGGGTTACGTATTAAAAGATTGTGTCGGTTCACCCGATGTTATATTAATTGCCACAGGCTCTGAGGTAGGGATCACCGTCGAAGCTGCTGAACAATTATCTGATACAGGTATGGCAGTGCGTGTCGTGTCTATGCCAAGTACTTCCGTTTTTGACAAACAAGATGCCGAATACAGAGAGTCTGTATTACCAAGGTCTGTGACCAAACGTGTAGCGGTCGAAGCAGCTCATGTGGATTTTTGGCATAAATATGTTGGATTGGGTGGAACGGTTGTGGGCATGTCCACCTTTGGTGAATCTGCTCCGGGTGCAGTATTGCTGAAATATTTCGATATCACCGCAGAAGCAATTATTAAAGCTGCTAAAGGCTTAAACTAAGAGCTTTTTTAATATACAAAGGCGCTTTTTAGCGCCTTTGTTCTAAGGTATTTATTATTAAAAAAGTGTCGGGTGGTTTTACTCACCTTGCATTAAATTAAAGGGTGTTATGTTACGAATTGCAATTAATGGTTTTGGCCGTATAGGCCGCAATGTTGTCAGGGCTTTATATGAAAGCGGCCGTAATACTGATATAAAAATTGTGGCGATCAATGAGTTAGCCGAACCAAAAGGCATTGCACATTTGCTCAAATACGATACATCTCACGGGCGCTTTGGTTTTTCTGTTGATTTACAAGCACAATGTCTGACTGTTGCAGGAGATGAGATTCTATTACTCCAGCATGAAAACATTGCAGATCTTTCATGGCAACAACTTGATATTGATTTGGTGTTTGAATGCTCAGGTGTGCATAATGATAGAGCCGCTGGCCAAGCGCATTTGGATCAAGGGGCCGCAAAGGTATTGTTTTCACAGCCTTGTGGACCTGATATGGATGCAACCGTGATTTATGGGATTAATGATGATCAGTTGAAAGCTGATGACCTCATTGTTTCCAGCGGCTCCTGTACAACCAATTGTATTGTGCCGGTGATCCAAGTGTTAGATGAAGCATTCAGCGTTTTAAGCGGAACGATTACTACCATCCATTCTTCAATGCATGACCAACAAGTGATTGATGCATACCATCCTGATTTGCGGCTTACCCGAGCGGCCAGTCAATCGATCATTCCTGTTGACACCAAATTAGCGATAGGAATTGAACGAATCTTACCTAAATTTGCTGGTAAATTTGAAGCCATTGCGGTGCGAGTACCTACTATCAATGTTACTGCAATGGACTTGAGTGTCACGCTTGATAAACATGTCTGTATTGATGAGGTAAACCAAGCACTTAAACAAGCAAGAGAAGGGCGCTTAGAGGGGGTTTTAAGCTACACTGAAGAACCTTTAGTATCGGTTGATTTTAATCACGATCCCCATTCTTGTATAGTAGATGGTAGTCAAACAAGAGTGAGTCACAAACAACTAGTGAAAACCTTAGTGTGGTGTGACAACGAATGGGGTTTTGCTAACAGAATGATTGATAATGCCATGGCCATGTTCAACACAAAAAAATAAAACCGAATTTAAAAATAATTATTTACAAGGTAAATTATGTCCATATTGAAAATGACCGAGCTTGATTTAGCCGGTAAAAGAGTATTAATACGCCAAGACTTAAACGTGCCTGTAAAAGATGGCGTAGTGACCTCTGCTGCACGTATTCTTGCTTCGCTGCCATCTATCACCGCAGCTTTAGAGCAAGGGGCCAAAGTGATGATTATGTCGCACCTTGGTCGTCCCATAGAAGGTGAATCTGCAGACGAGTTTTCATTACTCCCAGTGGTTAATTATTTAAATGAAAAAACCGATCTGAACGTACGCTTAGCGAAAGATTATTTAGATGGTGAAGACGTTAAGGACGGCGAAGTGGTGGTGTTAGAAAACGTGCGTTTTAATGTCGGCGAAAAAGACGATGATGAAACCTTAGCCAAACAATATGCAGCGTTGTGTGACATTTATGTCATGGACGCATTCGGCACTGCCCACCGCGCACAAGCTTCAACTCATGGTGTGGGTGTGTTTGCGCCAATAGCATGTGCCGGCCCATTACTGGTTGCTGAACTTGATGCATTAGGGAGTGCACTTAATAATCCCAAACGCCCTTTAGTGGCTATAGTGGGCGGCTCAAAAGTATCAACAAAATTAACTGTATTGGATGCTTTATCTAAAATTGCTGATCAGTTAATAGTGGGGGGAGGAATTTCAAATACCTTTGTTGCAGCACGTGGCTATAAAGTTGGCCGTTCGTTACATGAGGCAAATTTGATCCCAGAAGCTAAACGTTTAATGGACTCGTTAGATATTCCTGAAACAGTCGATGTGCGTGTTGGCAAAAACTTCTCTGAGTCAGAGCCTGCTGTAATAAAAGATGTCAGCGAAGTACAAGATGATGAAGAAATCATGGATTATGGCCCACAAACAGCTGAAAACGTGGCAGCGATTTTAAAAGGTGCTAAAACTATTCTATGGAATGGCCCTTGTGGTGTTTTTGAATTTGATAATTTCGCTAAAGGCACAGAAGTGGTGGCTCGTGCGATTGCTGATAGTGATGCTTTTTCAATAGCTGGTGGTGGTGATACGTTAGCAGCGATTGATAAATGGAATTTGAATGATAAAATTTCTTATATTTCTACTGGTGGTGGTGCTTTCCTTGAGTTTGTTGAAGGTAAAGAGTTACCTGCAGTGGCCATGTTAGAAGCCAGAGCGGCTAAATAGTTAAACGACGTATAACCTAAAATATAATAACGAGAAGGGCTTAAGTACTCGATGTATACCTTAAACCCTACGAGCCGTTATGCAAATCGGCTTCAACAAAATAAAAAAAGGATTATTGCACATGGTATTTCAAGCCCAACAAGATATGCTTGCAAAAATTAATAGCCAAAATGGATTTATTGCTGCATTGGACCAAAGTGGTGGCAGCACACCAAAGGCTTTAAGTTTGTATGGTGTAGATGAGTCTGAGTATCAAAGCGACGAAGAAATGTTTAACAAAGTACATGCAATGCGCACTCGTATTATCACGTCAAGTGTGTTCAATGGTGAACGTGTATTAGGTGCGATTTTGTTTGAAGATACCCTTGATAGAAATATTTTAGGCCACAGTTCTTCTAGCTATTTATGGAACGTCAAACAGGTTATTCCTTTTTTGAAAGTCGATAAAGGCTTAGAGGCTGAAGTTAATGGAACGCAACTTTTAAAAGCGATGCCTGACTTGGATAACTTGTTGGCAAAAGCTAATGCCCAAAATGTGTTTGGGACTAAAATGCGGTCTGTGGTTAAGTTGGCAAATGCTGTGGGTGTCGAAGCTATTATTGCTCAGCAATTTGTGGTGGCTAAACAAATTTTAGCAGCAGGCCTTATGCCAATTATTGAGCCTGAAGTGGATATCCATAGTCCTGAAAAAGCGGCTGCTGAAGCCTTGCTTAAAGCGTCAATCCTAAAACATTTAGATAATTTAGCATCCGGTCAGCAAGTGATGTTAAAACTAACCTTGCCTGAGACCGCCAACTTTTATCAAGACTTGGTTAATCATCCTAAAGTGTTAAAGGTTGTGGCATTATCCGGTGGTTATTCAAGAGAAGAAGCTAACAACAGGTTGACTGAAAATAACGGTATGATAGCAAGTTTCTCTCGTGCACTATCCGAGGGTCTAAGTGCTAAACAAAGCGATACCGAGTTTGATGCCACTATGGACTCATCTATAGAAAGCATTTATCAAGCCTCTAAAAGTTGATTTTATTTTGTGAGAAAAATGGTTGGATATTTGCCTGACTATTTTTACTCGGAAGATTGGGGGGATTGGGTTATTCTTTGATTTGTTTGTCCTTAAATGGATGAGAACTGATAAAAACGATCCATGATTTGCCGCTTCCTCTGTATAAAAAGCTTACAATGACATTTAGAGTTGAACCCATGTGTTTAGTACCTGATGGCGTTGATCATATCGAAGGTTTCTGCCAATTTCCCAAAAAAGAAGTGGCCAAACTAGTCTCATATTTTGTGCGCTGGGTCATCACTCCCCGTTATGATAAATCATCACTCGAAACTGAATATAAAACGAATAACAAACGTCTAGATCATGGCAAAACTGAAAAATACTTAAGAGTGTTTGGTAAAGTGCTTGTCGACTTCGAAGAACACTTTCAAGACAAGTTATCCATATTGATCGATCAATATCTTGGTCGCTAATTAAATCTCCCAATAGTGAAAATACTAAGGAGTCATTCAATACGCCAGATATAAGCAGCCCAGATTGTATTATGTTTGATGGCTGATGGCTGAGTGAGATACTGGATAGATATGTTCTGGTCAAGTCCAACCGGACACTTTTCTAAAGGAGTTTTCAAATTCAATTGGCGATTGATCCAAATTAGCTGAATGTAGTCGCTCAACATTATAATATTTCATGTACCTAGCAACATCTTCTCGCATATGTGTTCGAGTGGGCTGCGGTACTTTAAACAACCAATCATGCTTTAAACTTCCAAAGAAGCGCTCCACAACAGCATTATCCCAGCAAGCTCCAACATCTCCCATACTAGCTCGACACTCTAATCGCGACAGTAGATTTCTAAAGCCTTTACTCGTGTACTGAGAGCCTCTGTCACTGTGAAACACCAAACCTTTTGGTGGTTTGCGTAAATTATGAGCCTTTGTCAGTGCTTGCTCGACCAAATCACGCGTCATGCGTTTTGATATATGCCAACCTACAATCCGGCGTGAATACAAATCCATGACAATGGCTAAGTACAACCAGCCCTCACCAGTCTTTAAATAGGACACATCACCCGCCCAAATTTGATTGGGTCCAACAGGATTGAAATTCATATTTAGCAAGTTGTCAGCCACAGCATCACTGTGTTTGCGCTTGGTTGTCACTTTATAAGCTATTCGCTGAGTCACAACTAATTTAAGCCGTTCCATTAACTTAATGGCGCGATACCGCGTTATTTCAAAGCCTTCTTTGCGTAGTGCTTTAGCAAGCTCTCTGCTGCCTAAACTGTTTCGACTTGCCTTGAATAATGCTTTGGCTCGTCGATACAGTCTTAGCATTTGAGCGCTAATGAGTTCACCAGGTTTTTTTAGCCATGCGTAGTATGCTGACGAACTCACTTCCATCACTTTACAAGCGACTGACACAGGATACTTAGCATCAAGCTCACTTATAAAAGAATATCTTACTTCATTTCTTTCGCGAAGAAGGCACTTGCCTTTTTTAGGATTTCACGCTCCATTTGTAGACGTTTACTATCTTTCCTGAGTTGAATTAACTCTGCTCGTTCATCGCCAGACAACACGTCACCTAGTGCCTGTTTCTTATGCTTAGCTACCCAGTTGTAAAGTAGTTTGTCTGTCACACCTAAAGATGCAGCAGCTTGTACGATTGGATAGTCTTGCTCTATTACCAGAGCGACCGCTTCTTGTTTAAATTCTGCGGGATAATGTTTATTTGTTCGTTTAGTCATATTCACCTCAATTAACAGGATTATAATCCTTTATTGAAGTGTCCGGTTAATTCAACCACAACAATAGGCTTAAATTTGCCAGCGTTCAATTGGAAGTGGTGTGCGGCAGACTTCTCTGGATGTCGCGCAATATTCAAAAAAGATAATAGCGATAATTAATCTGATAATCTTAGCTGTTATCTAACACTGATTGACTGATTTGAGTGTGAGTAAGTTCGCTTAAAAATCCATACTAATATATTTAAATATTTTTATTTTGATACATCCTTAAGCCCCTAACAACTACTCAATCCGTAACAACCAAAACTCCCCAGTCTGCAATGTCTGACCTTTTCGCTTTGAATACATGTATCCGCGAAGTTGAGAACTACCTAGCCTATTTATCAATAGCTGATTGGCGAAAGTAGGGTGCTTAGTTTCAATATGAATAACACTCCGGTGTTCACTAATATCCGTCACCATAAATGTGGTGCTATTGACAAAAACCTCACCATTTAAGTGCAGCGTGAAGTTTGATTGTTGATCAGGATACACTGCAAACGACAATAACTGCGGCTTGTTATCCATAACTAACCTGCCTACCCATAAACCAGTAATCTCATTGTCGCTATTGAGTTTAACTAAGGATTTTATTATTGGGTTTTTGTAGGTATTTAAAAAATGACTGACCGCCGACCCATTTTTCGCAGAATCAAGTTGGTAAGTGGTTTGCGCCAATGGTTGCTCATTATTGTCCGTCGGAATTTCTAAGACTTTGTATGATGAGTCCAAATATGGTGTGATAACTAACCTTATTGCGTTGTCATTTGTGGATGGAAATTGGATGAAACATTCTGTACTGGTGCAGTTAACATCATCATTAGTAAATGGATATGTTTTACCTTTTCTTAATGCTGAGGAGATCGCCACGCTATGGAACTTATGTTTACCGTCATTACCAATCTGTAACAATCTATAATGTAAGGTTGAACTTTCGATACCTTCCCATAAGCCAGATTCTAAAGATATGGGTTCAGGGGTTAATGCTTGCACTTGGCTGCACTGAGAAAAGAAGCTGATGCATAGTACTGCAATCATTAGATGGGTAGAGCAAGTAAACATTAATAAATTTTTCTTAAGTGATGCAGAAAATGAATTCTGATGTTATGACACGCTAATTACAAGTATCGATTGTCAAAGCTAATAGCTTTAATTCTGAGGCATGACAGACTGCAAGGACTAATGATATTCAAATAGTTAAGTCTAATTTTGAAAGTTAAGTTGTCGTCATTTCGGCCATTCGGTGTCGATTTAGCTAACAGCTGTTATAGGCACAACTCGTCTAAAATATTAACCACTCGACCAAAATCACTCATAACTCAAAGTTATACCTAACTCTTGAATGTAATCAATTTCACGCTCTATATCGGCACTAAAAACAGGCTTTTGTTGTAACCAGCCTTTCGGGAATTGAATACTTAAATCGTTTCCTTGTGCCTTAAGGAACATATTTGGCAAAATATCATCTTGACGTTTTATGTTGAGTAACACCCCTAAACGTAGCAGTGAGATAAGTTTATATGCTTGTTCTTGCGCCAAGATTGTGAATTCAGGGATTTCTACCACTTTAATTTTTTTACGGTAAAACCGAGTTAAAGTGGCCAGTAAATTTTGTTGCTCCTGTCCAAATCCGGGTAATTCGATATTTTGCAATATATAACCTGAGTGGCGCTGAATACCGCGGGTATTAATTTGTAAACCCACCTCATGTAACAAGGCAGACCAAGCCAACATGTTTTTTAACTCTTTATTGTCAATTCCCCATGCTTTTTTACACTGCTGATGCAGCGCCATGGTAGTGGTAAGCACGCGTTTCGCTTGTTCTACGTCAACGTCATAACGAGTGGCTAGACTCTCAGCGCTGCGCTGCCTGATGTCAGGATGGGTTAAATGAGCTTCCATTTCATATAACACACCTTCACGTAGCGCATCTTGAGAATATTCCATTTCCTGAACATCCAAACTTTTGAATGTAGCAATTAATATTGACAAACCTGCTGCAAATACGGAACGGCGATCATCAGTCAGACCTTGGATCTGTAAATCTTTGCTATTGCCAGCTGCGCAGCATAAATCCATTAATGTCAGTAAGTCAGTCAAACACACATGGTTTTCTCTATTGGTACTATCGAGTTGAGCCGCTAGCTCAATAATAATTTTAATGGTGCCTGAAGTACCTATACAAGTATTCCAGCCTATCTGTTTGTATTTTTTATCGATCATCTCCAATTCTTGTTGGGCACTTGTAATGGCCTGGTTAAAGGCTTTTTGTTTGAGTACACCTTGTTTAAAAAAACGATTGGTATAACTCACACAACCCATTTGTAGACTGCGTAATACTCTAGTATCAAACCCCTCACCAATAATAAATTCGGTTGAACCTCCACCAATATCGACTACCAAGCGTTGCCCCTCTTGATGATTGGTGTGGGCTACACCTTGATAAATAAGCCGTGCTTCTTCTGCTCCAGATATGATCTCAATAGGAAAAGGAAATACCTTTTTAGCGGCTCTTAAAAACTCTTTTGCATTACTCGCTTTTCTCAATGCATGGGTGGCAACTACTCTTACACATTGTGGTTCAAAACCTTGAAGGCTCTCTGCTATTACCTCTAATGTCTCTAAGCCACGCTGCATAGCCTCTTCAGATAAAGCTCCGTTTGAGCCTAACCCATCTCCTAGACGCACTTTTTGTTTAACCCTGTGAAGTATCTGAACTGAGCCTGCCACGATCCGTGCAACCACTAAGTGAAAACTATTCGATCCGATGTCTAATGCAGCGACTTTAACAGAGTTTCTTATCGCTACGTTGTCGAAGGTTGAATCAAGTACAGTGTTAGTGCGAGACATTTTTGCCCTTTTCTAGTGCTTTTAAATAACGATAAATTTCTGTTTGAGAGCGCAGGTTTTTACGATTGCCTCTGGTGACGTAATGGTTGGTTTGTTGTTTGTCTATTACACGGGCTTTAAGTGTGTCATTAAATTGTATATTCAATATATCCATTATTCTGTGTTTTAAATCTTCGTCATAGATGGGACAACCCACTTCAATCCTAAAGTCCATGTTACGGGTCATCCAATCGGCAGATGAAATTAACATTTTTGTGTCTCCTGCGTTTTCAAACACCATCACCCTTGGATGCTCTAAAAAGCGGTCAACAACGCTGATGACACTAATGTTTTCGCTTAAACCTTTTACCCCAGGTACCAATGAGCACATACCACGTATAATGGCTCTTATTTTTACTCCGGCTTGACTGGCTTTATATAAATCATCAATCAGTAATTTATCATCTAAATTATTGATTTTTAGTGTTATTTCAGCCTTCAGTCCTTCATTGGCGTTTTGTGTTTCTTGGCGTATTAAAGCTTGAATTTTAGTTCGTGCATTAAGAGGGGACACTTGTAAATGCTGAAATTTTTGTCTTCTATAAGGCTGTTGAATAAAGGTAAAAACAGCTTCGGCTTCAGTAGCGAGTGCTTGGTTACGGGTAAATAAACTGAAGTCAGTGTATATTTTAGCTGTTTTTTCGTTGAAATTACCCGTACCAAAATGGGCATATTTGATTAACTGACCTTTTTCTTCACGACTCACTACACATAATTTACTGTGAATTTTCAACGCGTGCATACCAAACACTACTTGAACACCAGCATCGGTCATCTTTTTGGACCATTGGATGTTTGCTTCTTCATCAAATCTAGCGCGAAGCTCAACTACCACCGTTACATTTTTGCCATTATCTACTGCATCAATTAATGAACTGATGACTCTTGACTGAATCGCCACTCGATAAATATTCAACCGAATGTGTTTTACACTGGGATCAAAAGCAGCTTGGCGAATAAACTCGGTAACATGTAAAAAACGGTGATAAGGGTAATGCAGGAGAATATCGTTAGCGGTAATAGCATCAAATACGGTGTCGTATTCAGAAAAATCTTTAGTGGTTAGAGCAGGTAGCTCTTGGTTTTCTAAATAATTACGGCCAACATTTGGAAATCCAATAAAATCTTTAAAGTTACGGTAAGGGCCACTGGAAATAAGGCTGTCGTAGGAAGAGATTTTCAAACGTTTTTTTAAATCTTTAAGCATTTCGTTAGGCATTCTGCTGTCGTGCACCACGCGAACAGGCTCTGCAATCAACCTCTGTTTCATGCTTTCTGACATTTTGTCTACATAACTTTCATCTATTTCATCGTTAAGAGAGTATTCAGAATCGCGGGTCATTTTAAAAGAGAACGCCTCAAGAGAGTCAAACTCAATAAACCCCTTAAAAATACTCTCTAAGTTCAATCGAATAATGTCATCCAATAAAATGATGTACTTCTTTTTACGGCTTTTTTCTGGTGGTATTACCACAAATCGAGACATGTTCTGGCTTGGCACTTCAATCGTGGCATAAGCAATGGCTTTATCGTCTTTGTGAATACCTACATAAAGGTATGTGGCAAAGTCATTTAATCTTGAGACCAACTTCACTTTTTTATTCAGTAAAACTGGGGCGATGTGCCGTAAAATTTTATTTTTGAAATAATGACTTAACCACTGGGTGTGGTAGTTGTTGAGATCTTCTTCGCCGAGTAAAAATATATTGTATCTGGCTAAACCTTTTACTACGTTAGAATGAATGCGGTCAAAATCCTTAGTCATGCCCAAGACTTTTTCCTGAATGTGTTCCATCAATAATTTTGTTTGTTCAGCCTCTTCAAGTTCACCCTCGTTTAAATGGATATATATTTTACGTTTAACATCAGCGACTCGCACGCGATAAAATTCATCCATGTTGTTTGAATAAATTCCAAGGAATCGTATACGTTCGATGATGGGGTTATTGACATCAGCTGCTTCTTGCAACACACGTTGATTAAAGGAAAGCCAGCTTAGTTCTTTAGGATAATAAATGTTTTGAGGAATAGGCATACATTGTTCTCAACATATTTAACGTTATCAATCGTCTATTATGATAATTTGATAACAACAGTTTTTAGTTTACTGAATTTCAATATCTACCATTAGATCATTTGCTACGCTTTCTAACCTGTCGCGTAACGTTTCTAAGTCAAAATCTGCTGCAACCGTAATGATGGCTTTAGCTTTAAACAAAGCCCCACCCCAATTGGGTGCACTTTCGAGGAATGAATCAAATTTGACGATGTTCAGGTTAAATTGACTTAATATTTGCGTTAACTCTTGCACAATACCGGTATTGTCGTTGCCCATAATATCGATTTGTACAGTTTGCTGTTCCCCTCTGGCCTCAGTCATTCCAGGTAACAAATGTATTTTTAGATCAGGATGTTCTGATAAAATTTCCATGAGTGCTTGATGTTTTTCTAGGGGCAAATCGACTTGAACAAATCCAGCAAAATGGCCCGCCATGTGCGAAAAGTTACTGCCTAACCAGTTACCTCCCATGTCATAAACAGTTTTGGCTAAATCACTGATCAATCCTGGTTTGTCGATTCCAACTAAAGTAAATATTATGGGTTTCATAAAAGTGTCACATTTCTGTAATAAAGTGAGAATACTGAAAGCCTTATGCTTTCTTAAATAGCCTAATACATTCTGAATTAGATGTAAGGTATTATTTAAAAAAATAATGAAATACAGGTTATGTTGGGTGCTTTGAAAATATCAAGTTTTCTTTGTAATTATAATCCACATTCGATTATTAATATTTGTGCGATTATACAGTCGACGTTTAGATTTTGGGTGTTGACTTCCCCAAATTAACGCCGTTAATTTTGTTTTAAATTGAAGAGAAAAGTTATGCCGATAAATACTTTTTTGGGTGTGTTTGCAAAATCACCGCTCAAACCCCTCGAAGATCATATCAACCTTGTACATAAATGCAGCCAAGGCTTATTGCCTTTCTTTAAAGCTGTGTATGCCCAAGATTGGAAAACTGCGCAACAACATCAGAAAGCCATTTCGATGCTAGAAAAAGAAGCAGATGAGATAAAACGTGAACTGCGAATTAATTTGCCAATGGGTATTTTCATGCCAATTCAACGTCAAGACGTATTGGATTTATTGACTCAACAAGACAAAATTGCAAATAAGGCAAAAGATATATCAGGGCGTATATTAGGGCGTCAATTGGCCATCCCCGCAGAGCTTCATGAGTCATTTTTGGAATATTTAAAGCGTTGTTTAGATGCAACTGACCAAGCTAAAAAAGTGATTAACGAACTTGACGACCTCTTAGAAACAGGTTTTAGAGGTCGTGAACTGCGAGTGGTCGAAAACATGATCGAACGCTTAGATGAAATTGAAGACGATACGGATAGATTACAAATTAGTTTACGAAGAGGATTGCTAGCACTTGAAAAAGAGCTCAATCCAGTAGATGTTATGTTTTTATATAGCATTATTGATTGGGTCGGTGAGTTGGCCGACATTTCTGAACGAGTCGGTTCTCGCCTCGAATTGATGTTAGCTAACTAAGAGATTTATCATGGATATTATTAACAGTTACGGTTTTATTTTAATTGTTGTGGCCGCTGCGGTTGGATTTTTAATGGCATGGGGTATTGGTGCAAATGACGTAGCCAATGCGATGGGGACATCGGTTGGCTCAAAAGCACTCACAATCAAACAAGCTATTTTTATTGCGATGATATTTGAGTTTGCTGGCGCCTATTTGGCTGGTGGTGAAGTCACCTCAACGATCCGTAAAGGTATTATTGATTCGGCATTCTTCATTAACACGCCGGAATTATTAGTTTTCGGAATGATATCGGCTCTATTAGCTGCAGGTATATGGTTAGCTTTTGCTTCTTATCTTGGATGGCCGGTATCAACTACACACTCAATTATTGGTGCTATAGTAGGCTTTGCTGCAGTAGGTGTCAGCTCAGATGCTGTAGAATGGGCTAAAGTAGGTGGTATTGTCGGTAGTTGGGTTATCACACCTGCAATATCTGGGTTTATTGCCTATCTGATATTCCAATCTGCGCAAAAACTCATTTTTGATACTGATAATCCCTTCGAAAGTGCAAAACGTTATGTGCCTTTTTACATGGCTTTAGCGGGATTTGTGATGGCTTTGGTGACCATAAAGAAAGGGTTGAAACATGTTGGTTTAGAGATCCCAGCCGATCAAGGGTATTTTATCGCTATTGGGATAGCGTTGCTCGTTGGTATCCTAGGAAGGCTGTATATTCGACGTATTAAAATCGATCCGAAGACTAAAAAAGAAGCGCAATTTGCTAATGTTGAAAAAGTGTTTGCGGTGCTCATGATAGTAACGGCATGTTGTATGGCTTTTGCCCATGGATCAAATGATGTGGCCAACGCCATAGGTCCATTGGCCGCAGTAGTGAGTATTGTTCAAAGCGGTGGTGAAATTGGCGCAAAATCTGCGTTAGCATGGTGGATTTTACCTCTTGGCGGCATCGGTATCGTGGCGGGTTTGGCATTGTTTGGCCATCGAGTGATTAAAACCATAGGTAATGGCATTACTCATCTTACACCCAGCCGTGGCTTTGCGGCTGAACTAGCCGCTGCTACTACAGTCGTCATAGCTTCTGGTTCTGGATTACCTATCTCTACTACGCAAACTTTAGTTGGGGCTGTGCTAGGTGTCGGTATGGCTAGAGGTATCGCTGCAATTAACTTAAGTGTAGTCAGAAATATTGTGGTTTCTTGGGTGATAACACTTCCGGCAGGTGCGGGTTTGTCTATAGTATTCTTCTTTATGATTAAAGGTATTTTTGCTTCATAGGGCAATAACTCTTGAGACTACTATCGTGTTCTGATCCAGATTGATAGATGTTAAGCCAGCTCTTGTAGCTGGCTTTTTTTATGCTCAACATTTAATTTTTATAATCAATTTCAATGAGTTAATCAATACCCGTTTGCAAACTGTGTATTGCTAAAATATCGTCACCCTGTTTTTTATAGAAATGCCGTGAAGGTTTTGTGTCCAATTAAATGCTTATATTCATCTTGTCATAAATCATTCATTAAAGTTTCATACAAAAAATATAAAAGTGTCACATTGTCATAAAAATGCAATAAAACTGTCATAAGGTATGCACCCAATAAAATGGTCATTAACTACAATGTTTAATTTTGGAAAAACTATGATAATGCGTAATTCTTTTATTTTATGTGCACTCTTCTTTATACCTAACTTTCTGTTTGCGGGAGTTGTGTCAACAGATGGAAATGATTTAACTGTTAATCTCAATGGCCCTATCAAGATTAAAACATCTGATGGAGATTACTCTGTTAAATTGGGTGGTCGTTTAATGTGGGATTACAATTATGCCGAACTTAACGGTGTTGCTGATGAAGATGATTTTAGCCTTCGTCGAGCACGCTTATACTTGTCAGGAAACGTAAAGGATTGGTCGTATAAAGTTCAATTTAACATCGGTAATAACAATGGCGGAACTCCAGAAGATCTTTATATTAGATACAACGGTTGGGGTAAAAAAGCAGTTTTGACAGTAGGTAAACAAAAAGAACCATTTGGTTTGGAATCTCTAGGATCTTCAAAAGATATTAGCTACCTTGAACGTTCTGCTATTACCGAGGCGTATGCTCCTGGCAGAAGCGCGGGTATTCAATTCAGTGGGCAACAAGGTGATGTCACCTACGCTGTTGGCATATTCGAAGATGATAGTGCTGGTGATAGAGCCGCCGTGACCGGTCGAGTGACATACAGTCCAATAAAATCCTCTGACGAAGTTCTCCATTTAGGTTTAGCTTATAGTAATCGTGCTGCTGATGTGAATATGTCTGGTGTTGAATTAGCCTATTCGAAAGGGTCTTACCATCTTCAAACTGAATATGTCACTTCGGACAAGCTAGGTGTCAGTTCAGATGGTTTGTATGTGCAAGCTGGGTGGATAATTACAGGGGAAACACGTCCATATAAAAGCGGTGTGTTTAAACGTGTTAAGCCCGGAAGTTCGTCAGGAGCATGGGAAGTGGTTGTACGATATGAAGATGGAGATGGCGCTTATTCAGACGAAGAACTGGGTAATACTGATGCGACATCTTTTGGCATAGGCCTTAATTATTACATCAACAATATTATTCGTGTTGGTGCAACCTATACCGATGCTAAAGACAATCTAAGTTATGATACAGGGAGTGAATTTCGTGCCCGTTTACAAATCGCGTTATAAATTGCTTTGATACAAAATAAGTATTATTTCTCCCTATTTAACAATGGCAGGTGTTCTGCCATTCACTCAATTTCTTAGTTTATACCGTAACTCAATCAATGGGCTTTAGGATAATGGCCCATTAATTTTCCATATTCCATCTTCGCTCAAAATACGTTTTTAAAGCTGAAAGCTTTTTTTTAAAATATTTATATTAAACTTTTGTGACATCTATCTGATGTAACAAAAATGTCATGCTGCTTGGTTATTCTTTTCGCGTTTTCTAATTCTTATAAAATAACTCGCATTTGGAGCACACAATGGAAATTATGAATTTTTTTAAGGCTAGTGCAATTGCAGCCGCGTTAGTTTTGGCCGGTTGTGGCGGAGATATCAATATTAGCGAAGGCGCTATTGATAACAGCGTGACAGACAATAGTGTGACCAACAATACGAGTGGCGACGATGGCACTGATGGAACGCCTGTTGTAAGCGATGACCGTCCAGGTGAAGCCAGTTCTTTTTTATCTTCACAGGTTTCTTCTGCTCTTGGTAAAACAGTCGAAGTGCGCTCAATAACAGGCAGGCTTGTTGCAGCTGATGCAGACGCGAGTGGCAATATCACATTATCGAATGACACCGTCTGGGCGCTTGAAGGCGCAGTATTTGTTGGTAATGATAATGCCGACTCAATTAATTTAGTGATTGAGCCAGGTACCATCATTTTTGGACGCAGTGGTAGTGATTATCTAGTGGTTAGCCGAGGTTCTGATATCGAAGCAATAGGGACAGCAGCTGAGCCAATTATCATGACCTCTTACAACGATGTGTTAGGTGATGAAGTGCGTGCTGGTCAATGGGGTGGTGTGATTATCTTGGGTAACGCACCTTCTACCAAATGTCCACAAGATGGAACTGACTGTGCGTTGCAAGTTGAAGGTGTTCAAAGTGGTGCTGTATTTGGTGGAAGTGACAGCACAGACGATTCAGGCACGCTTAACTATGTTGTCATTAAATATGCTGGATTTGAAATTGCACCAGACAATGAACTTAATGGCATCACGTTTGGTGGTGTAGGTTCAGGTACTACGGTGGATTATGTGCAAGTACATGCCAATGCCGATGATGGTGTTGAATTTTTTGGTGGCTCCGTCAGTGCTAAACACTTAGTCCTCACCGCTATTCAAGACGATTCTGTAGATTGGGATAATGGCTATAACGGTAAGTTACAGTATGTATATATTGAACATGCTGCAGATGGCTCTGATGCTAACCGTGGTATTGAAGGAGATGGCGATGGCGGTGATGGTTTAGACTTTTCGCTGCCGAAGCTTGCCAACATTACTATTGTAGGTAACGATTTTAATACAGACGAGACGGACTCAGAAGGGGTGTTACTGCGCGACCAAACGGGTGCTTATATTACCAATATGTTGATCACGGGTACTTCTGGTATGGGTGAGTGTTTAGAAATGGATACCGATGAGACTGTTCAAGGTAACCTTACTGATTCAGACATCACTATATCGAATTCAGTTATTGCCTGTGCTGAAGCTTTTAAAACGCCCGAAGGAACGGTTGACCTTGAATCTTGGTTTACCACAAGTCAGTCAGGTAACCAACTTGTAGCTTATGCGGACCGCTCAAATATTGGTTTAAATATAGACGGCACTTTAACATCTCAAAGCACGCTACTGAATGCTGGTGGTGATCCTGCTGTGGTTGATGGTTTCTTTGATACCAATAATTTTGTAGGGGCTGTTGGCACGTCTGCTGATGACTGGCGTCAAGGTTGGGCATTTGGTTTTGGTGGTGGTGAAGTGGGGGTTGTAACGTCTGTTTCTGGTTGCCCTGCAGGTACTACTACTATAGCGATGATCGATGGCGTAACCAATACCTGCCAAGTTTCAGGTCGTATTACATCAAACCTTACCCTTACACAAGGCAATCACTATGCACTTTCTGGTGCGGTGTTTGTTGGTGACGACAACGCTGACAGTGCTACCTTGAATGTTGAGCCTGGTGTGGTTGTGTACGGTAGTTCTGGTAATGATTATTTAGTGGTCAGCCGCGGCTCAAAAATAGAAGCCAATGGTACGGCATCAGCACCTATTACCTTCACTTCTAAGCATCATGTGTCTGGCGGTGTGATTGATGGTCTGGTTAACGGTGAAGCCGGTCAATGGGGTGGTTTAGTTATATTAGGCAATGGTAACTCCACTAAATGTCCACAAGATGGTTCCCAGTGCTCTTTACAAGTTGAAGGTGTTCAAGAAGGTGCTGTCTTTGGTGGCACAGACGATACCGACAACTCTGGCACGTTACGTTATGTTCGCGTCATGCACGGTGGTTTCGAAATTGCACCTGATAACGAATTAAATGGTATTACATTTGGTGCTGTAGGATCTGGTACAACACTCGAATATTTGCAAGTGCATAAAAACGCTGACGATGGTGTGGAGTTCTTCGGTGGTGCTGTTAACGCTAAATATCTTGTTCTAACGGGTATTCAAGATGATTCTGTTGATTGGGATAACGGCTTTAAAGGTAATATGCAGTTTATCTTGGTTAAACACGCTGATGATAATTCAGATGCAAACCGAGGTATTGAAGGGGATGGTGACGGCGGTGACGGTGCGGCTTTCTCAAACCCTACTGTGGCTAATATGACTATTATTGGTAATACCTTTGATACCGCAGAATCTGACTCTGAAGGTGTGCTATTAAGAGACCAGACTAATGCTCAACTGTATAACTTTGTCGTAACCGGACCTGCCGGAATGGGCGAGTGTTTCGAAGCTGATTTGTCTGATGGCGATACCACCCTAGAAGCAAATATGGATGGCGCAAACGACCCGCAACTGGTCTTTGCT
Organism: uncultured Paraglaciecola sp.; assembly: GCF_943787955.1. Classification (NCBI taxonomy): domain Bacteria; kingdom Pseudomonadati; phylum Pseudomonadota; class Gammaproteobacteria; order Alteromonadales; family Alteromonadaceae; genus Paraglaciecola; species uncultured Paraglaciecola sp. The sequence continues at coordinate 507,544 of NZ_CALSOK010000010.1, forward strand.
AGCTCTGTATTAGCTTGTGGTGAAAACATCAAAAACTCAGGTGGTTTTGACCAAGAAACTTGGTTCACAGCTCAATCAGGTACTTCTACTGCAGCTACTCAAAGCGCGGTACTCAGAGGGTTTTACACCATTGATACCACCGCACCTACTGATGTCACAACTTTAGGTACGTTCTTCTCTAGTGTTGATTTTATTGGTGCGGTTAAAGATGCTGATAATGACTGGACGGCGAACTGGACGGTTGGTCTTTAATAAGAATGTAGAGTGATTAATAGAAATCGCTAAGTTCAAAATAAGAAAACAGGTGCGTTACTCAAGGTAGCGCACTTGCGTTTCAAATGTTTATTTTTTAATGAATTGTTATCAATGTTCAGTTACATGGCTGCAAAAGTAGTTAGCAGCTAATGAGGTTAAAATGAATAAGCCTGAAAATAGGTTCCGAGTCACACCACTTACTCTTGCCGTGCTTGCTTCGTTAACAATGTCGCAAGTCGTGATAGGACAAGAAAGCCAAAAAAACCAAGAAAGTCAAAATGAAAACGATGTGCTTGATGAAGTTGTGACAACAGGAACACGCTTAAAAGGTACGGCTACGGCTGTTATAGAGGAACGAAAAAATCAGGCATTTGTTGCCGATATATTAGGTGCCGAACAAATATCCAGAACAGGTGACAGTGATGCGGCATCAGCACTACGCCGTGTCACCGGTTTGACTTTGGTTGATGGTAAGTTTATTTACGTACGAGGCTTAGGTGAGAGATACTCTAGCACTCAGTTAAATGGTGCGGCAGTACCTAGTCCTGATCCTACCCGTAATGTTATTCCATTAGATTTGTTCCCTTCAGACATTATCGAAAGTTTATCTGTTCAAAAAGCGTTTTCACCCTCTATGCCTGCATCCTTTGGTGGTGGTAATGTGGATATACGTCTGAAAACTATTCCAGATAACTTTTTGTTTAATATGTCAGGTAATCTAGGTTATAACAGCGAAAACACTGCAGATGCACTCTCTTATAATGGCGGCGGCCAAGATTGGTTAGGTCGGGATGATGGCACAAGAGCAGTACCTAACGCGATACAGACTCGTTGGGATAACAAACAATTTTTAGATAATTTAGACCAAGACGTGGCTTTATCTTTATTAAGCGATGTGAATCGAGACTATGATCCTTTCTTGAAAAGTGTGGGCCCAGATGTTGGTTTTGGTTTTTCTCTGGGTAATAGTGTCGATGTTAACACTAACTGGCGCATCGGATTTTTATGGACAACCAGCTACGATAATGAAACCACGGTGTCTGAAGAATATGAGTTAGAGCAGGCAGACCGTGTTGGAGATTCGATAAACATCGTGCGTTTCTTTGATGATATTTCCGTCACTGAAACGACTGTGAAATGGTCAAACATGCTTAATTTAGGTGTTGATTTTAATCGAAATCATCGTATCGATTATAGTTTGATTTTACTCAGCGATACTAGCGATGAGATCAGTGAACGTTTTGGTAATACAGAAAACTTGAACCTTGCAGAAGGCTTGCGTATCCGCGACATTGATGTGGAATATGAAGAACGAAAAATGTATACCAACCAAATACGCGGTATGCATACTTTCCCGTCACTTAACTTTGCAGGACTGGATTGGAAGTATTCATTAGGCCGCTCTCTTCGAGACGCCCCTGGAAATGTAGAAGCACGTTTTGTGTTAGCGGATGCGAATGAAGATGGGTCTTTCGATACACAAAATGAAAGTTCATTGAATAACTCGACCACTGCTGCTCGCTATACGTTTCAAAATCTACATGACCGCTTAGAAAACTATGGATATAACGTTACCTATCCAATTTCTATTAAAGATTGGGAAATAGAAATTAAAGTGGGCGGTGACTTTCTCACTAAAACACGTTCATCACAAAGCCGTACATTTGATATTAATACCCGAGCATTTTCAGACAGTACGGATTTAGTGGGTAGTTCATTCTTTTCTATATTGAGTGATGAGGTATTGGCAGACCCAAGTCGTTTCAATACCACCGCTATTCTTCGTGATACCACTATTGCCGGTGATGACTATGTCGCAGCGCAAAAGGTCGATGCCTATTATCTGGAAGCGGATTTGTTTTACAAAGGAAAATGGCGTGTTAGCGGCGGTGCTAGATTTGAAGACTTTCGGCAAGTAGTGGCACCTTTTGATCCAAGAACCAATCAAATCGATTTACCAGATGATGCTGATCGAAGCCAACTAGCATTTCAGGAAGATGACTTTTATCCCGCGCTCGCTTTTACCTACATTAAAGATGACTCAATGCAGTTTAGAGCCAGTGTAGGCCAAACCGTTGTTCGACCTGATTTGCGTGAAGTGTCGTCATCAACCTTTATTGACCCTCTTACCGGTTTTCCTACTTCTGGTACACCAGGCATCGATACTACATCCATATTAAATTACGATTTAAGATGGGAATGGTACCGCGAAGCGGGTAATAACATTTCTATAGGTTTGTTTTATAAAGACATGGACGCGCCAATAGAATCGGTGCAATCACCCGCACAAGACGGTCCACCCCTCATCAAAATTGCGAATGCAGAAACGGGTGAGTTATACGGTATAGAATTTGAATTTCTGCAAGGCCTAGAATCCTTTGGTGATGGCCTTTGGGAGAATATATTTCTATCCGGTAACTTGACTATCAGTGATTCAGAAATAACTTTAGATCGTCAAAATATTGTGGATCAAACGGGCTTATCTGCAGCGGTGACAAACCTTACTCGTCGCTTAACTGGCCATTCTCAATATGTGGCCAATATGCAAGGGGGTTATGATTCAGACAACGGGGAGCATTCCTTATCTGTTGTCTACAACGTATTTGGTGAGCGAATTCTCATTCCGGGTATAGATGGATTTGATGATAGTTATGAACAACCTTTCCACTCTTTGGACACGGTTTATAAATATTATCCGAATTTTAATACGACTGTGACCTTTAAGGTGCAAAACCTTTTAGGCGAAAACAAAAAGTTAGCATTTGAAGAGGTACTGTTGCGTTCACAAACCCGTGGAACAAAAGTGAGTTTATCTTTGAAATACGACTTTTAGGTTATTCATTTTTATATTATGGGGTCACTCCATGTGGCCCTATTATTTATATTTAATGACCATACCATATTATTAATTTGTAAAAATTGTGGATAATTACTATCGGTATTAGGTTAGACACTTTTTTCTAAATACATCCTCAGCCCAACTAAAATGCGACATTCACTGCTCTTTATAAAAGACTAAACAAAAGACTCATTTTGTCACTATTGTCGCTGTCATTTTAGCGTCATTTATCTGTAATATTTCTGTCACATACACACCTTATCCTCTGCGCAGTTCTTAAGTAACAGTAATTTTCTGTTATCCAATATTTAGGGTTTGAGGTATGACACGACTGACCAAGTTATCTGCAGCATTTTTAGCCATATTCATAACGGCTGGAAGTAGCGTTGCTCAAGAGGAAAAAGCGCTTGAGCCTGCGGTTCAAAAAGCAACTGAGATCAATGAATCGGCAGCGAAATCTCAACAAAAAATCAACAGCATCACAGATCAAATTGATAACAAATTACAGCAATTTAAAGCTATTAATAAAGAAACGACTGGTTTGGATGTATATAACGGTCAGTTGCAAAAACAAATTGATAATCAAATGCAGGAAATGGCTGACTTAAATGCATCCATTGATGGTGTCAGCATTATCGAACGTCAAATTACCCCGCTTATGATGCGCATGATCACTGGACTTGAACAGTTTGTAGAATTAGACGTGCCTTTTCTTGCTCAGGAAAGAAACAACCGTGTTGTTGAGTTACAAGCCATGATGGACAGAGCCGATATTGCGCCATCAGAAAAGTTTCGCCGCGTGATGGAAGCTTACCAAGTTGAAATGGATTACGGCCGCACACTCGAAGCTTATAGTGGTTTGCATACTATTGACGGGCAAGAGCGCGATGTGGATTTTTTACGTGTGGGTCGTACTGCACTTATTTATCAAACTCGTGACGCTAGTTTACAAGGTACATGGAACAAACAAACACGTCAGTGGCAAGCCTTGTCTTCAAGTTACCGTACACAAGTGACTAAGGGGTTGCGTATGGCGAAGAAACAACTCGCACCAGACCTTCTAATGTTACCTATAGCCATGACGGATTAAGGGCCTGACAAACATGAACAACATGAAAAGCATCCTAAAAAAATTATTATTAATAATCAGTATTGGCTTCACTTCGAATTTGGTGCTGGCTCAAGAAGATAAAGCGCTTAATTTAGACACCTTGTTAAAACAGCTTGAACAAGGTCAGTTTCAGCAAAACAAACAAAATGCTCAACGTGAGCAAGAGTTTGCTGCAAAGCGTTCTGAGCAAGACCAAATGTTACGTCAAGCCAAACAAACTCGTGATGCAGCGTTAACTACCTCTGAAAGAATGGAAACCCAGTTTGAAGAAAACGAATTTAAACTCGCCGACTTAAATGAAGCCATGAACAAACGTTTAGGTTCATTAAAAGAGTTATTTGGGGTATTGCAGCAAGTATCAGGTGATACCAAAAGCAAATTTCAAAACTCGATTGTTTCTGCACAAATTCCAGGTCGTGCGGAGTTTTTAGATAACTTAGCCCAATCAATGGGAGCCTCCTCAAAACTAGCTTCTATCGAAGAAATTGAGCGTGTCTGGTTCGAAATGCAGCGTGAAATGACTGAGTCAGGCAAAGTCACCACATTCACGACCGATGTTATTGAAGCGGGTGGCAATAAAGTCAGTAAAGAAGTGTTACGTGTTGGGCCCTTTGCTTTGACTGCAGATGGTAAATATTTAGATTACAACGGCACTACTGGTTCGGTTGCTGAACTTGTTCGTCAGCCCGCTGGTCGTTATGGCGACAGTGCTGAACAATTACAACAATCATCAGGCGATTTGATTGAGTTTGGTTTAGACCCAACTGGTGGTTCAATTCTTAAATTATTAGTACAAGCCCCAAGCCTAAAAGAGCGTGTAGAGCAAGGCGGAACGGTAGGTTATATCATCTTAGCCGTGGGCTTGGTTGGTTTGTTGATTGCGGTCTGGCGCTTTATTGCCTTGTTTATTGAAGGCGCAAAGGTTAACTGTCAACTCAAGTCAACAACCTTTAAAGACAACAACTGTCTCGGGCGTGTTATGAAATCTAAAGATGATTACCCAGAAGCGGATACCGAAGCACTAGAACTGCACCTTACAGAATCTATTTTAGGCGAAGTGCCTAAGTTAGGTCGGTCTCTGAGTATTATTAAAGTGATTTCAGTTGTTGCACCTTTGATGGGGCTACTTGGTACTGTTTCGGGCATGATCAACACTTTTCAAGCAATCACTTTGTTTGGTACTGGTGACCCTAAATTGATGGCCGGTGGTATCTCAACCGCATTGGTAACAACCGTATTAGGGTTGGTGGTCGCTATTCCTATGACACTGTTATACGCCATTTTAAATACTCGCAGTAAAAGCATCGTTTATATATTGCAAGAGCAAGCTGCAGGTGTGATTGCTGAGCGTGCTGAAGCACATAGCGCCGTTTCAAAAAGCGCTGCAGCCAATAGTGTCGCAGCCAACAAAAACGAAAAAGCTTAATTCATCATGATTGAAATTCTCGCAGCTGCTCTCGAATCTATTCGCGATTTTACTGAAAGCGGTGGGCAAGTCCTGCTGATTATTGGCGGATTGATTTTTGTCATGTGGTTAATGATTTTAGAGCGCGCTATGTACGTGTATGTTACGCACAAACAATACAAAAAAGCGGTGATTGCCAAGTGGATGGCGAGACAGGAGCGCTCATCTTGGAACGCTGAGCAAATTCGCCAAGCGATGATTTCTCGTGTGTCGTTAAAATTAGGCAGTGGTGTACCTATTATCCAATCACTGGTGGCTTTATGCCCGCTATTAGGTTTGATGGGAACGGTTACGGGAATGATTGAAGTGTTTGATGTCATGGCTATATCAGGCTCTGGCAACGCACGCTCAATGGCGTCTGGCGTGTCAAAAGCGACTATCCCCACTATGGCAGGCATGGTGGGTGCTTTGTCAGGTGTCTTCGCATCAACCTGGCTGGCAAGAACAGCAAAAAAAGAAAGAGTGAATTTAGAAGACTCGCTGCATATGGAACGTAAAGTTTAATCCTTTGTGAACATAAAGTTTAATCCATCATATTTTGGATTATTAAATAGAGATTGATATGAAACAGCATTTCCAAAACTTGATGGATGAAGAAGAAGCCACAATCGATATGACACCTATGTTAGACGTCGTATTCATTATGTTGATTTTCTTTATCGTGACGGCCTCTTTTGTCAAAGAAGCGGGTATCGATGTAAATCGCCCAGAAGCCGCCACTGCAGTTAAGAAAGACCGTGCGAATATTTTGGTCGCTATCAGTGCAAAAGGTGAAATTTGGATCAATAAACGCAAGGTTGATGTACGAGCAGTGCAAGCCAACATCGAACGTTTATATGCTGAAAACCCGCAAGGTACTGTGGTTATTCAGGCCGACAGAAAAGCCACGACAGACGTGTTGATTAAAGTGATGGATGCATCACGGGCTGCAGGCATTCAAGATGTCTCTATCGCTGCGCAGGAGCCTTAAACCGTTATGCCACAAACCATGTCAAAGACTATGCCGCAGACATTATCAAGAGTGGTTGTAGCTATCTTACTGGCAGCAGTTGTCACCTTAGGGTTGTTCTTTTTGATGCAATCATTAATTCAAAGTGGTGGTAGCGCATTAACGGATGCACCTAAAGGCAGTGTGCTGGATTTTGTGCGTGTGAAAAAAGAGGAAGCGGTTCAAAAGAAAGACAGAAAACCTAAGAAGCCACCTAAGCCAGAGCAACCGCCACCTGATATGGCGCCACCACAAATGGATGCGCCTAGTCCAGAAAGTACCACAAGTGGTATGGACTTTGGTGCCGATGTAGGCGCTGAACTGTCACTTGAAGGTGGATTAGCTTTGGAGTCGGGTGATGGTGAGTTTTTACCTATAGTGCGTGTTGCTGCTGTGTATCCAAGAAGGGCATTGCAGCGCGGTATTGAAGGTTATGTGGATGTCGAATTCACCGTGTCTAAGTTAGGCTCGGTAACCAGTCCTAGGGTGATTCAAGCTTTACCTGCAGGTATTTTTGATCAAGCGGCATTGGATGCCACTTTAAAATATAAATACAAACCTCGCGTCGTTAATGGCCAACCCATGGAAGTATCTGGGGTGGAAGTGCGAGTTAAATTTGAATTAGGGGGCTAAAATGTTGATGAATAAAATAATACTTAAAATAGTTGCACCAGTCTTAATGACCGGTGTATTGGTATCTGGTATGCAAGTGAGTGCTGTTATTGCACAAGAAGTAGAAGTCGAGCGTAAAACCAAACGTGTGCCTACTTTACGTGCTAAAGTGTATGACCAATTATCTCGTGCCCAAGGTTTAGCCGATGCGGGTGATCAGGCAGAAGCCTTTGAGGTATTAGACAATGTTAAGTCTAAAGCCAGTTCAATGAACAGTTATGAACTTGCCATGATGTATAATTTTTATGCTTTTATTCATTACGAAGTTGAAAACTACGACCAAGCGATTGCAGCCTTTGAAAACGTCGTACAACAACAGCCCATTCCAGAAACCTTTGAACAAGCCACTTTGTTTAGTTTGGCTCAATTGCACATGATGCGTGGCAACTACGACAAAGCTATTGTCAAAATAGAGCAATGGGAAGCCATTCAAAAAAACTTGTATCCATCTACAGATATCCCAGCTAAAAATTTAGTATTAAAAGCCCAAGCTATGTATCAAAAGCAAGATTATGCTGCAGCATCTAAGTACATCAACGCGGCGGTGCTACAAGTTGAAACCAACGATTTAGGTTTCCAAGTAGACGAGCAGTGGTACGTGTTACAAAGAGCGATTTATTTTGAACTGAAACAGCCTGAAAATGTTAAAAATGTATTGCTCAAGCTGGTTAAAAAGTTTGAAGCGCCTAAATATTGGATACAACTTGCTGGTATGTATGGCGAGCTTGAGCAAGAACAAAAACAACTGGCAGTGATGGAAATTGCTGAGCAAAAAAGTTTTATCGCCACAGGCTCAGATATGTTCAATTTGGCACAACTTTATTATTATCACCAAATGCCATATAAAGCAGCTGCTATTATGCAAAAAGCGATGGATGTGGGTAAGTTACCTGAAGATGAGCGTAACTTAACGTTTTTAGCCCAGTCTTGGAATTTTGCTAAAGAAACTGAAAAAGCGATCCCTGTTATGTTAGCTGCGGCTGAATTATCTGACTCAGGTGAGTTGTATGCTCAGCTTGGTCAAATGTACCTAAACATGGACAAATGGAAACAAGCGGTTGCCGCTTCGCAACAAGCTCTTGAAAAAGGCGGTTTGCGTAATGAAGGTATGTCGCATCTGGTCATTGGTTTAGCGCAATTTAATGTTGGCGAATACAACGAAGCTTTAAACCAGCTTGCTAAAGCGCAAGAATACGATGGTAGCCGAGGAATGGCGCAACAATGGTCAAAATTTGTTGAAGGCGAAAGAAATCAGATTGCGACTTATGCCTCAGTGGGTAGTTAATCTTTCATCTCAACTTTTGTAAAAAGCGCATTGATGGCGCTTTTTTATCAATGAATCTAATCTATAATAAAGGTATTAATCGTTTTTATAGATGAGTAATCATGAAATGGCCCAACCTTAAACACCTTCATTATTTGGTGGTTTTACATCAAGAGCAACACTTTCATAGAGCTTCACAGCGCTGTCATGTCAGCCAATCAACACTCAGCACCGCTATTCAAAATCTTGAGGAGCAGTTTGGCTCTCAGTTATTAGAGCGGGATCATAAGAACTTTGTGTTTACGCCTTTTGGCTTAGAATTAGTTGAGCGCAGCAAGGCCTTATTAACCGACACCCGCGAATTAGTGGATTTTGCGCAAAGTGCAGGGAATTGGCAAGCAGGTAAACTCAAAATAGGGGTTATTCCCACCATCGCGCCGTTTATTTTTGAGGAGTTGATTAAAACAGTTAAACAACATCTTCCCGATATTACGTTGCAACTTCAAGAAGACACGACGGCTAACTTGTTGACCCAGTTAAATGAAGGTGGCTTAGATTTACTTATTTTGGCTTTACCGTTGGATACACCAGGTTGTAAGCAATTGGTTTTAGGTCATGATCCCTTTCATTTAATTGCTCACAGTGACTTGGTTGAATCCTTACCAGTGCCACTTGACATGTCAGCTTTACCCAAAGAAAGTATTTTCTTATTGCAACAAGAGCATTGTATGACTGGGCATGCTGTTAGCGCATGTGGTTTGCAGCATAAAGAGCAAGTGAGTTCGTTAGCCGCTAGTAGTTTGTATACCTTAGTCCAGCTTGCTAATAGTAAGCTGGGTTTCACTTTTATGCCAGAATTAGCTATTCAACATCATATATTAAGCACCACTCCTCTCGTATCGATGCCTGCCGAAGATATGGCTTATCGTGAAATTGGTATGGTGTGGCGAAGCGGTACAACTCGAGTCAGATTGTTTCGTCATTTGGCTGAATTAGTTGCTCCTTTAATTCCTATCCCTACCTTGACGCGTTAATTACAACATGATTTAAAAAGACTGATTATTGAAACAAACTTTTTTACTGTGTCCCTCGACTTTAATAAACAAAGAGAACACATCCTAATCGAAGGAAATTAAAAACAGTATTTGAGAAAACCGACGAGCGTCTTATTGCAAAGTCATTGGCATGGTTTAAAGACATCATTGGCGACATGTTATGTAACATCAATGCTGCGCTTCGTTCTTTATCTAATGATGAGAATATTACCTTTCTTCTATCTGGTTTTGTTAAAGCAGACGGTGATAGTGTATATGGCTCTCATGACAAAGTGTATGTGTTCAAATATAAAGATGTAAAGTTCTGCGTGACGGGTAAGTCTGATAAAAACAAATTGTTAACTGCCCCGAAGACCTACCTATTTTAGGTAAGCCTTAAAACTTATTAAACTAAAAAGTCAGCTTCAAGCTGACTTTTTTATTACAAACCGATAAACTGAAAAATTCTTTGCTACATCATAGCATTAAATATATGTAGCCTAATCTGTTTAGTTAGGACTTTTCATGACTCCTTCAGTAGTAATTAGCGGTTCTGGTTTATGGAAACCTACTCACAGTATTAGTAATGAAGAACTGGTTCTGGCATACAATGCTTACGCCGAGCAGTTCAATCAACAGTATCAAAAAGAAATTGAGGAAAGTGGACTGAAGCCTAAACCACTTTCAAGTGCAGAATTTATTGAAAAAGCCTCGGGCATTAAGAGTCGCTACGTCTATATAAAGGATGGCGTTTTAGACATAGATAGGATGCGGCCCAATATTCCTGAGCGCTCAGAAGATGAATTATCTGATCAAGCTGAAATGGCGATCTATGCAGCCAAAGATGCGTTAAAAGCCGCAAATAAAACCTCTGAAGACATCGATGTTGTTATTGTATCTTGTGCATACACACAGCGCTCTTATCCAGCTTTGGCGATTGAGGTACAAGGTGCATTGGGCATTAAAGGTTTTGCTTTTGATATGCTGGTGGCTTGTTCCGCAGCTACTTTTGCCCTGCATCGTGCCTATGAAATGATCACTGCAGGTACGGCTAAGGCTGTGTTGGTCATTAACCCTGAATTAACCTCGCCACAAGTCAATTATTGTGATCGTGATAGTCATTTTATTTTTGGTGATGTGGCCACGGCTATAATAGTTGAAAATACTGATACTGCTGATTCAGAGCATGTTTTCGAAATTATGAGCACTAAAGCGGTTACTCAATATTCAAACAATATTCGCTCAAATTTTGGTTATGTTAGCCGTGCGAACGATGCCGATCCATTTGCTGAAGATAAACTCTTTCATCAACAGGGACGCAAGGTATTTAAAGAAGTATGCCCTATGGCCGTAGATCATATATCTGAGCACTTAGCTCGTCATGAACTTAGTTCTGGAGACGTTTCAAGGTGGTGGTTACATCAAGCCAATATCAATATGAATACTTTGATAAGCCGAAAGTTACTTGGCAAACAGCCAACCTTTGAAGAAGCTCCAATAGTATTAGATACCTTTGCTAATACCGCTTCTGCTGGCTCCATTATCGCATTTTATTTGCATCACAAAGACTTGCAATCAGGTGACATTGGCTTGCTTTGTTCCTTTGGGGCTGGGTATTCGATCGGTAGTTTACTATTAAAAAAACTATAGAGGTTTCACTATGATCGCAACTGTTGGTTATGCAATCAGTGCTATTGGTTATGCCTTTCTTTTACTCCTTCTACTAACTGTTCGCAAATCAGGACTAGCAAAGTATCTGTTAATTTTTGCTACCGGTGCAACATGTTTATGGTCTATCACACCCTTCGTTTTTGCCGCATTATCTGTCGAAAAGCTATTGCTTTTCGACAATATTAAAAGTTTTTTTTGGCTACTTTTTTTAGCTTCATGCTTAAAAGATAACTTTACTAATATTATTGAAGTATTGTGCCGAAAACAGACCTGGTTGATTTTGTCCTTGCCGATTATTGCTATTTCAATGCCTTACCTAGGGATTGAACAAGGATCGTGGAGGTTCCTTATTCAGACTGTGCTTGCCTTGCAAGTGCTTGTTTTGCTTGAAGTCATCTATCGTCAGGCTGGTGAAAGTAGTTGGGCATTAAAACCATTAATAATATATTTGGCAGTTATCAGCGTTTTTGAATTTGTTACTTTTGCGGATGCTTTAATGGTGGAGCAAATTAATACTAATTACATTGCTGCCAGAGGTTATGTCTACTCTGCTCTTATTCCATTGTTAGTCTTAGCTATTAGGCGAGTTAAAAATTGGGGGGTTGATATTTATATCTCCCGAGACATTGTGATGCACAGCACTCTTTTAATGGTAGCGGGTGGTTATCTATTTGTAATGGCGATGCTAGGTTATGCAGTTAAGTACTTTGGTGGCCAATGGGGTTCTGCCATTCAAGTAGTACTTATTGTCTTGTCTTTGTCTCTTTTAGTGAGTTTATTTCTTTCTTTGAGTTTTCGGACTAAGATTAAGGTTTTTATTACTAAACACTTTTTTGCCAATCAATTTGATTACAGGATTGAATGGCTGAAGTTAACACACTGTCTTAATACCCGTGAATCCGACGGGAATGTGTACGCGAGTGCTTTAAGAGGGGTGATTCAGGCAATTGATTACCAAATAGGGTGTTTGATTCAAAGTCAAAACGGTGAACTCAAGGTGCTGGCAAATATAGATAAACCCGCTTTGAATGATGATGAACAAGCAGTTTTGTTAGCGTTTTCAGCCTTTTTTACGTCGAAAAATTGGATAATCGATATTGAAGAGCTTAGAACACAGCCTTATGTTTATGAGGGGCTAAAGGTCAACCATAGCCTTTTAAATAGTGTTTCTTTCCATCTGGTGATCCCCATATTCAATGAAGAAAAATTCTGGGGCATGGCGGTGATGCAAGGTTCAGATAACACCCGTAAAAAACTCAATTGGGAGTTAAGAGATTATTTGACCGCTGTGAACGCTCAGATTTCAAACTTTTTGTTTCATCATCAAGCTGCGCAAGAGCTGGCTGAAAATGCACAATTTGCGGCTTTCACTCGTATGTCTGCCTTCATCGTGCACGACTTAAAAAACGTAGCGGCACAAATTAACCTTATTTTGTCTAATGCGAAACAACATAAAGATAATCCTCAATTCATTGATGATACTTTTGAAACCTTGCATCATACCAAAGTTCGAATGGATAAAATGCTATATCAGTTGACTGAAAAAAATGCTTCTCTAGATGGATTTGATAGCTTAGTCAACATATCAGAGTGTGTTAAAAATGTGGTTGAACAAAGATGTGGATCCTATTTACCCACACCTAGTGTAGTAGTTAGTAGTGAAACACCTGCGGTTTTAGATAAAGATAAACTAAGTAACGTTATTTACCATCTTGTAAGTAACGCACAACAAGCCACCAGTGATGATGGCAAAGTAGATATTGAAATACAGTTATCCACAGATAAGAAGTATATGTTGATTAATATTGTGGACACGGGTATCGGTATGAGCGAAGATTTTATTCGCACACGTTTGTTCAAACCTTTTGATACAACCAAAGGCAACGCAGGAATGGGCATTGGGGCGTTTGATGCTAAAGCTTATTTAGAACGTATTGGAGGTCAGTTACTGGTACAAAGTAAACAACAGCAAGGTAGTATTTTTACATTACGAATTCCAACAGATTAGACAATAAAAAGGATTTTAATACATGGACAAAATTTTGGTCGTTGATGACGATTTAGGGATCCAAAAGCAATTAAAGTGGAGCTTTTCAGGTTATGACGTTGTCTTTGCCGAAGATCGGAGTTCGGCTATTGCACAGTTGAGGCGTTTTGAACCAAAAGTAGTCACGCTAGATTTAGGTTTACCGCCCGATCCAAGTAATGCAACTGAAGGGTTAGCGACTCTAGAAGAAATCTTAGCTTTAGCGCCTCAAACAAAAGTCATAGTGATAACCGGCAATAATGATAAAAAAAATGCGCTAAAAGCAGTGAACTTTGGCGCGTATGATTTTTATCAAAAACCGATCGACTTAGACACTATTCAAATTTTAGTTAGCCGCGCCATTAACCTGTTTAATTTAGAGATGGAAAACCGCCACTTGGTAGAAGTCGCGCCTTCGATGGACAAAATCATTGGTCAAAGTGAAGGGCTCTTAGCTGCGAGCAGAAAAGCGGAGCGTATCGCGCAAACTGATATTAGTACCTTATTACTTGGCGAAAGTGGCACCGGTAAAGAGGTGTTTGCCCGCAGTATTCATGAGCACAGTCTACGAAAAAACAAAGCTTTTGTTGCTATTAACTGTGCCTCGATCCCTGAAAACTTATTGGAAAGTGAGCTGTTTGGTTATGAAAAAGGCGCATTCACTGGTGCTAATAAAACCACACCAGGCAAGATAGAAACAGCTCAAGATGGCACCTTGTTTTTAGATGAAATTGGCGATATGCCAATTGGTTTGCAAGCTAAAATGCTCCGTTTTTTACAAGAGCGTGTGATTGAACGAGTGGGCGGGCGCTCTGAAATACCGGTGAATATTCGGGTGATTTGCGCCACGCATCGAGATATTCCTGCCATGGTATTAGAGCAAACTTTCCGTGAAGATTTATTCTATCGAGTGGGTGAAATCAGTATCATAATTCCACCCCTTAGAGAGCGTGATAATGACGTGGTGTTATTGGCTAAGACCTTCTTGGCGCAATACAATGAGGAGTTTAAAACTAAGATTAAAGGTTTTAGTGATTCAGCCATAAAAGCCATGAATCAACATACATGGCCTGGTAATATTCGTGAACTTCAAAATAAACTGAAATCTGCTGTGATAATGGCCGAAGGAACTCATATTCAGGCAGAAGATTTGAGCTTGTTGTTCCATAATGATGAACCCAATATAGACACGCTTAATTTACGAGAAGTCAGAGAAGATGCTGAAAGTCGGGCAATACGTAATGCGTTTTTGGTGGCAGAACATAACATGACTAAAACCGCTGAACTTCTAGGCGTAACTCGGCCTACTTTGTATTCTCTGATTGAAAAATATCATTTAGAAGATGTTAAAACTGGCAGCTAACGATGTTGAATAAAGTGAGGTGATTTTATAATGTCGAGAAATGACGTTATCAGCTCAACATTGGCTTCTAACCCTTTATTGTATATTTGTTTTGATGTTTTAGTGCGAAATGCAGATTAACCTATGTTTTGCCTGTCCTATCTGATCTGATTTTGCATTTTTTTTGTTTGAAGGCACACTGCATTAGGATTTATACATTTTGGAATCTTATGCGTCTCTTAGTTTTTATTTTACTGCTAATAAGCTCCACTGTTAATGCGAACATAGATTGTGAGGTGTCTCTTAATTATGGTGTCGTAGTCAGTGAACAACAAATCCGAATCATTGGACATGGTGGCCGGTCTGTTTACCAGATTAACCATCCATCACAGCTGATTGTGCAAGGTGAATGGATTGTTTTAAATGAGCAACAAGAGCGCGAGCTTGCTGAGTTTTCTTCTGGCATCCATCAAGTTGTGCCTAAAATGATATTGTTGGCAAACGAAGGTGTCGAGCTTGCTGTCGAGACGATAGAGCAAGTGTATAGCGGCTTAGTGAAAGATGAAAAAAGTCAGAAAAAGCTGCAAAAATCTCTTGAACGTGTGCAAATGAGCGTTAAAGAAAAGTTTATACGTGCTAGCGATAATTTTTATATGGGGCCTGGCAGTCTTGAGCAAGTGAACGATTTGGTCGACCACGAATTGGAAGAACAATTAGAAGAAGCAATGAGCACTTCTGTAGGTGGTATATTATCAGTTATCGGTGGACTGGTTGCTAATGGTGAGGTGAGTAAAGAAAAGGTCGCCACGATAGCTAACCAACTAGAAATTTTAGGTGAAGAAATTGGTCAAACTGTGGGGCCAAAAGCTGAAACCCTAAAGCTTAAGGCTAAATGGTTTTGTAATAAATTCAAGGAATTAGATAAAGCTGAAGATAAACTCAGAGCGTCTATTAAACAGCTAAATTCCTTCAATGTATTGATAACGGGTACCAACGCGTATCTTAATAAATAGCGCATTATAATGTGGCAAGGATATCACTGTTAAATATTATGCTCTTGAGTTATACCATCATTTCCAATAATGTATTTAAATAACGTCTGCCTAATGGCGTAACTTGCCATTCGTCGCTTGACTCAACTAATAATCCGCGAGTTATCGCCGTTTCTAGGTTTTGTTTGGTGGCGTTATCCAAAGGTATACCAGTAAAGCTTGCATAATCAGACTTAGGGCATGGCTCAAGTAAACGAAAGCGATTCATAAAAAACTCAAAAGGTAAGTCTTGTTTAGTCACTACCTTTTTTTCGCTAGTATAACTGCGAGTTAAATCCATATAACCTTTGGGGTGTTTAACCTTAACCGTGCGAATTATTTTATTTTCATTGGCTAGTGTGATTTTACCATGTGCGCCACAACCGACCCCTAAATAGTCACCAAAACGCCAATAATTTAAATTATGCTGACATTGTTGACCTGCTTGACTGTATGCAGAAATCTCGTATTGTTCGAATCCTGCCTGCCTAAGTAAATCATCACCTTGTTCTTGAATATCCCATAACAGCTCATCCTCGGGTAACTTGGGTGGCTTAGAATGAAACTGAGTATTCGGTTCAATGGTTAATTGGTACCAAGATAAGTGTGGAGGTTGTTGCGTTATAGCGGTGTTTAAATCAAACATAGCATCTTCTAAAGATTGTTTAGGTAGGCCGTGCATTAGGTCTAGGTTAAAATTATTGAGTCCTATGCTCTTGGCCAGCTTCGTAGCTTTAAGCGCTTGGTTTTCATCATGGATCCTGCCAAGTGCTGTTAATTTTTCTGGTTGAAAACTTTGAATACCTATGGAGATGCGAGTAATACCTGCTTTGACATAATCAGCAAAACGTTGGCTTTCCACTGTGCCTGGATTCGCTTCCATCGTAATTTCAGCATCAGCTAACAAGTTCACTCGTTTTTTTACTCCCTTTAAAAGAGTGTGGATAGCTTGTGGGGAAAATAAACTGGGTGTGCCACCACCAATAAAAATACTATGAATAGCTCTGTTGCCAACTAATTTAACATCTTCAGTTAAGTCATCTAACAAGTGACTGACATATTCAGTTTCAGGCAATACCTGTTGTTTTTGCCCGTGAGAATTAAAATCACAGTAAGGACATTTTTGTACACACCAAGGAATATGGATATATAGCGAAAGAGGCGGCAATTTAAGCGTAAGTGGTTGTGACAAGTATTTAACCTATTTGATTTTGTAGTTGGGTTAATAACAGTTTTAGGGCTTTACCGCGGTGACTTAATGTATTTTTGTGTTCGGGTGATAACTGAGCAGAACTACAATTCTGTTCTTTGACCCAAAAGACTGGATCGTAGCCAAAACCATTTTCACCTTGTTGCTCAGTCGCGATCTCACCACACCATTCACCTTGGCAAATAATAGGTCTGGGATCATCAGCGTGACGCATGAATACCAAAACACATAAAAACTTGGCTTGGCGTTTTTCTATTGGAATACTAGCCATGGCATCAAGTAACTTAGTAATATTACTTTGATCGGTAGCCTGGTCTCCGGAATAACGTGCGGAATATACTCCGGGCTCGCCACCAAGGGCATGAACTGCCAAACCCGAGTCGTCAGCGATAGCCGGTAAACCTGTTTGCTTGGCAGCATGACGGGCTTTAATGATGGCATTTTCCACAAAAGTGGTGCCTGTTTCGGCCACTTCCGTTACGTCAAATTCGCTTTGTGGCAATACTTCAAAATCTAAACAAGACAACATACGAGCAAGCTCTTTGACTTTTCCTTTGTTACCCGTGGCAAGAACTACTTTTTTACGCACATATTTTCCTTCAATATTATTCTAATGTTGCTTGATTCACTTAACACATTCCGTTTTTCTATTTGTAATTGCTCAGATAACTCCTTACTATCAGCTAAGAAAAATCTGCATTATTATATCACTTTTCAAGGACGTAAAATGAAATTATCCCTGTTCATCTTATCTTTGTTTTCGAGCTTTTTAATCGCAGGGCATGTGTTGTCATCCAGCGTTGAACTATTGGAAACCGTTATCCCGGCAAAACCCATAGAGCGTGTGCCTGCCAAATTTTCTAGGAGAGCAGCTCGAAACGGTAATGAAGGTTGGGTAAAATTAAGTTTTGTTGTAGATGCAAATGGTGCAGTGGTTGATCCCGTTATTGAAGACTCATCCGGCATTCGTGATTTTGAGAAAGCTAGCCTACGAGCTATAAGACAATGGCAATATTCTCCTGCTATCCGTAACGGAAAAAAAATCGAACAGTGTCGTAATAGTGTGCAAATGAATTTTAAATTAGATAAAGGAACAAAGGGCGGAAGAAAACGATTTGTCAGGGAATATAAAAATACGGATGAGGCATTAAGAGCTGATAATTTCGTTTTAGCTGAACAACTTATTACCCAAATGGGTTTGTCTGGCGATGAACGAGCAGAGTTAATTCAACTCAGGAAAGATAGTAAACGTCTACAAATGGAGCGTGAAATCCTAAAAAAGGCAAGTGCCTTCTTCGCGAAAGAAATGAAGTAAGATATTCTTTTATAAGTGAGCTTGATGCTAAGTATCCTGTGTCAGTCGCTTGTAAAGTGATGGAAGTGAGTTCGTCAGCATACTACGCATGGCTAAAAAAACCTGGTGAACTCATTAGCGCTCAAATGCTAAGACTGTATCGACGAGCCAAAGCATTATTCAAGGCAAGTCGAAACAGTTTAGGCAGCAGAGAGCTTGCTAAAGCACTACGCAAAGAAGGCTTTGAAATAACGCGGTATCGCGCCATTAAGTTAATGGAACGGCTTAAATTAGTTGTGACTCAGCGAATAGCTTATAAAGTGACAACCAAGCGCAAACACAGTGATGCTGTGGCTGACAACTTGCTAAATATGAATTTCAATCCTGTTGGACCCAATCAAATTTGGGAAGGTAAGATCTGGAATAGTTACGAAGACGCATGGTTTTGGATGTTGAAGTCTGAGATTGCAAAAGCGCAAGGCCATGATCATTCTCAATTGAGCAGTATTTGGCGACTCGTCTCTTCTAGTCAAAGCGATGAGTACGTTGGTGAGGCTTATTACCTTTATCTTTTACATCAAAAATTTACCTTAGAAATAAAAGCATCATTATTTTCAGATGCTTTAGAGACATTTGCACAAATTGAGCAGCGTCCTAATAATGAAAAAACAGTCAGTGTCCTAGAAAAGTATGCAACCCGAGTTCGGCAGGTCTTAAAAAATCGAGACTTTATTGTCGTGCAAGGAGAAATAGGTAGCAATGGTGATTGGTGGCATTCTCTTAGTCGTAACCGGTTTATGTTTAGTGATATCGAAGGTACGCTCAATACAGTAGAAGTGCGTTGCGATAACAAAAGAGAAAAGTATACCGTTGCGCAAGATACAGAATGGAAAATCCCTAAACGGTGGGGACGTTGCAAAATAATGGTGGTAGGAGACACCCAAGCAAACTTCAATTTAGTTGAAATTCGCCAGGGTGCGTAACGATAAATTTTGATAAGTTAAGGCGTTTTTTTCCCTCGTCCTGTATTTTTGCGCTTTTTAATTTTGGCGGTACGTTTGGCCTTAATGACTGCCTTTTTAGTCTTATTACTAATCTTTTTCTTGGTAGTCGGTTTAGCTTCTTTATTGGCAGGGCGCAATGCGGCAATTACCCTACGTTTTAACGCCTGTTCTGTATAACGTTCAATCTTGGGCACTACGCCAATATCATGGGCTTCTACTATGGAAATAGCCGTCCCTTTGTTACCCGCACGGCCTGTGCGACCAATACGGTGGACATATACATCAGCTGTGCGAGGCATATCGTAGTTGATGACGTGGCTAATGTTTTCTACATCAATACCCCGGGCTGCCACGTCAGTAGCGATTAATATCTTTACATCGCCTGTACGAAAACGTTCCATCGCGGTATTGCGTTTATCCTGAGGCATTTCACCTTGTAACCAGACGCAGTCAATATCGACAGATTGCAGTTGGCCGACTAAAATGGCTAAACGTTCACGCGTTTTAACAAACACTATGGCTGTTTCCACTTGTGTGCTCAAAATGTGAGTTAACAAGTCAAGTTTATGAGTCGCGTTATCTGCCAGATGTATCCACTGGTGGATAATGCCTTTCTCTTTGCGGCTCGAGTCCGCTTCTAATTCAACGGGTTCATTTAACAACTCATCAGAAAAACGTGCGATCCCGCTGCCTCTTAATGTGGCTGAAAACAACATGGTTTGTTTGCGCCAGCGCGCTTCTACGGCGATTTGGTTGACAACGGGAGAAAAACCCATATCCAACATGCGGTCAGCTTCATCTAAAATCAGGCATTCGATATCACGACAGTCAAAGCTTTCTTTTTCGATATGCTCGAATAAGCGACCAGGTGTAGCAACTAAAATATCAAGGTTTTTTTCTAATAACTCACGATCAGTACCGTAGTTGATGCCGCCGGTGATGACGCCACATGCAATGTGTGGCACATATTTGCTGATAGCTTTGGCTTGCTCAAAAATTTGCAAGGCCAATTCGCGAGTAGGGGTAAGGATCAAAACCCGCGTCGAACCTGGTTGGCGTCGTGGATAATCTAATAAAAACTGACAAGTAGGTAATAAAAATGCAGCAGTTTTACCTGTGCCTGTTGGGGCTGAGGCCAATATATCTTTGCCATTCATGGCTTGTGGGATGACCAGTGACTGTATACTAGTGGGTTCTTTATAACCTAAGTCCGTCACCGCGTGTATCAGGTCATCGTCTAGTTCTAATTGTTCAAACATGTATGTTTAAGCCTTGTTTTATCGTTGGCTTGGGAATTGTAGGGGATTATAAAGGAGTGACGAGGTAAATGCCTATGCATTTTTGAATTGGAAGAAAGACAGGCTATACCTCAAGCTACCCATGCTTTTTAATCGTTTTTGATTTCAGGTGAAAATATACTTTTTTAGAAACTTTGTTTTGTGCCAGACTCGTGGGAACAAATAAAGTAAATGGCTTAGCATGAATTTCATATCATATCTTTCAAAGATACGGTGGTTAATAGGACCGCATTCCATATCCTATCGAGCTTTCTTTTTTGTTAATTATTAATATTTATTGTGATTAGGACTCTTTTTATTTATCTCTGTTGTGTAACCGAGAGCGTGTCGATATTCTGTTAAAAAGAGTGGTTTACTATTTTTATTGATTAGGGGGACAATGTCATTCAGATGTTTGAATATTTAGAGCTCGCCGAGGTTCATTACCGTTGAGTAACGTGCCTTTTAGATACGTATTCACCGTTACAATTGTTTCGTCCTTAACTGGCGTGTTGCACGTCTATTTTGGGGCGAACCCATTAACCGCTTATGTGGCATGAACGGGTGTGGTAAAATTAGCTTTGATTTACACACCTTTAAAACATTACTTTATTATCACTATTTTAGCCAGGCCTTTATCAGAAGTCATACCGCCAATGATAGACCGTCGCTACCGATTATTTTGTGGGTGAAGCATAAGTATTAGGTTGTTTGTTATCCTTATGGCAAATTCCATATATTGATAATATTTGCGTTAATTTATCGACATGATTGAACAAAAAGAGGGTATCACTTGCTGCCTGAAAATCTAGCGGCAGCAGCGGCTAGATTTTTATAAAGTTTGTGATCTGAATGTGCTAGAAGCCACGTTTTTTATTTTGAATTTTAATTTATAACCAAAGTAAGTAATAGACTGGGTGTTGATGGGTGTTGGGCAAGTGTTTGATTATGAGAATTTTTAAATAATAGAAGGTTATGAAAATTGACTATATGATGTAAGCGGTTTTCTGTTTCCTCACGTAGTCAACACAACTTATCATCAGGTACTCGATTTAAATATGTTTAACAAAACTAACTTGCAAGACGTTTTGAGCAAAAAAACTTGGGAAAAAGGGGCGAGGCTTTACCATTTGAGCCATGTGATCAGTGCCGCTCTGGATAAGCAGGTATTGAGAGGGTCAGTTATAAGTGAATCTGAACGAAGTAAAACTTATTTAACACGTTTTGAATATGATGAAAGTAAAAATCGGGCTAAGTCATATTGTAATTGTTACCTGAAGTCCGATTGTAAACATGCCGCTGCTTTGGCTCACTATTACCTTGAAAATATGCATGTAAATTCGGCATCCAACAACGTCATACAAGCATGGCTGAATACATTTTCAACAGAAGAGCCTCTGGTTTTTCAGCAAAAAAAAGCGATTTTGTATTTTCTTAATCAAAATAGTGTTGCGCCTAATGATTATTTACAGTTGGGAGTCAAAAGCTCTAGTTTGAAGAAAAATGGGGCTTGGAGTCGAACCCTGATTTACGAAAACTTAGACAGCTATCTCATAAAACAGCCTTATCTAGATGATCAAGATGTGCAAATTATTAGCTCTGTGATCAGAAATCAGCATCATTCTAATGATATTAAGCTGCATAAGGCATTGCATCTGTTGGTGAGTACTGGCCGATGCTTCTGGGGAGATGGGGCGGACTTAAAACATGCTATTTCTCTAGGAGCGCCTCTAAAAGCAAACTGGCAGTGGCAAACACGCAGTACAGTGCACAAGTTAGACTTGGTATTAGATAAAAGTAATGCTGATGTTAGATTGATAAAGTCACAGCCTATTAGTTATTACAATATCAAAACCAATATGTTGGGTCTGGTTGAAACTGATTTAAATAGTGAGTTTGATGGGCAGTTTCTTGACAGCCCTACTTTTTCTGAAGAAAAGATGCCCTGGGTGTTGAGTAAGTTAGATATGTCTTTGGGGGATATTGCGAGAAAGTTGCCTAAACCAAAGCTTAAAAAAGAGTTTAGCCTAGCAAGGCCAGTGCCTCATATTCGCCTAGCTACGCCAAATATAAATCAAGCTTATTATACTCAACTGTCATTATGGTTTGCTTATAATGGCCAGCGTGTAAGCCCTTTAAATAATAAACACCAATTATCTTCTCAAAAGGGTGATGAAAGCATTTATCGTGATTTTGCTTTTGAAAAAATGATCATGGAGTCCCTTAAAACATGGAATTTCATGCCTCAATTGCAATCTGCTTCCAATCATAAAGGCTTTGAGAGTGGTTATATGATGGTGTTACAAGGACGAAACCTTAATTTATCATTTTTACATAATCAGCTACCACAATTGAAAAAGCAGGGGTGGCAAATAGAGTATGATGATAGTTTTCATTATCAAGAATTAGATACGGATAGTGTATTTGATGCCAATGTAATACAAAAAGAAGGTCATGATTTTTTCTCCATAGGCTTGAATTTAAACATAGATGGACAAAGTGTGGCTGCTTTTCCTATATTACTCAGTGCTCTAGAGCAACTACCTAAAGATATGCTGGTGAATGATCAAACTTATTTCGACAGTGATGAAAAGGTGTTTGTTGAACTCTCTGAAGGAAAATTCATTGCGTTGTCATATCAGAGTATTCAGCCTTTACTGAAACAATTTGTTGAATTATTTATACCCGGGTCTTTGCAAGACGATGGCACCATTCGCTTATCACGCTTTCAAAGTCATCAAACCCTCAGTGAATTGGATAATCAAGGGATCCTCACTAAAGGTGCAAATAAATTGCGTCTTCTTGCAGAAAAGCTACGAAATTTTAACGCGATCCAGTCTGCCCCTATCCCCAAGCTATTATTGGCTGAATTGCGTGAATATCAGCATCAAGGATTGAATTGGTTACAGTTTTTACGAGAATATGGACTCAATGGTATTTTGGCCGACGACATGGGACTAGGAAAAACGATACAAGCACTTAGCCACTTATTACTCGAGAAAGAACAAGGTCGGCTGACTGGGCCTAGTTTAATTATTGCGCCCACCAGTGTGCTATTTAATTGGGCCAAAGAAATAGAAAAGTTTACGCCTAGCTTGTCTTATATCGTCATAAATGGTGCTAAGCGGCAAGAGAATTTTGAGCTACTGAAGCAATACGATATCGTGATCACCAGTTATCCTTTAGTGTTAAAAGACAGTGAAGTGCATCAGCACCACGTTTATTATTATTTGATTTTAGACGAAGCTCATTATATCAAAAATCCAAAAACCAAGCTTTACCAAACGATGTTGACACTCAAGGCTGAGCATAAGTTATGTTTAACTGGCACGCCCATGGAAAATCATTTAGGTGAGTTTTGGGCACAATTTAACTTTTTATTACCAGGCTTTTTAGCAGGTTATCAACAATTTACTCGTCTGTTTAAAACACCGATTGAAAAGCACAATGACCATGAACGTAAGAGCATGCTTAACCAACGTATCAAGCCATTTATATTACGTCGAACCAAAGAACTTATTGCCAAAGAATTACCTAAAAAAACCACCATTATACAATCTCTTAAAATTGATGGTAAACAGGCTGAGTTATATGAGTCTGTGCGTTTGACCATGGATTCTCGTCTAAAAGAAATCATCGCCGCAAAAGGTCTGCAACGCAGCCAAATAGAAATTCTAGATGCGTTACTAAAATTGCGTCAAGTTTGTAATCATCCACAGTTGTTATCATTGCCCAGCGCAAAAATTGTGCATCAATCCGCTAAGTTAGAATTTTTGATGGAAACTTTGCCAGAAATGGTTGAAGAAGGAAGAAAGGTTCTTATTTTTTCTCAGTTCACCAGCATGTTAGCTTTGATAGAGACAGAGCTAGTCTCCAGCAAGATACCCTATGTCAAACTCACAGGTAGCAGTAGAGATCGCCAAGCAATAGTTGAGCAATTTGAGTCTGGAAAAGTACCTGTATTTTTAATTAGCTTAAGAGCCGGTGGCGTAGGTTTGAATTTAACTGCCGCCGACACTGTGATCCATTTTGATCCTTGGTGGAATCCTGCAGTGGAAAATCAAGCTACAGATCGAGCTTACCGTATTGGTCAAGACAAACCTGTATTTGTCTATAAATTAATTATTGAAAACTCTATCGAAGAAAAAATTCTACAAATCCAAAATAAAAAAGCGGAGTTGGCTAATGCCTTATTATCAGAGGAAGTCAGCCAAGGTAACCTAAGTTTAACAGATGATATTTTAGGCACATTATTGGCTCCTCTGTCCTAAGTGGGTATGGATATTTGAAACGCTATATTAATCAGTGATGTTGCATAAATAAGGTGCGACGTTTACCCTAAAAATCTCCAAATCCATGACGCCCAAAAGAGGTTTTATGTTGAGTCGCATCAGTTTGATATCTTTATTAGGATTAATGTGTTGCTTCGTCCCTAAATTTGCACACGCCGTTGATAACCCTTTTCCTGTGCCTGCACATTTAAAAACGATAAAACCTCAAGCAATACAAAAAGTGTTGGTTCCAAGTAAAAAGCTATTGTCGGTTCAAAAACGTGGAACCAATTATCGCTTTGCACTTAAGTTAAACCAAGCGTCTATAGATATTGGCATCGATGAGGTGACTTATAATAAACGTGATACACGCTCATTTTCGTCGTCATTTAAAACTAATGATAAAGATTGGACGCTCACTTATACACAAGGCAGTAATAGCGGTTTTGGGGAATTATTCGGTAACGGTCAACATGTGTTGATTGAACAGCGCGGCGAACAAGTATTTGCTGTCGATCTCGGTTTATCTGGACTAACGCCGGGGATTTATGAAAATGATGTTGTTGGTGAACTGAAGGATTTTAGTGGGCTAAAGGCTCCCTCATCCTATGCAAAAAACCTTCATGAAGTCGCTGCAAATGATGTGGTTGTGGTAGACCTGATGCTTTTATTCACCCAGAACATTGTTGACACATTCCCCGATGATATGGCCCAAACGTTAATGGAACACCTGGTTTTTAAAGCTAATCAGACGTTTTTTGATAGTCGTATTGATATGCGTTTGCGTCTGGTACATACCCAATTTGTCAATTATACCAACCCTTCAAGCATAGTTGCTCTCAATCAATTGCGTGATGCTTTAGATGATGATCCCAATACCACGATAGATCCATCCCTTGCCAGTGTTGCTTCCCTCAGAGATTCATTCGGTGCAGATGTGGTTTCTATGATCCGTACTCACGATTTGAACGAACGGGAAGTGTGTGGCATTGCAATGTTCCCAAACCCTATTGTGGACTATTTGGTAAACGTAAGTAATGTGGGTATAAGCGGGGGGTCCAATTGTATTGATACGTTTACTCACGAAATTGGTCATAATTTTGGGGCGGGTCATCAGCGCGTCAATGGTAATTCACAAGGTGCTGAGTCTGCGGCTGGAGCATTAATTGTACCAGGCAAATTTAATACGATGATGAGTTCAATTGGCACTGGTGATATTAATCGTGATTTCGGGCTAGCCATTTTTTCAAATCCAGAGGTAACCTGTGCCTCGGTATCTTGTGGTGACGCAATACGGGCAAATAATAGCGCAACGATTAACCATTTTTCACACGCCAATGCAGCGCTCCGTGATGCAATAAGTGAAACAGAATTACCATCATTTTTACCAAGTGTAACCGATCGCGACGGAGATGCGGTGTTTGATGACAGCGACGCATTTCCATTTGACTCAACTGAATTTTTAGACTCAGACTTAGATGGCGTGGGTGACAATCAAGATGCCTTTCCAAACGACTTCAACGAACAACAAGACACCGACCTTGATGGTATTGGAAATAATGCTGATGAGGATGATGATAACGACGGCACCGATGATTTTGCTGATGCTTTACCTATTGAACCCTTAGAAACGATAGATGCTGATGCTGATTGGGTAGGCGAAAATTCAGATGATTTAGACAATGATTTTCAAGAGATAAAAGATAACGACCAAGACGGTATAGGTGATCGAAACGATCTTGATGATGACAATGACGGTGTGCCTGATTATTTTTTACCCATTAAGCTAAGCGAAACTGAGGCTTGGGTAGTGAGTGCAGGAAGCGACAATGTTCTGCGGTATGACAGTCAAACTGGCACATTTATAGCTAGCTTATTGGAAGTGCCGACAGGCGGTTTTTCTTTTCGCTCGGATGCAATATTATCGCATGCGCAACAATTATTTTTTATTGCTTTTAGTGATGTACTGGCATTTGATCGGCAAACCAATACCATCAGACCAGTGATTGATCGTAGTTTTCTCAGTACCAATTTCCCTGCACATTTAGCTTTTCAGGATAACAGCACACTACTTGTTAACAATGGGTTAGGCACAAGCCACATTGAGTCTTTTAGTTTGTTGGCGTCGGGTAATCAGCGGGGAGACTCAACCAGTGACGATCGGGTTTGGCGGGATTTTGTTGTCAATGGTAATAGACTTATCACTGCTGAAAGAAGCACAAATAGACTGTTATCTTTTAATTTAAATAATTTAACGGCAGCGCCACAAATATTGAGTACCCAAGGCCTTGATAAACCCGAACACCTTGCTGTAGACAGCAACGCTAATATATATGTGACTAATGCGGGTAGTAAAGATCTTAGCCAATTTGATAGCAATGGTAATTTTTTAGGACGTTTTATTACTGCTGGTAGCGGAGGATTAGGCCAACCTGGTTGTTTAACTATTGGCCCTGAAGGCGATATCTACATATGCAGTACCGATACTGATCAAGTGCTAAAGTATGATGGCGTGTCAGGAGCCTTCTTAGATGTATTTGTAGAAACTGCTGCAGGTGGCCTTAATGAACCTGTTAGCTTAGTATTTGCTGGGTTACCACAAGACGAATTTAGATTAGATGGACAACATGACTCAGATGGCGACTTAGTCAATAATATTGACGACGCCTTCCCTTTAGATGCATCTGAAAGTGCAGATTTCGACAACGACGGTACGGGTAATAATACTGACACAGACGACGATAATGACAGTCTACCTGACGCCTATGAAACCGCTAACAATTTGAATCCACTAGATGGAAGTGATGCACAGCAAGACGCTGATAACGATGGTAGCAGCAATATAGCTGAGTTCGAAGCTGGCTCAGATCCGAATGACCCCAACTCCAAACCAGTAACGCCAGAGGTAATGAAGGGGGGAGGCAGTATCGGGTTTTTATGGATATTTTTGGGTTTAACTCTAGTGATAATACGACGCATAATCAATACTATTTCGAGTGAACGAATGGCATATTCATGTGTATTTCACGAGTCTTTCTAATTAAGCAAGGACTCGTTCATTTTAATAATGCGGTTAATGTTTTAAGTGGGTCCACATTAACCCTATACCCATAGTGTTTTTATGTACCACCAACCCACAGCGACTCGCGTGATAACTTAGATTAGGATTGTTTTTAAATTTAATCGTTAAGTGCTTGCTGTTGCCTATTTTATTTTGGCAATTTTTGATGAAAATGCCACCACTACACAAATTATCGGTTTCAAAATTGCCATATTTTGTGTTGCCATTCCATAGTTCGACAATTTCATGTACCGATTGTCTACTTTCATATCGATGTTCCACAGGAGCTCCTTTTTCAATTTTTACGGTTTAGCAAAAGAGATTTATTTGCTATGACTTCGCGGTTAACCGCAATCTGAATTCTAGTCTACTTTTGAAAAAATTCATGTGTTGTGTTTATTTCCCACGCCTATAGCAGTCCCTGTGTCAACATTACACAGTGCTGAAAAATCAAGTCCGGTTTTGTTTTTGACCTCCAGTGATATGGCGTCACAAAATCATGATTATCCTCTGATACACAGCAACGCTTTATTAGGCTAACTAAGTTGAGAGAAAGGTACTTTGCGCTTTTCTTGGTTTACTTCGCTAGAAACAGCCCTCTAGCACATTCGAAATGCACGGATGGAAATCAATCCGGTACCCTTTGTCAATATGCTTAATTACGATATCGCGTTTAAGGTGACTTTAATTGAGTGTTTCAGTTAGTGTGGAGTGAGTGTTAGTTTCGCCCAATTTAAATGACAGCAGCTTGGTTGTGCAGGGTTGTGATAGGGACTATGAAAAAATGAGATGATCCTCTTTGTGTTGTCATAAAAGTCTAACACCCAAACACTTTGCCATTCCTCCTATACATCAATGGTATGTATAGGAGGAACCGCTTTAGTATGCGCTCGCGTTCTTTAGTTATATAGGTGAACTATTCATCGAGCAGGCGAAGTGGATGTTTGCCATCAACCATTCCCATAAAAGGGGGATAAATTGAATAGCCAACCAGAGAGCGTAATTCTGGTGATAATGAACGGACAATATCTTTGTCTAACTCTAACAAGTAGTTTTCTTGCTGGCGCATAAATGCTTCACAATATTGATGGGTCACAGCAAGTCTTGGTTTTGAAGATTGATTTTTACCTCCTCCATGCCAAGTTGTTCCAAGGAAAAATATAGCAGAGCCTGCTGGCATTACTGCTTTTATCATTTTTTCAGTGGTTGGAATTTGCTGTCCATCCCATTCTTGGCTTTTAGGAACTATAATTGTCGCGCCGTTTTCTTCAGTAAAATCATCTATGGCCCAAATACTGGCAGCACCTAAGGGGGGCCTCGGTCTAGGGATTTGATAAAACGAATCATCGTAATGAAATGCCTGTTGGCTCTCACCGGGTAGGATATTGATGACCTGACTTTGACTCAGCAGGTAGTTAGGCCTAAACAACAGATCCATTAGCCCTAGTATCCTAGGATGGTCTGCTAACCGATCACTACACCTTGTCTTTCCTAAAACATTGTATATTCTTTGGGTTTTTTCACCCTCAAAATTATTTCTGCCTGTGTGGCTCATTAAAGGCATACACTGGTTTTTGATGTGAGCGCACTGATTGGGTGTAATTAGGTTTTCAATAATCACATAACCCTCAGACATTAAGGTTCTAAAGTCTTGGTTGATGAGCTCAGATTGACGTTCTGGTGATGGCTGCAACTGTTTGAAAGTTCTCGCAAGATCCTTTCCCGTATAGTCTTTAATTGCCCCTTCTATTTTCATGATCTAAGTCTCCAACTGTCAGTTAGTAAATGCCCTTAGTACTATCCTACCTCTACTTGCTCATCGTTGCCGCCTAATTCGAACATTGATCCTTACCCACTGAGAGGTTTTATTCCATCTATCGCGGAAATTTTTTATTTACTGTCAGGGTGCCACTGAAGCTACCATTATTTTTCAACACCATAAAAGACCTTTAAGGCTTTCTTATATTCAGCTAACGTTGGCAGCTCCATTTGAGCTCTTAGTTGATCCACGCTGTCTTCATTTTCAATTTGGAAAAATACTAGCTTGCCGTCTATAAGATCCGCTTGTGTACCAAATACCTGATTTTTACCTTGAGCGATGGACACTTGATCGGTAAATATCGCGACTGCTTCCCCATCAATACCCTGTTTATCGATGTAAGACTGAATAATCAGTGGCAACATATCTTGCTGAAAACGTAAATTTTTTGAATGGCTCACTAACGTAAAGGCGGCTTTTACCCCTTCTTCTGTGACTTGCGCTTTAGTTACCCAACCTTGTAGCTGGACGATTTCATGAAGGGTTTGAGTGTGTAATTGGGTAATGTCAGCAGCCATATTTTTTAGTATTGCAGTGGCGTCACTGTTTTGCATTGCTTGGATTTGTTGGCTTTGCTGAGCCATGTTGAGTAGTTGCTTTTGCAATACGGGCTTGGTTTGTGCGCTAGCAGTAAAAGAAAGTGTGGGTAAAAGTGTTAACAGTACAAGTATATAGCGCATTATGTAGACACTCCTTGGCGAAACACTGAAAGGTTGGCTGTTGTGGTATCTAACCCATAGGCGGTGAAACTGCCTTGCGTCCTCAAAACCGAAACATCTTGCCACATATTTTATTGTTAAGTGCAATGCTAAACGCCTTTCGTAGAGATAGGTATTACTATTAATGCCTGTTCGCTGCAATGTACATTTTTAGCCAGCAATGTCTGGTTAATGAATAAAATGCTAACAGGAATAGGTGAAACCCTTATGCGGGTCAAAAACGACCCCGTCATTTTTGAAATTTAAGCGGAGATAATATGGGAAGTTGTGATATTGAGATTGTAGGATACTCGATACACCTCCCCCCATCTGTTAATCCATCGGGTATCGCTGCTTTAAGCCATTATAAACGCTGTCACTATAATCCTTTAGGCTAATATCAAGAGTGTTTAACACATCAACTAAATGTTCATTATCTTCACGACCATTCCAGATTTTATGGTATGTGCCATCCTTATAACCATGGTCTTGGCGGAAGAAATTCAGGACATTTTTACCCACGTATTGGCGATAAAGCTCGTTTGAGTCCATTTCGGCCTGCTCAACTATTTTTAGAAACAACGGCACATCAAAACGTTTGGCGGCGCATAAGCCGGCCATTAATTCTAAGTTATCTAGTATGTCCTGTTCGGTAAACACATATTCTTTGCCATCAAAAGTGACTTGGCTGCGGTTGGACGCTAGTTGTTCAGCGATAGTGTTGGCGGACTTTTGAATGTCACCCGAAAAACCAATAATGATGTCTGACAAGGCAAAGTGCCATATATCAACCAGTTCCATCTGTAATTGAGGCAAATCTTTTTGCTGAGCTTTCCACCATTTCCATCCATGGTGCTCTATGCCTTCTACTGATTCAATCATGGCAGCGCGTAAATAAGCGTAACCGGCGTTGAGCCAATCTGGGTTAACCTTTTTGTTCATGGCGTCTTGCAGCGATAACATAGTGGCAAGTTGAGTTGAGTTGAGCATAGTGGTGGCTGTCCTTTATTTTTTGGTGTTATTTTCATTACAACGTTGGAATGTTTGAATAACGCTGACACGTTGTTCTTCAATTTTTTCTTTAATAGCTTTACCTTGATAACCTTCGGCGATTATGGCTTTGATATCAACTTTTGCCGCCGCCTCATAAGCTTGCCAAATATACTCGGCGTTTTTGTATTCGCTGTTTTCAAAGGTGGTTCTGCCTCTGGCATCCGCTTTGCAGCTCAGTAAAAAGTCGGCAAATCTTTGTGGTTTGCGCCACACGTCGCAGCGATTCAACATACCAAGTATGGTGGTGGCCTCTAATTCGAAGGCTTGATGAATATGAGTGTGGAATTCACTGACCATTAAACCGAGTTCGCGGCAATCATTAGGTGCTTTTAAACGATCACAGAGTGTATTAATTGCTTCCAGCCCTGTTTTTTCATGACCGATATGTGATGGCCAAGTTTTGGTGGGTGTGAGTCCTTTACCTAAATCATGCACCAATCCTGCAAAACGTACATGCAGCTTGTCTGATAGTCTGACTGCTTGTTGCAACACCATCATGGTATGAATGCCGGTGTCAATTTCAGGATGCCGTCTGGGTGAGTTTGGGATCCCCCACAAGACATCTAACTCAGGAAACCAGGCGGCTAGTGCTCCACAGTTTCTTAGATTTTCAAAATATATTTCTGGATGTGTTTCCATCAGGCTGCGTGCTGTTTCTTGCCAAACACGCTCTGCGCTTAGGGTGGTGAGTTCACCGTTGGCGACGATTGTTTGCATCAAAGTGAGTGTTTCTGGTGCGATACAAAACCCTAAGTTGTAATAACGGGCTGCAAATCGGGCAACACGTAAAACACGTAAGGGATCTTCAACAAAGGCTGCAGACACATGGCGTAAGAGTTTGTGTTTAAGATCCTGCTGACCGTTGTAGGGGTCGATGATCTTACCTTGGTTATCCATCGCCATCGCGTTGATGGTCAGGTCGCGGCGTAATAAATCTTCTTCTAGGGTGACACCGCTTGAGGCATCACAACTAAAACCGGTATAACCTGCGCCTACTTTACGTTCAATGCGAGCAAGGGCATATTCTTCTTTGGTATTGGGATGCAAGAATACCGGAAAGTCGGCGCCAATTGCTTGATAACCTTGGGCCAACATTTGCCTAGGGGTGCTGCCCACCACTACCCAATCCCGGTCCTTGATAGGGCGGCCTAGCAACTTGTCGCGCACGGCGCCACCGACTAAATACGTTTGCATAAAATCTCAGCATCTTTCATAGAACCTAGCATCTGGGATTGGATACGCGTGGAGGCGCAGGAAAACATTATGGGATCAAAACATGAATTGCGATAAATGGTTGTTTCACTTATAAAATTGATAACGTAGAGCCCGCGATTTTTAACCAACCTCAATGTCTGTAGCGCCTTCATCTGTGAGGTGAAATACAAATTAACGTTTATTTTTAGATAGATTAAAATGTTAAATATCACTTTTAGCGGTCAACGGCAGATTACAGGAAATACTAGTATGCCTTAGACCTACGCTATGAAGAAGTCACATAGGCATAAAATTACTCTAAAATAGCAACTGTCTCTTTGACAATATCTAGTTAACTGGTTAGTTTAGACATCATATTCATGCTGTATTTTTCACGGACTTCTCTGCCTAAATTATGTATCTCAGCTATTTTGGATTATCTGATAATCCGTTTTCCATTGCGCCTAATCCCGAGTATTTGTATATGAGCCCTCGTCATAAAGAGGCTTTGGCTCACTTAACCTTTGGTTTGCGTGAAAGTGGTGGGTTTGTGATGCTAACTGGTGAGGTTGGCACAGGAAAAACAACGGTATCGCGCAAGTTGATGCAACAATTACCTGAAAACACCCAAGTGGCGATGATTTTGAACCCTACATTATCTGCATTAGAGCTGCTCGGTACCATTTGTAATGAGCTTGGCATTGAGTACAAACGTAAACATGCCAGCCTTAAATATTTTACCGATCAAATTCTCGATAAGTTAGCTAATAATCATGAGTTTGGTGTTAACACAGTCCTGATTGTTGATGAAGCGCAGCATTTATTACCTGAAGTATTAGAACAACTCAGGTTATTAACCAATCTAGAAACTAACCGTGAAAAGTTGCTTAAGGTGGTATTGATTGGTCAACCTGAATTGCAGCAATTGTTAAAACGGAATGAGTTGCGTCAATTAGCGCAGCGTATCACCGCTCGTTATCATCTTTTGCCTTTAAGCTCTTCTGAAGTAGCTGCTTATATTGGACATAGGTTAGGTGTGGCTAATGGTGATATCAGTGTGTTTTCTAAAGCTACTATTCGTGCTGCATTTGATATGACGGGTGGTATTCCAAGAGTGATCAATTTGTTATGTGATAGAGCCTTAACTTTAACTTTTACGAAACAAATGTCCGTTGTGTCACAGCATATTTTTATTGCCGCAGCACAGCAGATTTTAGGGGATGATGTGGTAAAACAGCGCCAAGGCAAACGCTGGACTTATACCCTGCTAGGACTTTTTGTAACGGCGGCGGCCATTGGCTTTGTTATAGGCCAGTTTAATGCTTAGGCAACTTGATATTCATGATCTAAAACCAGGCATGGTGATTGTGAGGATCACAGAGCAAAACGGGCCTGTCAAAATCAAGAAGTCAGGTTTAGTCACCAGTCAAGATATGGTGCAAGGCTTGATTGAAATGGGTATTCAACAAGTACAAATAGATCCAGACCAAACCGTTGAACTCAACGCAGAAGTAGCCGTGCCAAACATTAAAAAATCAGCGACCCTTAGAATGCTTGAAAACAACAAGGTCACTCATACCCAAATCGATGATGGATTATCAGAACAATTTCATCGCAGTTTGTTTTTACCTTCTGCACAAGATATTCCATCGGCTTGGCAGTTTTATATTAAGCGTTATGTGTTAGCGGCATTTATTACGCTCGGTGGTTTGAGCTTAGGCTGGAGTTTAGCTAATTTTCAGGGAATATTGACCTTACTGAGCCTTCAGATTGAACAGCCAACAACGATAGCTTCTGAACCCGTTCAAGCGGCCGTTGCCTCAGCACCTGAGCAGCTGGATAATAAAAGCGAACAATCAGTTAAGGTTGATAACCCTCGAGATGTCAACAGTATTGGCATTGCAAATGCGCCAATGCAACAAGTCTCTGGAACAGATGATGTTGCGAATAATTCTGAGCTAAATGATGTTGTACGAACAATCACTCAAGTACCCGAGCCGCAAATTTCTGCTGATGTACTAGCGAGGTTCAGAAAAGCCATCACCGAAGTGGCAGACTCCCCGGTGACTCTGCCGCCTGTTCAAAGTATATCTAGCATCGATGACGTGCCCAGAATTGATCAGTTACCAGCATGGGTAATGAATCGATTACCCAGTATGGCTTTTTCGGCTCATATGTATGCATCTATTGAGTCTGAAAGGTGGGTCAGAGTAAACGGCACGAGGATGGGGGAAGGCGATAAAATTGATGGCATGATTGAAATTGTCGGTATCGAGCCTCAGCATGTTATCTTAAATTATTCTGGGCAAATGTTTTCTATGGCTGCTCTGACTGATTGGTAAATAATCTTAACTTGCCTTTGTAGAAAGCAAACTTCCAGACGGTGATGAGTTAACAAGTTTGATAAAGTTGTCATTTATTAAGCTTAACCTGGATATTGCAATGAATTTTCCACCATAAAGTCGAGCGTAAAATGAACGCCAGATGGTAAATTTATGGCTGCAATTTGTTTTGTTTTTTCATCATTATGACTGTGGCGCTTTTTATCAGTATTGCTGATAGCGGGACAGTCGAGTCAGCTATTAATAACATTCAACCTAACAATATTTATGCGTTAAAAATAACGCTTCCTATGCCAGAAAAAGGTGACAAATAGATGCAATCAGTAGAACCTGTTTCTAGTAAGACTAAGCCCCAGAAGCCTAAACTGATTATTGTGATGGGTGTCAGTGGCTGCGGTAAATCCACTGTAGGCAAACAGCTTGCTGATGAACTAGACTACGAGTTTATTGAAGCAGATGATTTTCATTCAGTTGCAGCTAAACAACACATGGCCAATGGCATTCCTTTAACCGATAGCATGCGTGAGCCTTGGTTAGAACGTTTAACTCAACACTTAGCTAAAGGAAAGTTAGTCGATTCGGTCTTGGCTTACTCAGGTTTGCGACGGCTGCATCGCCAGTTATTTAGAGAGCTAGGTTTTAATACCTTGTTTATTCACCTGACTGCTGAGATGGACACTATCAGTCACAGAATGTCGCAAAGAGAAGGACATTTTATGCCGGAGTCTATGTTGGTCAGTCAATTTAGCGCTATGGAGTTACCTAAAGCTGAGCCTGACATGATTAGCTTGGATGTCAGTGCCGATTTACAGCATATCTGCAAAAGTGCACTGGCGGCAGTTGCTTTAATGTGATGTGTTAATCACTAGTCATTATGACTCTCGGTTACTTGGTTATTCTTAACAAATCCAACCTTTTGCCTTTGCGCTGTTAGCCAGCCAAACTAGAAATAGCGCAATAATCAACACCATCATTGGCATGATAGTGTCGCCTGGCCCGTATACATCGGATGCATCAACGGTGATAAATGAATAATATATCTGCACTAAAATGCCAAGCAATGAGATGATTAGAATGGGTAAGGCGATGGCTTTTTTAAATGCTAAAGCGACACAGCCCAGTACACCTCCCGTTACTGCACATCCAAATGCTATATTCACCCAAAGAGGGATGTCTTGAATATCTGCTCTTTTTCTGGCAGTGCTAAGACTTGCTCGACTGTCATAGTGATTTGCATCATAAAAGCTATCATGCCCATTAGATTCCATATGGCAATTGTAATAGCGAGTATTACAAACCACCTTGGTGTAATGGTGTTAACGTTATTCATATCACCCATCCATTGAGCTTATTTTTTTATTCTACATATCCTAGATACATTTGAATAATGTTCAAAAAAAACAGCTCAAGTAGAGCCATTTTTTGTTGTGGGTTAAAACATTAAGCCCTCTGCCATTCAGGCAAATTATTCTCAAACTCAGTAATTTTATCGTTTAGCTCTAGAGTTTGACCAATAGCATCCAACCCTTTTAATAAGTTGGTTTTATGCTGTTCGGCAATATCAAAGGTAAAACTTAGTTCACCCACACTGACGTTTTGCTGTTCCAAGTGTACCGTGATTTGCGCAGAGGCATCACTTATAACCAGATCAAAAAGTTGATCCATTTGACTGTTAGTAAGTTGTACCGGTAACAATTGGTTATTGATGCAGTTACCGTAAAAGATGTCGGCAAAACTGGTCCCAATGACTACTTTAAAGCCATAATCGTCAAGTGACCAAGGCGCATGTTCGCGGCTCGAGCCACAACCAAAATTTTCGCGCGTCAGTAAAACGCTGGCTCCTTGGTATTCAGGCTTGTTCAACACAAAGTCTGGGTTGGGCACTTGTTCATGTTGATCAAGGTAACGCCAGTCGTGGAACAAGTGTTTGCCATAACCACTTTTTGTGACGGCGGTTAAAAATTGTTTTGGGATAATTTGATCGGTATCGACATTGGCCTGATTAAGGGGCATTGCGCTACCAGTGTGGATATTAATTCCTGTTGTCATAATGAATTCCTTAAGGCCTATTGATAGTCGCGTACATCGGCGAAGTGACCAGCTAATGCTGCCGCTGCCGCCATAGCAGGACTCACTAAATGCGTTCGAGCCCCGCGGCCTTGACGACCTTCGAAGTTACGGTTGCTGGTGGAGGCACAGCGGTCGCCTTGTTTTAGGATGTCGTCATTCATGCCTAAGCACATTGAACAACCGGGTAAACGCCATTCAAAACCTGCTTCGATAAATATTTTATCTAGTTGTTCTGCTTCAGCTTGTGCTTTGACTGATACCGAACCCGGTACCACAATAGCAGTCACCCCTGCTGCTACTTTGCCCTGTTTGGCAATCGCCGCAGCGGCACGCATATCCTCAATACGGCCATTGGTACATGAGCCAATAAACACGTTATTAACGCTTAACTCAGATAATGTTTGACCAGGCGCTAAGTCCATATATTTAAGGGCTTTGTTGGCGGAGTCTTTATCAATGGGATCTGAAAAATCGCTAGGAGCGGGTACAGGCTGATTGACTCCTATGACTTGCCCTGGGTTAGTGCCCCAAGTCACTTGTGGGGTAATATCGGTTGCATCAAGTTCAATTACCGTGTCAAAGCTCGCACCTGCGTCAGATACTAACGTACTCCAGTAGGCGACCGCTTGATCCCAGTGTTGTCCTTTGGGTGCGTATTCACGTCCCTCAAGGTAGTCAAAGGTGGTTTGATCTGGCGCGATTAAACCGGCTTTTGCACCCGCTTCAATACTCATGTTGCATACCGTCATACGCTCTTCCATAGAAAGCGCAGAGATAGCTTCACCGCAATACTCAATGACATGTCCAGTGGCGCCAGCATGACCAATTTTACCAATGATAGCTAAGATAATATCCTTGGCAGTAATGCCAATAGGTAAACTACCGTTCACTTGTACTTTCATGCTTTTGGCTTTGCTTTGTTTTAATGTTTGGGTAGCAAATACATGTTCGACTTGTGAGGTACCGATACCGAATGCTAACGCGCCAAATGCGCCATGAGTCGCGGTGTGAGAATCTCCACAAACCACTGTCATGCCGGGCTGAATTAGGCCTAACTCTGGGCCCATTACATGCACAATACCTTGTTTTTGATGACCTACAGGGAAAAGCTCGATGCCGTGCTTTTTGCAATTATCAGCTAAGGTTTGTAGTTGTAATTTATTCGTTGGGCCACAGGCATCTAGGGCTAATGAGCGAGTTGATATACTGTGATCCATAGTGGCAAATATACGCTGAGGACAACGTACCTTGCGGCCTTTTTCGTCTAGACCAGCAAAGGCTTGAGGCGAAGTGACTTCGTGGATCAAATGTCGGTCTATATACATTAATCCCTCTTCACCGGTTTCAGCGTTTTTCTGCGCATCTACAATATGCGCTTGCCATATTTTGTCATATAAGGTGGTAGCCATGACTATTTCCTAAATCTGTTAAATTAACGCGGCGATATAGTCGCCCACTTCACTGGTGCTTTTAGCTAAATGACGCTGCTCAGGGCTAAGTAAATCACCTGTTAGTATGCTATCACCCAAGGTTTTCACTACGGCTGCATCAATCGCATCGGCCGCGGCTGTTTCGTTTAAGCTGAAACGCAATAACATCGATGCTGAGAGTATTTGTGCGATAGGGTTAGCAATGCCTTGACCTGCGATATCCGGTGCTGAACCGCCAGCCGGTTCATACATACCAAAGTTATCTTGGTTGATACTGGCGGAGGGTAGTAGACCCATTGAGCCGGTGATCATCGCACATTCGTCAGAAATAATGTCACCAAACAAATTAGAACATAACATCACGTCAAACTGACTTGGGTAACGAATAAGTTGCATTGTCGCATTGTCGATATAGATGTGTTCAAGTGCTACCTCTGGGTAGTCTACAGCCACTTCTTCAACGACTTCTCGCCACAAGCGGCTACACACTAGAACATTCGCTTTGTCTACTGAAGTGACTTTTTTGCCACGTTTCTGGGCTGCTTCAAAGGCACTGATAGCAATACGGCGAATTTCTCTTTTGCTGTAACGCATCGTGTCATAAGCAAATTGCTCTTCACCTTCGCCTTCAAGTCCTTTGGGTTGTCCGAAGTAAATGCCGCTTGTGAGTTCGCGTACGACTAATACATCAAAACCGCTGGCGGCAATATCCGCTCGAAGAGGAGAAAATGCTTCCAGACCTTGATAAATCTTGGCCGGACGTAAATTACTGAATAAATCAAAATGCCCACGTAATGCTAAAAGAGCGGCACGTTCTGGGCGTTCTTCTAAGGGCAAGTTATCCCATTTAGGACCCCCAATAGAGCCAAATAAGATAGCATTAGAGTCTTCGCAACCTTGTAAAGTGGCAGCGGGGAGTGCCTTGCCATGATTGTCGATGGCCAAACCACCTACATCGAAGTCGTTCAATTGAAACGTAATATTAAATTCTTTGCTAACGGCTGCTAATACTTTTTTAGCTTCGACCATGACCTCTGGGCCAATTCCGTCGCCTGCCAATACCGCTATGTTGTAGTCAGACATTTTGTTTTATACCCCTGCAATTTTTACTTGTTGTTCTTTCTGCAAATCAATCCGATCCGCTAAATGTGTGTTATTCAATACGTAAATTAACGCTTTTACGCCTGATTCCACTATATCTGTTGCCAAACCAATACCATTAAAACGGCGACCTTTATATTGTGCAATGACTGATACCTGAGCCAATGCATTCGCTCCTTCGCCTTTAGAATCGAGTTTGAAGTCGACAATTTCTACTTGGTTATGGCCAACAACTTTGGTAATGGCGTTATAAGCGGCATCAACAGGTCCATTACCCGTGGATGATTCGGTAATTTCTTTATCTCCTACTAACATACTTACTGTTGCGCTAGGGATGATTTCTTTTCCTGAATTAGCCTGCAGATAGGTGAGTTTGTAGTGTTCGTCTTCTTGTTTAGTTTGACTGAAAAATAATAGTGCTTCTAAGTCATAATCAAATACCTGGCCTTTTTTGTCGGCTAGTTTCACGAAAGATTCATATACCGTTTCTAAGTCAAAATCAGTTTCTTTATAACCCAACTCAAACAAGCGATGTTTAATGACATGGCGGCCAGAGCGTGAGGTTAGATTTAAGTTGTTCTTATTAATGCCAACACTTTCAGGTGTCATAATTTCGTAGGTGTTTTGGCCTTTTAATACGCCATCTTGGTGAATGCCTGAAGAGTGGCTAAAAGCATTTGCGCCGACTATCGCCTTGTTCGCCTGAACGGGCATATTGCACAAATTGCTGACCAGCTTAGACGTACGAGAAATTTCTTCACTTTTGATACTGGTTGTAAAACCGAGTTTAGCCTGACGGGTTTGCAAAATCATCGCTATTTCTTCTAATGAACAGTTACCCGCGCGCTCACCTAAACCATTGATAGTGGCTTCAACTTGCCTTGCACCTTGCTCTACTGCCGCTAAAGAGTTGGCTACAGCCAAACCTAAATCATTATGGCAATGCACCGAAATTATCGCTCTATCGATGTTGGGAACACGATTAAAGAGGTTTTGAATAATGCCACCAAACTCTGTGGGTGTGGTGTAGCCAACTGTATCAGGAATATTGACTGTGGTTGCACCTGCGTTAATAGCGGCCTCTACCATGCGACATAGATAATCTATATGTGTACGCCCCGCATCTTCACAAGAAAACTCAACATCATCAGTATAACGACGTGCATGTTTCACAGCATTGACGGCCATTTCGACCACTTCGTCCTGAGATTTACGTAATTTAGTGTTGACATGAATATCGGATGTGGCAATAAAAGTATGAATGCGGAAACTTTCTGCAACTTTTAACGACTCACCACAAGCATCAATATCCTTAGCCAGTGCTCGGGATAGACCACATACAGTGGCATTTTTTATTTCACGGGCGATGGTTTGTACTGATTTAAAATCACCAGGAGAAGAAACAGGGAAACCCGCTTCTATGATGTCTACGCCAAGTCGTTCCAGTGCCAGTGCAATTTTCAGTTTTTCTTTTACACTTAAACTAGCTGGCAACGCTTGTTCGCCGTCCCGTAAGGTGGTGTCGAAAATTTTGACATGGTTAGAAGTCACCCCGTTTGACATACCTTTCTCCTAAAAACTCTGTTTATTCGATTACACAATATAACCGTGGTTTTAATACACATACAAAAAACCCGTGCTAAGCACGGGTTTTGTAAACTGGTTAACGCTCGCTTACAACCTACCCGTGCAGTCTTGCTGCCAGCAGGTGTAAAGTAGAAAAAATAGCATTATCCATATATGAAATTCGTAACTTTATTTTTATACATTTGATATGTATTTGTATCGCGGATAGCACCTGCGCGTCAACCACCGTTTACAAGAAAACATATAATTTAAAAGTATAAAATGAAATAATATACTCATCCACTCTGACAATTGCCAACCCACCAAGATTGAAAGGCATCTCTCCTACTTCAAACCTGCATGCTGGAAAGGTAAGTTAACGAAATGTCTTCCAATTTATCGATAGGGACAACAATAATTCACGCAAAGAAAGTGCCCTTTGTTGACCTTTGCCTTTGTGATCCCAACTATGACCACAACATGCAGCGGTTAAAATGGCTTTTGTGGGTTTGAGCAACCTTAGGCGGAGTATATCGGTTTGCTTGTAATTATCTTTGGTGTGTTCTCTATCAATGTCGAACCAGCCAAATTTATTGGCATGTATGCGTTTGCTGCTCAGCTCTACTCTGTCTATTGAGTCGAGCTCAATATGTTCACTGCCTAGGTGTTTAACGTGAATGGCAATACTACAACCAATCTGGATATTGTTAGAAAACCATTGTTGAGTTTTCTGCGAAACATAATTGTTAGCCATGCATTTAGCGGCTTGTTTAGCTTGCCAACTTGCATTGTGTATATCCACTTGTAACGGGGACTGGTGTTGCAATAGGCTGTAAGCTGCGCGTTTCACATGATGTCTAAGCCCAGCAATTTTACGTTGTAACAGGCTAATATTACTGATTTTTTGTTGGGATAAACTGGCGAGTTCTCGTTCATATAAGGCATTACATAACTCAGCATAATGCAGCTGACTTTGGTCGTCAGAAAAAATGTCTACCTGTTGTGAATTGGAAATATGCATATTTAATTATGAGTGAAGTTCTAATCGATTTTTAATACAAAGAGCTAATGAAAGTACTTATATTAAAATGGCCAGCGTTTGCTGACCATTTTATACTCACTATTACTAAATTTGCACTGAATTTGCAGTTTTATTCTCTGCAACTTCAAATAACTATCAATTATCGTTCAGTTACCTATTGAGAAACAGATTACTGACCTTTAATTTCTTTACGGCCGTTATAACTGACGCTTTCGCCTAACTCTTGTTCAATACGTAACAGTTGGTTGTACTTCGCTACGCGATCTGAACGACACAGTGAGCCCGTTTTGATTTGTCCCGCTGCGGTACCCACTGCTAAATCAGCAATGGTCGCGTCTTCAGTTTCACCACTGCGGTGAGAAATAACAACCGTGAAACCAGCAGCTTGCGCCATGCGAATGGCTTCAAGAGTTTCGGTCAATGTACCAATCTGATTAAATTTGATTAAGATTGAGTTGCCGATACCGTTGTCGATACCACGTTTTAGAATTTTGGTGTTGGTGACAAACAAGTCATCTCCCACTAATTGTATCTTATCGCCAATTTTTTTGGTTAAACTTGCCCAGCCATCCCAGTCA
This sequence comes from uncultured Paraglaciecola sp., assembly GCF_943787955.1. Lineage (NCBI taxonomy): Bacteria > Pseudomonadati > Pseudomonadota > Gammaproteobacteria > Alteromonadales > Alteromonadaceae > Paraglaciecola > uncultured Paraglaciecola sp. The sequence goes on from NZ_CALSOK010000010.1 coordinate 550,252, forward strand.
CTTTCGTCTAGGCCATCTTCGATAGAGATGATAGGGTATTTTCTAGAAAGGTCAGCTAGGAAATCACCAAAACCTTCAGAATCAAATACTTTGCCTTCGCCTTTTAGATCGTACTTACCATCAACGTAGAATTCTGATGCGGCACAGTCCATCGCTAAGGTCACGTCTTTGTCCATCACATAACCGGCTTTTTCAACCGCTTCAATGATCACAGTTAAAGCTTCTTCGTTAGAGCCGAGGTCAGGTGCAAAACCACCTTCGTCACCTACAGCTGTATTCAGGCCTTTTTCATTCAATACTTTTTTCAGAGAATGGAAAATTTCAGCACCAGTACGCAACGCTTCTTTAAAGCTTTTAGCGCCCACTGGCTGCACCATAAACTCTTGAATATCCACATTATTATCGGCATGTTCACCACCATTGATGATGTTCATCATAGGCACAGGCATGCTGTATACGCCAGGTGTGCCGTTTAATTCAGAGATATGTTGATACAACGGAATGTTTTTATGGATAGCGGCGGCTTTAGCGGCTGCCAGTGATACAGCTAGGATGGCATTGGCACCAAATTTTTCTTTATTTTCAGTACCGTCTAAATCAATCATGATTTTATCAATAGAGGCTTGGTCAACTGCGTCTTTGCCTAAAAGGGCTGCTTGAATATCGTTGTTGATGGCAGCAACGGCTTTTAAAACCCCTTTACCTAAATAACGGTTTTTGTCACCATCACGTAATTCTAAGGCTTCACGTGAACCCGTTGAAGCACCTGAAGGTGCAGCAGCTCTACCCATAGCACCAGAGTCTAAATATACATCAGCTTCTACTGTTGGATTACCACGTGAGTCCATGATTTCACGCGCGATGATCTTGTTGATCTTTGACATAATTCTTGCCTTTTATTAATTGTGATTTTTAAAATATTCGCCCGCGGCCTTTACAAACCCTGTAAAAAGAGGATGTCCGTCGCGAGGTGTTGAGTTGAACTCTGGGTGAAATTGACCGGCTACAAACCAAGGATGCTCAACAATTTCGATGACTTCTACTAAGCGTTTGTCAGCAGATAGCCCAGAGACTTTTAATCCGGCCGCTTCGACTTTGTCACGTAAGTTATTGTTCACTTCGTATCTGTGTCTATGACGTTCATATATTTCGCTAGCACCATACATATCATGTACTTTGCTATCTTGAAGTAAGTGGCATAACTGACTGCCTAAACGCATTGTGCCACCTAAGTTTGAGTTTTCGCTACGAGACTCTGTCGTACCAGCTGCATCTAACCATTCGGTAATAAGGCCTACCACGGGGAAGGGCGTATCAGGATCAAACTCTGTACTGTTAGCATTTTCCATGCCTGCTACATTTCGCGCATACTCAATTAACGCGACTTGCATGCCTAAACAAATACCCAAATAAGGGACCAGATTTTCACGAGCGTATTTGGCTGCGGTGATTTTGCCTTCAACACCACGCTCACCGAAACCACCGGGTACCAATATGGCATCAAGACCTTGTAATATTTGTTCGCCTTTGCTTTCAATATCTTGTGAGTCTATGTATTTAATCTTCACCGTTAATCGATTTTTTAAGCCCGCATGTTTAAGGGCTTCATTAACAGATTTGTACGCATCGGGTAGTTCAACATATTTACCCACCATACCTATGGTCACCTCACCCGTTGGGTTTGACTCTGCGTAAAGTACTTGTTCCCATTCAGTCAGATCGGCTTCAGGGCATTCCAAACCAAAACGTTCAACGACTAACTCATCCAAGCCTTGGGCCTTAAGCATGGCGGGAATTTTGTAAATGCTGTCAGCGTCTCTTAAAGAAATGACGGCTTTATCTATCACATTGGTAAATAATGCTATTTTTTGTTTTTCACTAGACGGTAAAGGCACTTCCGAGCGACACACAAGAATATCGGGTTGCACGCCAACCGATCGCAATTCTTTCACTGAATGTTGAGTGGGTTTTGTTTTGACTTCAGCTGCCACGGCGAGATAGGGCACTAACGTAAGATGCATATACATCGCTCTGTTGCGGCCTACTTCAACGCCCATTTGACGAATTGCTTCGATAAAAGGTTGTGATTCAATGTCCCCAACCGTGCCGCCAATTTCTACTATGGCTACATCTACACCTTCTGAGCCAGCAATAATACGGCGCTTAATTTCGTTAGTGATATGCGGTATAACTTGAATGGTGGCGCCTAAATAATCACCACGACGTTCTCGCTTGAGCACTTCTTCGTATACTCGTCCTGTAGTGAAATTATTTCGCTTGGTCATACGGGTACGAATAAAACGTTCGTAGTGACCTAAGTCTAAGTCTGTTTCAGCACCATCATCGGTGACAAACACTTCACCGTGCTGAATGGGGCTCATAGTGCCTGGGTCAACGTTGATATACGGGTCAAGCTTTAGCATAGTGACGTTTAAGCCTCTAGCTTCTAAAATTGCGGCAAGCGAGGCTGCCGCAATACCTTTTCCAAGTGATGAAACGACACCACCTGTGACGAAAATATAATGTGTCATGATAACCCTAGTAAAGGCGTTTGAATTGAAATTGAGTCAGCGTTGTAAAGTGTGGTTTGAATTTTCTTGATAAAAGGTCAAGAAAAAAACCATAACCGGACGGAGCGATATTGTACTAAAAAATACCATCTCAGACAAAGATTAATCTGAAATAAAAGGCATAAGATATTTAAATGACATAAATATCTTATGCCAAGTTCTGATTATCCCATTAAGTTGTATATCACTGCGCCAAGACCACCCACTAGTAATACAAGGTTAGCGAAAAATCCCATTATAAAACCAAGCGCTCTGCTGCGAGGCTCTTTCACATAACTGATAGCGTAAATGGGTCTGCCAATTATAAATAGGATACCAATTGCGGCGCCTGTTGTGGGGCTGACAAAATAGGAAAAAATCCACAGTGCAGGTAAAAACACGATTAATTGCTCAAGTGTATTTTGTTGAACACGGTACAGTCTTTCCCATATGGGGTTGCCAGATACAGCAGGTGCTATCACGTTATATTTTTCTCGACTAAAGCCCACTTTAAAAGCAAAAAATAAATATTCTAGTAATGCTATAAGTGTCACAATTGCTGGTAATTCCATGGTGTACCCTTTGTTAAATTATATGGGAGTTTACTTGTCTGCAGCCAACGTTTTCAGTTGATATAAATATTCTAACGCCTGTTTAGGGGTTAAATCGTCTGGATTGATTTGTTGAAGACTTAGGCGCAAATCATCCACAGTATTCAGTAGATTAAGTGGCTGCTCTTGCCTAGTCGCTGGCGGATTTGTCAATACTGGTTGGTTTTCTAACTCTGCTAATTTACGCTTTGCTTGTTGTATAACGCTTCTAGGCACACCTGCTAGTTGAGCTACTTGTAAACCGTAACTTTTATTGGCTGCGCCTTCTTGTACCGCATGCATAAAGCGGATCGTTTCTTGGTGCTCTACCGCATCAAGGTGAACATTAGCCAGTTCAGGCAACTCTTCGGCTAGTTGGGTCAGCTCAAAGTAGTGAGTTGCAAATAACGTATAAGACTGGATGTGGGTGGCTAGGTATTCAACACATGCCCATGCCAGTGATAAGCCATCATAGGTGCTCGTACCACGACCTATCTCATCCATTAACACCAAACTATTGGCTGTGGCGTTATTCAGGATATTAGCCGTTTCAGTCATTTCCACCATAAAAGTCGAGCGACCTGAGGCTAAATCATCTGATGCACCAATACGGGTAAATACCCGATCGACGGGGCCTATTTGTGCGTTTTCGGCGGGGATAAAACTGCCTATGTAAGCCATTAACACTATCAATGCTGTTTGACGCATATAGGTAGACTTACCCCCCATGTTTGGGCCGGTGATCACCAACATACGTCTGTGTGGATCCACCGCAATGGGATTCGCGATAAAAGGGGTTTTCATGACATGTTCAACGACTGGGTGGCGGCCTTGGCCAAAGTGAATGCCACTTTTTTCTGTGAGTTCAGGGCAATGGTAATTTAACGTTTCAGCGCGTTCAGCTAAATTAGTGAGTACGTCGAGTTCAGCTATTGCATCAGCACTTTGCATCAAATTCGCTAATTCAGGCATCAAAATATCGAACAGCTCGTCGTAAAGGCGTTTTTCTAAGGCTAAAGATTTACTCTGGCTGGTGAGCACTTTATCTTCGTGCTCTTTTAATTCTTGAATGATGTAACGTTCATTGTTTTTTAGGGTTTGCCGGCGCACATAATCTGCGGGTACTTTGTCGGCATAACTGCGGCTGACTTCAATAAAGTAACCATGCACTCTGTTGTAACCCACTTTTAAAGTAGCAATGCCAGTACGCTCTTTTTCGCGCTGCTCTAGCTCATCTAAATAGTCAGTTGCCCCTTTGGACAAAGCGCGCAGTTCGTCTAGTTCTACATTATAGCCGGCTTTGATCACGCCACCATCACGAATTAAAACAGGGGGGGCTTCTTCTATGGCGTTATTGAGGAGTTCTGCAAAGCTAGGAAACTGATTGATAGCGTTTGCCAATTGCATTAAACCGATGTTGGCAGACTCAGCGGATTGGTCTTTAACAAACCCTTGAATATCTGGCAGCAGCAAAAAAGCTTGTCTTAGTCTGACAAAATCTCTGGGTCTGGCCGAGCGCAGCGCTAAGCGGGCTAATACTCGTTGCATGTCACCAATTTGTTTGAGGCTGCTCTGCAACTGTGGATAATCACTGTTGAGAAGTGATGTAATATCTAACTGTCTTTGTTTGAGTATTGTTTTATTGGTTAAAGGTCGATGCAACCAGCGCTGTAACAACCGACTACCCATAGGCGTTGACGCATTGTCCAAGACACTGGCAAGGGTGTGTTCTTTACCACCAGCTAAGTTTTGGGTTAATTCTAAGTTGCGCCTAGTAGCAGCATCCATTAATACCGTGTCAGATTCTGTTTCCAGAACAATACTGCGAATGTGCGGCAGAGCACTTCTTTGCGTGTCCTTAACATATTGCATCACGCAACCAGCCGCGCACAATCCTGTTTTGAAAGCGGTTACACCGAAGCCTGTTAACTCCTTAGTGCCAAATTGTTGATTTAGCTGCTTGGTAGCAGTATCAAAATCAAACTCCCACTGAGGGCGGCGTCTCAATCCCTTGCGTTGTTCAATAATATGCTGAAAAGCAAAGTCTTCTGGGTACAATAATTCTACTGGATCAGTGCGCTGTATTTCAGCGGCTAGCGCTTCAGTATTCTTGGGTTCACACAGTGTAAAGCGACCTGTGGTGACATCTAATGTGGCATAACCAAAGTATGTATTGCTTTGATGTTTGACACTCACCACTGCGGCTAATATGTTGTCTTGTCTATCTTCTAACAAGGCTTCGTCTGAAACAGTACCCGGGGTAATAATACGTTGGACCTTTCTGTCCACAGGTCCTTTGCTGGTGGCAGGATCGCCTACTTGTTCGACTATGGCCACCGACTGGCCCATTTTGACTAATCGAGCAAGGTAATTTTCCACCGCATGGTAAGGAACGCCAGCCATAGGAATGGCATTGCCGCCTGATTTACCTCTAGCCGTTAAAGATATATCAAGTAATTCAGAGGCTTTTTTGGCATCATCAAAAAATAGTTCATAAAAATCACCCATGCGATAAAACAGCAATATGTCGGGATGTTCAGCCTTTATCTTTAAATATTGCTGCATCATAGGAGTGTGAGATTGCAGCGCTGGGCTAATGTTTTTTTGCTCTGAAAAATGACTCGATGGCATAATAGCGACTACTTTATTCTTTTTATATAAGGGGTGGCGTGACATGTTCATCATTAGCTATCACATATTTAGGTTGCCCATATGACTGAAGACATTACCCAATTAGCACAACGTTTAGGCATTTCTCTTTCTGCAAAAGGTTGGCAAATCACCTGTGCAGAATCTTGCACCGGAGGTGGAGTAGGATACGCCATCACAAGTATTTCTGGAAGCTCAGCATGGTTTAAAAAAGGTTTTATTACTTACTCAAATGACGCTAAGCAAGAACTGTTAGGCGTAACTGATAATACTTTAATCAAACACGGTGCCGTATCGGCAGAAACAGTCGAAGAAATGGCTGCAGGAGCCGCAAAACATGCCAATGCCGAAGTTGCCATTGCCATCAGTGGTATTGCAGGCCCTGATGGAGGCTCACCCGATAAACCAGTAGGCACAGTCTGGTTTGGTTTTTTCATTAATGGAAGTATCATCAGTCAAAAACAACTGATTACGGGTAATAGGCAAACTGTTAGAATAAAAGCGATTGAGTTCGCTTTATCAAATTCACTTAAGTTATTGCAAAATAAACAATGAAAAAAGACTCTAAAAATAATTTCTACTTTTCACTTGTAACTGTATAACCATACAGTATACTTTAAACTTAATTACTGAATCAAATCAGTGTTGAAAAACGTTCAACACTGATTAATCACAAAGGACATTCTGATGGACGACAACAAAACCAGAGCGTTAACTGCTGCCTTAGGCCAAATCGAAAAACAATTCGGTAAAGGCTCTATTATGAAATTGGGCGACAACAAAACCATGGACGTTGAAACGATATCAACGGGTTCTCTTGGTTTAGACATAGCGCTTGGTGCTGGTGGCTTACCTTTAGGGCGTATCGTTGAAATATATGGCCCAGAGTCCAGTGGTAAAACGACCTTAACGCTTGAAGTGATTGCCGAAGCACAGCGCAACAATAAAGTGTGTGCTTTTATTGACGCCGAGCACGCACTTGACCCCATTTATGCCAAAAAGCTTGGCGTTGATGTAAACGAGCTGTTAGTTTCACAACCTGATACGGGTGAACAAGCGTTAGAAATTTGTGACATGTTAACCCGTTCAGGGGCAGTGGATGTCATTGTTGTGGATTCGGTTGCAGCGCTTACTCCTAAGGCTGAAATTGAAGGCGACATCGGTGATTCTCACATGGGGCTTGCCGCCAGAATGATGAGCCAAGCTATGCGTAAGCTAACGGGTAACTTAAAAAATTCAAATACCATGCTTATTTTTATTAACCAAATCCGAATGAAGATTGGGGTGATGTTTGGAAGCCCTGAAACTACCACGGGTGGTAATGCCTTGAAGTTTTATGCTTCGGTACGTCTAGATATTCGCCGTATTGGTGCGGTTAAAGCCGGTGATGAAATCGTGGGTAATGAAACACGCGTTAAGGTGGTAAAGAATAAAATTTCCCCTCCTTTCAAACAAGCTGAGTTTCAAATCATGTACGGCGAAGGTATAAACAGCCTTGGAGAACTCATTGACTTAGGTGTCACCCATAAAATGGTTGAGAAGGCTGGTGCATGGTATAGCTGTAATGGTGAGCGAATTGGCCAAGGAAAAGCGAATTCAATCGGTTACTTAAAAGAACACCCTGATATGGCTAAAGATCTTGATAAGCGTTTAAGAGAATTATTATTGTCTAAGCCAGTAGAGGCCGATGAGACTGTAAAAAAAGAAGACGCGTTGTGATCTAAAGATTAAAAAAGAAAAACCCGCAGAGATAGCGGGTTTTTTTATGTGTTTCAGAAACAGAGAATAATGCATAGCAATCATTATAAGCAATTGGTATGAGGCAAGTGAGGACTATCCCAGTTTCATCTCAGTTTTATAAGTCATCTAAAATATTTATAAGCTGTGTACTGGCTTGTTCCATTTTATCAAAAAAGAGTAAACTTTGTTTGATATCGCCAGATTGTAAATGTTTCAAAGCCGCTATGCCGTTTTGGTGTATTTCAGAGTGAGGTCTCTCGATGGCTTTAAAAGACATGTTTTTTTGGTACTGGGGAGCTTGATCATTATTATCCCATTGTCCTTATCTAGATTGTTTATGATCTAAAAATGAATCTACAGATTTTTGAGAACGCCCTAGTGCCACCTCGTATACTTCGCCTTTCCAAACGATATGATCTAACTTTACCGTCTGAATAAAACTTCTATGCGTCACCCCAACAATGGAAGATTTCATTATAGCAACCGTATTGTTAATACCGCTGTAATTGTCATTTAAGCCAGCAATGGTATTAGATAATTCAACATTTGATTCTTCAAGTGCTGTGGCAAATTTAACGCCTGCCTCGGTATTTGTTTAATTCTTGCAATGAGTCCACCTACCTCTTCTGCAGACCTACTGGTATTAATTGCCAAACTTCCCACTTCATCTGCCACAACAAAGACCCCGCAACTAGCATCCCCAGCTCTAGCCGCTTAAATTGCAGATTAAGTGCTAATAAATTTGTTTGGTCTGATATGTTAGATATGGTCACTACAAATGAATTAATGCTGTGGACAATGACTTCTAAGTTAGCCATTCTTTGTGACCAATGGCCACTAACTATTTGTTTTAGCCAGTAGGTCTGGGCCTAAGCCTATGATATTATTATTCGATAGTTTGATGCATTTTTTTTACTATTTATTTGTTTGACTCTTTATATAAAAACGAGGATACCATTGTCGGTCATTTCTGTAGCTAATCTATCTGTAGTCAAAAGAGATAGGTTATTGTTTGAAAACTTAAACTTTGCCGTTGAGCAAGGAAGTTTACTGTACGTAAAAGGGCAAAATGGGGCCGGTAAAACCAGCATGCTCAGGGTACTGGCAGGATTAGTTGAAGCTGATTCTGGCGAGGTGTATTTCGCCTTACAAAACATCAAAGATTGCCGAGAGCACTATCATCAAAATCTGGTGTATTTTGGGCACAAGTTGGGCATTAACTCAACGTTAAGTGCAGTGGAAAATTTGCAGTATTGGTGCCAGCAGCATGAGGTCGTTATTTCTGTTGATACAATATTTTATACTTTGGCTCAGCTCAATTTGGTTGGGTTAGAAGATATCCCCGTCGCCAATTTGTCTGCTGGGCAACAGCGTAGAGTGGCGTTGGCAAGGTTTTGGTTTAAACAAAATGCAAAACTATGGATTTTGGACGAACCTTTTACCGCCCTTGATACCCAAGGTGTTGAGTCGATAAGTAAACAAATTACTACATTTCTCAGTGGCGGTGGAGCGGTGGTGATGACTTCTCATCAAGCTTTATGTATAGATTACCCAACTGACGAATTAACCTTGGAGTACCGGATTCAGTGACAGCATTGATGGCTATTTTGAAACGCGACTTAGCCTTAGCCTATAGACAGCGAGCAGAGCTTATACAGCCAATGTTATTTTTTGTTTTGGTCATAAGTCTCTTTCCACTGGCTGTAGGACCTGAACCAAAAACATTACAACTCATTGGTCCTGGGGTGATTTGGGTTGCTGCTATATTGTCTTCTCTGCTGGGTTTAGAACGTTTGTTTCGTGATGATTTTCAAGATGGATCATTAGAACAGTTAATATTGTCGAGCACTTCATTGCCTGCTGCAGCCTTGGTCAAAGTTCTGGCTCATTGGTTAACCAGTATTTTGCCATTGATCTTATTATCACCTCTGTTGGCGTTATTTTTACATTTGAGCGAACCCATGTATTGGGCATTATTAAAAACCCTGCTATTGGGCACGCCTTTATTGAGCTTAATTGGTGCCATAGCCGTAGGATTAACTGTTGGATTAAATCGCGGTGGTGTGTTGCTAGCCTTATTGCTTCTACCTGTATTTATTCCTCTATTAATCTTCGCTACCTCTGCGGTGGGATCGGCCTCAATGCAATTACAATATAATGCACAATTGGCAATTATTGGCGCTATGTTCCTTTTTTCCTTAGCTTTGGCGCCTTTTGCCATCGCCTATGCACTTAGAGTGAGTCAAACCTGATGTGGAAGTGGTTACATCCTTACGCCAAAACTGAACGAACATATCACTTATGCCAAAGGTTATTACCTTGGTTTAGCCTGTTCGGTTTGGCAGTCATTATATTAGCAACTGTTTGGGGATTAGCCTTTGCTCCAACAGATTACCAACAAAGCGAAGCTTACCGCATTATTTACGTGCATGTACCCAGTGCAGTGCTCTCAAAAAGCCTATACAGCGCTATGGCTATTGCTGCTTTTATTGGTTTGGTTTGGCAAGTCAAAACGTCTTTTATGGCAATGATAGCTTTGGCTCCAATAGGTGCGACTGTGACTTTTATTTCACTTATTACTGGTGCCGCTTGGGGTAAACCTATGTGGGGAACATGGTGGGAATGGGATGCTCGATTAACCTCGCAATTGATATTATTGTTTTTGTTTCTTGGGGTGATTTCTTTATACAAAGCTTTTGAGGATAAACAGCAGGCGGGCAAAGCTGCTGGGGTGATGGCGATAGTGGGAGTGATAAATTTACCGATTATTCATTACTCAGTTCAGTGGTGGAATACCCTGCATCAAGGCGCCACCATAATGAAACTTGGGAAACCTTCTATGCCGCCAGAAATGTTGTGGCCACTTTTATTGTCCATTTTAGGATGGGCACTTGTCAGCGGCGCTATTTTTTTATTGCGCATGCAAAACGAAATTCTACAAAGAGACATTCGTCGCCCTTGGGTGGTGGCTTTGGGAAACAAAAGCTTAGCGTTAAACAAGGGCAAATAATGGTTTTTGACGACATCAATAGTTTTTTTGATATGGGTGGTTATGGTCTATACGTATGGCTGTCTTTTGGCTCCTCAGCCCTATGTTTATTGGTTTTGTGGTTAGACTCACATTTTTCAAAGCGACGATTAATAACACACGTATTGCATGAACAAACAAGGCAAGGGCGAATTAAAGCTGCAGCTGAGCAAAGTGCTACAGCTGAGCAAAGTGCTACAGCGGAACAAAGTGCTACAGCGGAACAAAGTGCTACAGCGGAACAACGTGCCACAGCGCAACAAAAAACTCACGGAGAAACAATATGAACCCAAGACGTCAAAAACGTTTGATGGTTGTGTCTGCAATCGTGCTAGTAGTGGGCAGTGCTATTGGTTTGGTGTTGTATGCGTTAAGTCAAAATATTGATTTGTTTTATACGCCATCTGAAATTATTGATGGAAAACAAGGCCAGATCCCTCAAGTGGGTCAACGATTACGCATTGGTGGCATGGTGGTGCCTGGCAGCGTTAAGCGCGATCAAGAAACGTTAACTGTGACCTTTGATTTAATGGATGTCGGTCCCACGGTGACGGTGAGTTATCACGGGATTTTACCTGACTTGTTTCGTGAAGGGCAGGGCATCGTTGCAACAGGTGTGTTAACTAAAATTAATCATATTGAAGCTCATGAAGTGCTAGCTAAACATGATGAAGAATATATGCCCCCAGAGTTGGCAGAAAAAATGAAAGGCATTAAACACATTAAGCCCTCACAGGCTAGCTACGGTAACACTGAGGCAGGAATATAAATATGTTAGCTGAATTAGGTAATTTCGCTTTAGTGCTGGCTCTTGTGATGGGCATATTGTTATCCATTTATCCTATGTGGGGTGCTTATAAAAATCATACCCAAATGATGGCAATGGCGAAACCTTTGGCGATTGGTATGTTTGTATTTACTGCTTTTGCTTATGGTTGCCTGACCCATGGTTTTATGACGGACGATTTTAGTTTGGCCTACGTGGCGAATACATCGAACAGTACCTTGCCAATCTATTACAAGATAACAGCGGTGTGGGGTGGGCACGAAGGTTCATTTTTGTTATGGGTGCTAATTTTTTCTATTTGGACAGTGGCGGTGGCACTTTTTAGTCAGGCTATTCCCATCAAAATGGTCGCCAGAGTGTTGTCTATTTTAGGCATGGTGGGGGTTGGCTTTTATTTATTTATGTTACTCACCTCTAACCCTTTTGATCGCCTGTTACCTTTTTTCCCCATTGATGGCAAAGACTTAAACCCGCTGTTGCAAGATTTTGGGATGATTATTCATCCGCCCATGTTGTATATGGGGTATGTGGGTTTTTCTGTTGCCTTTGCTTTTGCTCTTGCTGCATTGATCTCCGGTCAACTAGATTCTACCTGGGCGCGTTGGTCGCGGCCATGGACTATTGCTGCCTGGTCTTTTTTAACGGTGGGCATTTCTCTTGGCAGTTGGTGGGCTTACTACGAACTAGGTTGGGGGGGCTGGTGGTTTTGGGATCCAGTTGAAAACGCTTCGTTTATGCCATGGCTTGTGGGTACAGCACTGATCCATAGCTTGGCCGTTACCGAAAAACGTAAAGTATTCAAGTCTTGGACCGTCTTGTTGGCTATATCTGCGTTTTCATTAAGCTTACTAGGAACATTCTTAGTGCGCTCGGGCGTGTTAGTTTCAGTGCATTCATTTGCAAGCGATCCCAGTCGTGGATTATTTATTCTTGGATTGTTAGTGGTGATTATAGGTGGCTCTTTGGCCTTGTATGCTTACAGGGCACCACAGCTAAAAGGAAGTGGTCGATACCAACTGTTTTCTAGAGAAGTGCTATTGATGGGCAATAATGTGTTCTTAACCGCTGCTACTTTAGTTGTGTTGTTAGGTACCTTATTACCCTTAGTACACAAAGAAATCGGTATGGGTTCTATTTCAATCGGCGCCCCCTTTTTTAATCAAATGTTTACTTATCTAATAGTGCCATTTGTACTCTTTATGGGTATTGGCCCACTGTCACGTTGGAAAAGCCAATCGGCAGATGCTTTATATAAACAATTATTGATTGCGTTTGGTTTAAGTGTGTCAGCCGGCATATTGGTTAATGCCAGTTTCGAACAATCCAGTTACATGGCAGCCTTAGGCTTAGTCATGAGCTTTTGGATCATTATTACCACTATTATAGAAATTCGTCAGCGTGTTCAGCCTCAGATTGCGTCAGGAAAAATGACTATTGTAGAAAGTCTACAAAAGCTTACGCCAAGTCATTGGGGCATGGTATCTGGGCATCTTGGTTTTGCGGTAACACTTACCGGGATTGCATTAGTTAGCGCATATAATGTAGAGCGCAATGTAAGAATGGCGGTGGGTGATAAAGTCACTTTACAAGGTTATGAATTTGTATTTAAAGGTATTTCAGAATTTGCAGGACCTAATTATACCGCCGATATTGGGCATCTAGATGTTAACCAAAACGGCCGAAAAGTAGCGTCATTAGCTGCTGAAAAGCGTTTTTATCCGGTACAAAGAAATGTTATGACGGAAGCGGGCATCGACTCGGGTTTCACGCGAGATTTATTTGTGGCGTTGGGTGAGCAGCTAAAAAATGGGGATTGGTCTTTACGAATTTATGTGAAACCTTTTATCAACTGGATATGGTTAGGTACATTTATCATGGCCTTTGGAGGTATATTGTCTATTAGTGATAAGCGCTATCGAATGGCGAAAATTACCGTCAAACCTAAAGCGAATACATCTCAACATTCAGCTTTGACGGAGCAAACATTGTGAAAAAAGTGGCACTGTATTTGATCCCACTAGGACTGTTTTTAGGGTTAATTGTATTTTTGTATCAGGGGTTATTTTCTGATCCAAGAGAACATCAATCTAGTTTAATCGAACAGCCAATGCCTAAATTTGTATTGCCCGACTTGATGGATACCCAGCAAACTTATACCCAAGACGTGTTTATTGGCGAAGTGACGTTACTCAATGTGTGGGGAGTATGGTGCATCACATGCGCCGTTGAGTTGCCCTATCTCAAACAGTTACGAGATGAAGGCAAACATATTGTGGGTTTGTACTATGACCAGGATATTGATCCCGACTTTGGGATTAAAACAGTTCAACGAGTCCAACAGGAAGTCACCGACAAACTCAGCCAATTAGGTAATCCTTATGCCTACAATATATTTGATGTGAAGCGAGATTTATCGTTAGATCTTGGGGTAACAGGTGCCCCTGAAACCTATTTGATTGATCAACAAGGCAAGATACGTTTGCATCATATTGGCGATATCAATCCACGTGTTTGGAAGAAAAAGTTTGCACCCATATACAACCTCTTGGCGGCGCAATGAATCGCGTAGTCTACCTATTCATTTTTGTAGTGCTGGGGAGTTTTTGCAGCCTAGCTTTAGCCACTGAAAACAAGTTTCACTTTGATTCACCTGAAAAAAGCGCTTTGTTTTTAGATTTAACCAAAGAGTTACGTTGTCCTAAATGTCAGAACCAAAACATTGCTGATTCTGATGCCATGATAGCGGTGGATTTAAAACGCAAGGTCTTCGAATTGCTGCAAAAAGGTCACGATAGACAGCAAGTCATAGATTTTATGAAACAACGCTATGGTGATTTTGTGTATTACCAACCCCCAGTGAACCCTATGACTATTTGGTTATGGCTATTACCCATATTATTTGTGTTTGTGGCTTTGGCTGGGATAGTGATGACTCGCAAACGCCAACCGGCTGAGATAGACAACGAACAACTGGCCAAAGCACAAGCAATTTTGGAGCGTGACGAGTGAGCTTATTTTATCTAGGTGCAGGGTTATTTATTGTTATTTCCGTGATGTTTATATTATTTCCTTGGTTTGCAAAGCGCCGCGATGACTCTGTTAGTCGATTAACCAATAAGAGCCTGATCAAACAACGTTTAAAAGAGTTACATATCGAGCAACAGCAAGGTTTGCTTAGTGATAAAGATAGATTGCAGTCAGAAAACGAGCTCAAGCTTGCTTTGTTGGATGAAACAAAAACCAGTCAAAGCAACGAGGAAAGCGTGGGAATTGCTCTTGCAATTGGTGCATTATTTAGTGTTTCAGTAGGTATAGGAGTGTACCTGTATTCAAATCAAATCCAACACATTGATCGATGGCTCATGGCGCAGCAACAAACCAGTGAACTTGGCCAGCGGATGATCAGAGGCGATGAAAACCTTAATTTAAACGATTTACAAACCTTTGCTTTAGGACTAAGAACAAAATTAGTCGACACCCCAGAAGATGCTACCGGGTGGATGTTGTTAGGCCGAGTATCTGGCGCCATAAATCGGGTAGACAGTGCTATTCAAGCCTTCGAAAAGTCTTTGAAATATGACCCTAATAATATTGGAACCTTGTCCAGCTATGCTCAAGCGTTGTTAATGACGGGCCAAGAACAGCAAGTATTACAGGCTAAGCAAGTGCTGTTACAGATATTGAATTTAGAACCCGATAATACCAATGCCATGGGCGTTTTAGCTATTGCTGCCTCTGAATTAGGTGACAAAGCGTTAGCATTACAAAATTGGCAACGATTAGTGGCTTTCATACCTCAAACCGACCCCAATTACGTGGCGGTTAATCAACGTATCTTGCAATTGCAGACCGAGATAACCCAAGATAATCAGCCATTAGCTCAGGACCCACCTCAGGTATCAGTCGACGAGTTGGAATTAACGCGAGTGTTGTTAACGATCACTATCAGTGATGAATTAAAGGCTAAATTGCCTGCAAATGGGTATCTATTCGTATTCGCACAAGAAAGCACTGGAAAAATGAAAATGCCAGCTGCTGTGGTGAAAATGCCTCTTGGGGCATTCCCTTTGATGGTGGAGTTGTCTGATAACAACGCCATGACACCGAATTATACATTGTCGCAACTCCAACAAACTAAGTTGGTGGCCAGGGTGTCTATAGATGAAAACGGGACTGAGTCAGCGGGTGACTTTCAAGGTGAATTGATCGCGACTTTGAGAGCGAACGAGATGACAAAAGAAACAATCACGATAAATAGGGAATTATAATGAATAAAGTAGGTGTTCTAGTGTTGGCGACAGGATTGTTGCTGCTTGGTGGGTGTGCATCCCAGCAGTCTGCTAATGAACAAACGCAACAATATGAAGATCCTAAAGATCCCTTAGAGTCTTTTAATCGCATTATGTGGGATTTTAATTATGAAGTCTTAGATACATATATTTTACGACCCACAGCTGTCGCCTACTCAGAGCATATGCCTCAAATAGCGCGCATGGGTTTACTGAACTTAGCAGAGAATCTTGAGGAGCCATCCAACGGCCTTAACAATCTGTTGCAAGGGAAGCTGGATGGTACTTTTATCAGCCTCGGACGTTTTCTACTGAACTCCACCGTGGGGTTGTTAGGGGTAATTGATGTTGCCAGTGAAATAGGACTAGCAACTCAAGAAGAGGAATTTGGAGAAGTACTGGGTAAATGGGGGATGGGTACAGGGCCCTATTTGATGATACCCGCACGAGGACCCAGTGATGTGCGCAGTTCGGTAGGTGATTTTGTTGATTCTTCCTATTCTCCGATTGATGGGCTTAACTTTTACTTAGGCTTTTTGCGCGTGGGTATTAAAGTATTGGAAGGCAGGGCGTCGGTGATCCAACAAGAACAACAGCTTACTTCTTCTACTGACCCTTATGCGTTTGTGAAAAGTGCTTATTTTCAAAATTTAGAATTTAAAGTGAAAGATGGAATAGTAGAAAAATCTGCAGAAGAAGCCGCGTTAGAAGATGATATCGATGCGTTTTTGAATGACTTATAGCGTTTGCTTTTAATGTGAACTCAGCATAAAAAATGCCCTGAAACCTCTCAGGGCATGTTTGTATATGAAAAGGTTAACTATTATAACCCTGAGGATTATTGGCTTGCCAGTTCCATGAGTCTTTGCACATTTCTGCAAGCCCTCTGGTAGCCGTCCAGCCCAACGCTTCGCTGGCGGTTTTAGGATCAGCATAACACGAGGCAACATCACCCCCTCTGCGTGGTACAAATTGATATGGGATCGCTTTTCCGCTTTGCTTTTCAAACTCTTTGAGCATCTCTAGCACGCTATATCCTTGGCCTGTGCCCAAGTTGTAGGTCACAATCCCTGGGCCTGTATAGAGTTTTTCTAACGCTTTTAAGTGCCCTGCGGCTAAGTCTTCTACGTGAATATAATCTCTGACACCCGTACCATCAGGCGTATCATAGTCGTTTCCAAAGATAGATAATTGGTCACGGTTGCCTGTGGCGACCTGAGTAATAAAAGGCATCAGGTTATTGGGGATCCCATTGGGATCTTCGCCTATACGCCCTGATGGATGCGCCCCAGCCGGATTGAAATATCTCAGTAGTGCGATGTTCCAGTCGTTGTCTGATTTGTATAAGTCCCGTAAAACTAACTCAACCATGAGTTTGGACATGCCATAAGGATTGGTGGGTTGTCCTGTTGGCATATCCTCACGAAGGGGCAGTGCCACAGGATCACCATATACAGTAGCGGAAGAGCTAAATACCAGGTTTTTAACACCATATTTGTTCATGGCTTCGCATAGTTTTAAGGTGCCATACACATTGTTGTTATAATAATTGAGTGGTTTTTCTACCGATTCTCCCACTGCTTTTAATCCAGCAAAATGGATAACCGCATTAATTTTATGTTTGGAAAAAAGTAATTCTAGAATGGTGTGGTCGCGGATATCACCTTGCACAAATATGGTATTTTTACCGGTTAACTCTTCAACGCGTCTCAGTGACTCCTGCGATGCGTTACACAGGTTATCGAGCACTATGACTTGATTACCCGCCTCCAAGAGCTGCAAAACAGTATGGCTACCAATATATCCTGCCCCGCCTGTTACTAAAATTGTCTGCATCATTTGTTTCCTTCCTTATGAATATTAGATTGGGGGATATATTTAGCACACAAACCGTACTGCACTGGTTTGACTAAGATAGGGTAAAGTAATGTGATCAGTAATGCCCAGGCAATGGCCATCCAGTTGGTCGCTGTTTGAATGATAAGGGTAAATACTGGAATAACAACCAACATTTTTAGCACATTAAGACATAATTTTTCAGGTCCAATTAATTTAGTTTGAGCCAATTGCACCGCTGCTAATCTTTGGGTTAAAGACAAAGACTGTAATTGTGGAATCTGTTTGGTGGAAAAATACAACTTCATATGCGATATGACCTGCTTGTAACGATTAAACAGCCCACATAAGCAAAAACTTAGATGGGCATTGATTTGAGTATTCTGTGTTAATTAATCAGTGTCAATTAGTAACCGTCAATTAATAAGTGTTAATTAGCAACTGTCAATTAATCAGTGTCAATTACTTTACGGGTTGTTCCGCCAGTTTTTCCCACTTCTTAGTCTTAAATGTGAATAAGAAAATGACAATACCAATTGAAATAGTGAATAAGCTAATTTGTAGATAAAGACTGGGCATATCTTCGACCTTATTTGGATCAAAGTTCCCTGCTAATAAACCAGCCACTACATTGCCGATAGAGTAAGTGAGTACAAACACTCCCATCATCTGACCTGCAAAACGCTTGGGGGATAATTTACTGACCGCTGATAAGGCAACGGGACTCAAACATAACTCACCCACAGTATGTAAAAAGTAGGTGGCGATCAACCAATAAGGGGCCACCTTTAAACCTGTGGCAGCCACTTGGGCAGCAAAAAACATCACAAGAAACCCTGAAGCCATAATGATCAAGCCAATAGCACATTTTAAACCATAGGATGGGGTGATCATTTTTTTAGCCAAGTTTATCCACATGGCGGCGAAAAAAGGTGACAAGATAACAATAAACATAGAGTTAGCAGATTGCAGCCATTCGGGTGGGATCTCGAACGTGCCTATGATCCTATCGGTGTAATTTTGTCCAAATAGATTAAGCGATGATCCTGCTTGTTCAAAACCTGTCCAGAAAAATATAGACGCAATACACACAAGAAATAACGCCCCTAATTGACGTTTTTCGTTTGGTGAGTTGTTACCCAGAAAAAAGATTGCCGCAAAGTAGCTTAAAAATAATACGGTGGCGAGAACGGCAAATTTCTGAGCCACAGCAACAGCATTAAATGCCATCATATTATTCATTAACATGTAAGCAACCACTACCACACCCAGTAAAAATACGCCAATCACCGACCAGCTGATTTTTGCTGCTTTTGGTGAAAGCCTAACTGTGGGCTCTGCACCTGCACCTTCTAATTTACTCAAGGTCTTCTTATATAAAATTAAGCCAATGCCCATACCAATGGCTGCAGCACCGAATGCCCAATGCCATCCCATGTTAATGCGCAAATAACCACACACTGTATAACCAATCACCGAACCTAAATTGATACCCAGATAATAAAGGGTGTAACCACTGTCCCGTCTTTTGTCGTCACTTGAATAAAGCTGACCAACTAACGCGCCGATGTTAGGTTTTAATAAGCCTGTACCCAGCACCACTAAAATCAAGCCAATAAAAAAAGTATGGTCATTGGGTATCGCCAACACAATATGGCCACACATGATGATGATTCCGCCATACCAAACTGCTTTTTGTCCACCTATTAAACGGTCAGCCATCCAGCCACCTGGTAAACCCATTAAATACACTGAGCCGGTATATAGGCCGTAAATAGCGGTTGCCGAAGCAACAGTGATGGCTAACCCACCTTCTTGAATTGATGCCGTCATGAAGAGCACCAGCATGGCACGCATGCCGTAGTAGCTCATTCGCTCCCACATCTCAGTCAGAAAGAGTGTGGAAAGCCCCCCAGGATGGCCCAGAAAATCCTTTGTTTTGGTTTGAACTGATTCAGTTGTCATTTAGTCTGCCTTTTATTGTTATAATGTTTGACAAGTTAGTCTGAGTTGCCTCGGTTTAGTACCCCTGAGAGGTTACTTCCTTAAGGCAATAGTGGCATCATGAATGCAGTCCGATGTAATTTTAGGGACCACGTTTAGAAACAATTAATCTTGTTTACCATCCACACGGCATGGTTATACTAAAGTCGCAACAACAACTCAAGTGTTCAGTCAGTGATAGAACTTTATACTATGTACTATTTATGTACAAAATACATAGTATTCCATTTTTAATAACCAATTTTTTCGTCGACTGTTTGCTATGTATTATCATGATACTTAATGAAATTTCTACAAACATAGGGAGAATAACTATCGCGTGGGGATTTCACTCGATACACAAATACGCTATTATAAATTTCTATTTGGTAAGTGAATTATAGAATATTAAATTTTGAATTTTATGGAAATAGCATGTTAAAAATTGTATCAAAACTAATTATTTCTTCTGTTTATATCAGTTTGCTGAGTCTGCATCAGGTTGAGGCACAAAGTGCGCAGCAGATTGAACAATTTAAACAACTGCCTAGTTCACAACAGATGCAATTGGCTAAACAATTAGGTATCGATATTTCAGGTAAAAACAACGGTGTTGATTTAAACGATAAAAACCAAGCTAACAAAGTGTATCCCAGAGGTACTCAATTTGACCAACAAGGCAATCCAAGAGACGATCAGAAAAATGTTACTGCATACTCAAATAGTGACCAAAAAGCATTAAAACTTTATGGGCAATCATTATTTGCCAATGCTCCTTCTACATTTTCACCTTCATTAAATACGCCTGTCCCCGCTAATTATATAATTGGTCCAGGCGATGAATTAGTTGTGCAGTTATACGGGAAAGAAAACATAAAGTATCAGCTAACGGTTGGCAGGGATGGCAACATCGTTATCCCTAAACTTGGGCCCATTCCAATTGCTACAATGAGTTTCTCGGAAGCTAAAACATATTTGTCCGAACAAATTAAAAAGCAAATCATTGGTGTAGAACTTAGTCTAACCATGGGCAAATTGCGCGGTATGAGGATTTTTGTGATGGGAGAGGCACACAAACCCGGTGCTTACCTCATCAGCTCTTTATCAACCATCACCCATGCGTTGTTTGTTAGCGGCGGCGTAAGTAATATTGCCTCGCTAAGAAACATCCAATTAAAAAGGGCTGGGAAACTAATACAAACACTTGACTTGTATGACCTACTTAATTTCGGCGATACCCGTAATGATGTTATTCTACAACCCAGTGATACGATTTTCATCCCAACCATTGAACGCACCATCTCGATTAAGGGCCAAATTAGACGTCCTGCAATATATGAACTCAAAAATGAGGAAACCTTAAGTGATGTTATAAAATTGGCCGGCGGAAAGCTTGCAAAAGGTTACGAGGGTTCGGTCAATGTTAGAAGGTTCATTGAAGGAGAGCAGTTACAACTGACTGTTGACCTTAAACTTGAGGATATCAACGTTGTTGATGGTGATCAGATTGACATTCCAAATATAACTTCATTTGTGTCCAATTCTATTACCCTGATTGGTGCGGTAGCAAGACCGGGTAAATACCAGTGGAAAGAAAATCTGCAAATTTCTGAATTTTTAGGAAGCAGGGAAAAAAACTTTTTGGAAATTGCTGATTTAACCTATGTATTAGTTGTCAGAGATATCAACAAAAATCGTGACGTTGAAATACTTCAGGTGGATTTGACTGAACTAGATGAAAACGATCCAACCAGTAATATTGAACTAAAAGCAAATGATAGGGTATTAGTCTTTTCTAGGGTTGAAGGTGATGAATTAGGCGATTTACGTATAGCTGACTTGGCCTACACCCAAGGTGAACTTGATTTAAAAGAAAAACAATTATGGCAAAAACGCATTAAGGACAAGTTATTTTGGGAGAGTGTCGGTCTAATCGATGATACGAATACTTCGCCTATAATCACTTTAACAGAAACTGAACGTTATGAAGCTCTTCAATTAAAAGATACTCATCATTACTCACGTAAACGTATGCTGTCACCTCTAATCTTAAAACTACGTGAGCAAGCCAAATACGGCCAACCGTTACAATTGGTAGAAATTGCGGGTCAAATTAAAATACCTGGTGTGTATCCTCTTACCAGGAATAAAACAATAAACAGTTTGATTAAAGCCGCGGGCGGTTTAACTGAGTCGTCTTATTTGACAAAAGCTGAAATAACACGTTCAACTGTGAACGAAAAAGGTAAAGCTAATGTTAATCATCTCAGTTTTAGCCCAGGTGATGTTCTAAATGGCAATATTTCAGATGTTGATTTAACAAGTAAAGATAGAGTTAATATATTTACCACTCCTTCTTGGGAGGAAGAACTAAAAGTTATTGTTAAAGGTGAAGTTGAATTTCCAGGAATATATACTATTCGCCGAGGAGAGACGCTTAAAGAACTATTAAATAGGGCCGGTAATCTTAACCAGTATGGGGATCCAAATAGCGCAATTTTCACCCGTAAATCATTGAGAATACAAGAACAAAATAATTTACAACGATTAGCAGCAGACTTACGAAAAGAAGTCGCGTCTGAGGGGTTAAGGCGAAGCTCCGGAGCAGGCTCTATGATTAATTATGACGATGCTAAAAAGCTTTTAGATGATATAACAAAGGTTGAATCTGTAGGGCGGTTAGTTATCGATTTGCAAGACATAATCAAGGGTAATGCTCTCGTAGATATTGTGCTCGATGGCGGGGATGCCATATATGTGCCTAGAAAAAGCCAATCGATTAACGTTATTGGCGAGGTATACGTGCCTACCTCACATTTATACAACGCTAACTTAACTTTTAACGATTATATTGTTAAAAGCGGTGGTATGAAAAATTTAGCTGATGATGATAAAGTTTATATTATTCGAGCCAATGGTTCTGTCGTATTACCAGGAAGTGGTAATGACTTTTGGTTTGCCGGTGCCAATCAAAACAGTGAAATATTACCTGGAGACACTATAGTGGTCCCGTTTGACTCAGATGATATTGATAGCCTTACTCTGTGGTCTAGCTCCACCCAAATTATTTACCAGTTGGCGGTAGCAGTTGCGGCTATTAGTAGCTTGAGCTTGTAACAAGACAAAGTGAAAATAAAATGTAAGCGCTGGTATGAGATTTATTAGTTGGTTTAAAGCATAGAAAGTAACGATATAAAGACTTTATTGGTTAATTAATGATGCGGTATGAAGGTAGGAATAAAATGTTTGTAATTAATAGTGTTATGTCCCGTAAAGCTGCACAAAGCGGATTTACTTTGATAGAACTGATGATTGTGATTGTAATTTTGGGTTTACTTGCCTCTTTGGTCGCGCCTGAAATGTTTAGTAAAGTTGGCTCGACTCAGAAAAAAGTGGCTGCCACTCAAATGTTGAGTTTCGATACTGCACTGGAAATTTATCGTCTTGATGTAGGCGATTATGCAGAAAATCTCGAAGAATTGAGAAATAGTCAAAAGTCCGGATGGGATGGCCCTTACTTTAAAAAGAAGATACCTTTGGACCCATGGAATAACCCTTACCAATATCGTACTCCAGGAGACAATGGTCAGGGTTTTTATTTGGCATCATATGGTAAAGATGGTCAATTAGGTGGGGATGGTGACAACGAGGATATTATCCATCAATGAGTGATATGAAAAGGGTACTGTGTCAGCAGTTTGCGGTTAGCGATGTTGATTATGAAAAGGCTCTGTCTTATCAAAATAAATATAATGGCCGTATCGAACAAGTGCTTATTAATATGGGTGCACTATCAGAGGAGAAATTACCGGAATTTTTTCAACAGTTTCTAGGCCTAGCATTATACGCAGATGCCGGAATTAAACCCCAACCAGAAAATGTCAGAACACACCTAGATGTCGAGCAACACCTGTGGCTAAAAAATCGTGGCTGGCTGGTGGTTGATATTATCGATAATGATTGGACAATGGTGACCCTTGACCCGCTGGAGATGGAGGTGAATCAGTGGTTTGGCCAAAAAGACATCAATGCACGGATTATGATCGTCAATAAAGTCGAATTTGACCAAATTTTTCTCACTGTAATTGAACCATCAGAAGAAATGTTCTCGGTGGACTTGAGCTCATCAGAAGAAACCCGTTTGCGAGAATTGGCTGCGGAAGCACCGATTGTCAGTCTATTGAATTCCCTCATCACCCGTGCCCTTCGAGAAGGCGCTTCGGATATGCACATTGAACCGATGGAAAATAAATGTCGAGTGCGTTTTCGAGTAGATGGGGTATTGCACGCTGAAGAATATATTCCTAGCGCGATGGAATTACCCTTGATCACTCGGATCAAAATTCTCTCGGGTATGGATATCGCTGAAAAGCGTCGCCCGCAAGACGGTAAAATTGAATTAAAAATTGCCCAGCAAGAACTAGATATTCGTGTCTCTGCTTTACCGCTTAATCTTGGTGAAAGTGTAGTGATGCGTTTCTTGCGCAAAGACTCACTCAATTATGATATGAGCCATCTTGGTTTGGCCCCTGATATACAACGTAAATTGGACAAAGATTTAAAGACCACCGCGGGGGTTATCCTCCTGACTGGCCCTACTGGAAGTGGCAAAACCACGAGTTTGTATACCTTCCTCAGTGCCTTGAATAACGAAAAAGTAAAAATTATTACCTTAGAAGATCCAGTAGAGTATCAGCTCGAAGGCATTAATCAGGTGCAGGTGAAGCCAGATATAGGCTTTGACTTTTCTGCGGGTCTTCGCAGTATTGTCCGTCAGGATCCCGATATAATTATGCTCGGTGAAATCCGTGATAAAGAAACGGCAAGAATTGCCATGCAGTCGGCGATCACTGGTCATTTAGTGTTTTCCACCGTGCACACCAACGATGCGGCCAGTGCGTACACTCGCTTACTTGACCTTGGGGTTGAAGAATTTTTGCTCAATGCTGCGCTAGTTGCCATCGTCGCACAGCGCCTGATCAGAACTCTGTGTGACCAATGTTCCCAGCCCCTTGAACCTGCGGCGGTTGCCAGACTCAAATCTCTGTATCCCTTACAACGGATCAGCGATAGCTTTAATGAAGGTGACGTTTCTATTCGTCAGCCCAAGGGTTGCGAATATTGTGGTCATAGTGGTTATAAAGGGCGTAAGGCGATTGTCGAGTATTTACGCTGTGACGAAGACATACGTGCTATCCCCAAAGACAGTCATTTTATTGATAAAGTGAAAGCGCATAATATTGAGCAACAAAATCGTACCATGCTAGAAGATGGACTGCTCAAAGTAGTGCAGGGCATAACCACCATTGATGAAGTGATGCGGGTTGCCGGTTAATGCCTTGGTTCAAATATACCGCTTATGAAAAAAGTGGCAAAAAAGTAGAATCGTCTATCGAAGCGGATAATATGCCGACGGCGCAAAAAGAGCTCAAAGAGTCTAAGCAGTTATTGGTCAGTTCTATCACCCCGTTACAAGGAGCCGGTGCACAGAGTAAAGGCTTATTTGGTGGCAGCCGGAACGTCGCCATTCGAGATTTAGAGTATCTCACCTCTGAGTTGAATTTGTTACTTGAAAGTGCAGTAATGTTTGATCAAGCAGTTGAACTACTTGCCAAGGCGAAAAGAAATACCGGTATCGGTGAGGTGCTGAGTCAGATTTCTCTTAAACTAAAATCCGGCAGCACCATCTCAGCGGCCTTTGGCAGCTTTAGTACGTTGTTTGACTCACTATATGTGAATTTGCTTAAAATTGGTGAAGAGTCTGGTACCCTCGGCCCTGTTTTTAAGGGTTTATCCCGCGACTTAAAGTTTCGAAATGATTTAAGACAGACTATTATTCAGGCAACTACCTATCCTGTAATTATTTTTGCTGTATGTATGTTGTCAGTTGTGTTTATTTTTAATTATATCGTGCCTAAAATGGCGGTGTTATTTGCCGATGCTGAACAATTACCCATACATACTCAAATTATTTTGGGGATCAGCGACTGGCTGATGGCATATCAAGTCTATGTTGGTGTTGTTTTACTCGCCGGTGCAGCCCTTATATATCAAAACCGTCAAAACCCTCAATTGATTGCTTGGTTTCACCAGCGTTCACGACTAGTGCCTGGGGTCAGAACGGTTGTTCTAATGAGCGACCGTATTCGTTTTTGTTCTAGTATGTCATTGTTACTTAAGGCTGGTATTGCGATGGATACCGCAGTGAGCTTAAGTGCGGGAAACTCTGCTAATACTGAAATTAGACGTGAACTTGAAGGGGTTAGTGAAAGTATTCGTAAAGGTATTCACCTTAGTGAGGCTCTGGCTGCCACAACGTTGTTTTCGGACTTGTTTTTGTCATTGATTGAAATCGGTGAAGAAAGTGGTGAAGTAACCCAAATTTTCAGTGAGTTGGCCGATCGTAGCCGCAATGAGTTTACTCAATGGGTTAGTCGTGTGACTGCGCTATTGGAACCATTACTAATTATCACTATGGGGCTTATTGTGGGGGGGGTTGTGGTGACTATGATGCTTAGCGTGATGTCGATTAATGATGTCGCGGTATAGGTTAGAGTGAAAAAAACGCAAATGGCTTCAATAAAATGTAAACCTTCTGGATTTACCTTAATCGAATTAATGATTGTGGTGTTGATTATGACACTGGGAGCAGGTTTAATCGGACCATTAAGCTTAAAAGAGTTAAATAAATCTAGGGCTAAGATTGAATATCTTGAATTGAGAAACACTTTGAAAATAATGACCACTCAGGCCTATGCTCGAGGCTTTGGGTATCAAGTGGTATTGGCGGAAAAAAACATGACCATAAAATCTTCCATAGGCGAAAAGGCTTATACCTATGAGTATATTACTCTGCCAAGGTTATCTTTTTATATCAATTCTAATGGTTTTCCATCTGTTAATAATTTGATGATTATTGTTGGTAAAAAACAACAAACCCTTAGCATGACGGACATGCTCGGTGTGAATCGGGATGTGATTGATGCGCAACACAACTAGTCAAATAAAATCAATAAAAGGCTTTACCCTGATTGAAGTCCTCATTGCCAGTGTGATTCTATTTTTGTTTTTAGCGATTGCCTCCCAAGCCTTTAATCAATCGGCCACTGCCTCTAGAAAGGCTGAAAGAGCCGCCAAAATTGCAGGGCTTCTACCACTGCTCACTGAGAACATTCGTAATAAAATTGTCGCTGCGAAACAAATTTCTGATCAAGGTGACAGTGGTAGTTTTTTCGACTTAAATTATCAGTGGGAGGCTACATTACTCGAAAGGTTGGGTCCACCTAAACGATTGAGTGTCGAAATTGAAGATGATACGCGTGACCGGTTTAATTTGTGGCAAGTGAATGTGATTATTAGAGAAGGCCTTTATCAACGACGTTGGCAATATGAGGAAATTACTTGGCACAGGTAAAAGAGAGGCTTAAACATAAACAATTTAGTGGTTATACTTTGATAGAAGTATTAATTGCTATGGTTATTTTGATGAGTTTGATGTTTACGGCTAATTATAGTTATTCACAATACTCCGGTTATTGGGCTGGACGATTAGGGCAATTTGATCGCACCTTATTTCAGTTCCAAGGTTTGTTGCAGGTTAAAGATACCATTGATTCGGCAATCCCATATATGGTCGAAAAAGTTCAAGAAGAATACACTTTTTATTTCCTTGGCCGCGACCAAGGGGTCACTTTTGTCACTGCTGCGCCGATATTTGGCGTTACCCAAAACGATGCCTCGGTTGTGAGGTTATTTATTGAAAAAGCAGGCACAAGATACCAGCTGGTTTATGAGGAGGCACCTTTGTCAGATAAAATATTGCTCCGCTTAGATCAGCCATTAAACTTTAAATATCGGTTGGTGTTGTTATCTAGTTCAGAGCCATTGAGGTTCAGCTATTATGGCTGGAAGCAATGGCAACATAAGTTCATGCGCGAAGATTATCCTGATATTTTGCCAAGTTGGCTAAATACTTATGATGCCGCGGACAGTGGGGTACAGCCGCTGGCGATGAAATTACACATTGGTGATGAGGTCATAGCTTATCAATTGGCCGAAGGGCACCGAAAATTAATTAAATTTTATCAGGACGACATGAGGTGATGTTTTGCTAATGAGAAAACAACGTGGTGTCGCATTGATTCAGGTAATAATCATCACATCGATTATTTTATTACTGACGATATTTTTCTTATCAGTGGCCAAAAGTCAGGTCGCCAGAGCCGCTGCATTACAGGCTAAATCTCTAGCATATATGGCTCAATACAGCGGTAAAAACCGCGTTTTGTTTGGTTTGTTAACCAAAGACAGTATGCAGTTGCGCGAACAAGGTTGGAACTTTTACGGGCAAGCATTTTCGATTAACGAGCATACCAAGGTGCAGTTACAAGATCTCAATGGTTTATTTAGTTTTATCACTATGACCGAAGCCACTATGTTAGAACGATTGTTGCAGCAATACCTTGAAAACAAACAAGCGACAACAATTGCAAACAGCGTTATGGACTGGATAGACAGTGACTCTGTTCGCCGCGCCAATGGTGCGGAGCAAAACGACTACCCAGCGGGTATTACGGTGAGAAATGCTAGAATACAAACTTTTACAGAGCTAGTTTATATTAACGGTATGAGCGTGGAAGCAGAGCAGGCACTCATTGCTAATACTACCTTTCAGCCAACCCCTTTTTTTAATCCGATGACAGCCCCGGAACCAGTATTAGCGATATATACCCAAGACAGCAACAAGGCCTCCGAAGTCATAGCCTTGCAACAAACAATAAACTTTAATCGCAAAGAGGTGCGAGATTTGAGTGGCTTAGAGTCTGATGAATCTATTATGTATTTTATTGGGCCGGGATATAGAATAACCCTCACTGCTCAGGTAGAAAATTCTTATGTGGGTAAAATTTTCGAGTATGGGATATTTCCTTATGACATATTTCCGGTAGAAAGCTTGAGTAATATACCTAAGCAGCGCTAATCAGGGTAAGCTTGTGCTTACGAATTGATACTCATTTATGATAACGACAACAACAGTAGAAAATGTATGGAACCGGTTAACAAATCAATACAAACAAGGGTGATCGACGAAATCACTCGTTTAGCTTTAAAACGTACCGGGATACTGACAAGTGAACTTCGTGGGTTGTACTATGACAGGACAAGTCAACAAGTTGCTTATACCGAAAAGCACGAGTTTGTTCGTGCATCAGTTGATATTTTGATACTAGGCAAAGAACATTATCGTGAAGAGAACCGAACTTTTCCGGTGCAAAGTTGGCAAGAATTAAGAAAGATTTTAGCGCTGGAGAGCACTGCCAACGATGCTGAAATCATGCTTTACAAGATGGGAGATTATATTGACGGTGAGCGTAAGGTGGTTACTTGGTCTTGTGCTAAAGATACCTTTACCCGCTTTGGCATCAAGCCATTACTTGTTATCCCGGAAAGCCTGTTACTGCTGTCATCAAGACCTAAGCAACTAGTTGTTTTGTCCCGTGACGAGCAAGTTTTTTGGTTTTATGATAGCCAGAAAAAATACCTCAGTTCAGCAAAAAAGGGTCTTATCGTGAGTAATGAGATGTTTATGGCCTCTGCAGGCTTGGCCACAGACATCTGCCAACGTGAGGTGACTGAACATGATTATCTAAGCACTTTAACAGAGCAACTGACTCCTATACTGGTGCGCCATTTACTAGGATTAAAAACCGGCTTACGTCAACTGCAAACTGTTGATTGGCGCAGCTATGCAAAATACTGTGGTGTAGTGTCTGCAGTGTTATTTATGACTTATTTTTCACTCACCTCAATCTATTTGAAATTACGCTTATCGTCAGCAGTCGATACCTCACAAACCCTCAGTGGTAAAACTGACTCAGTTTTTATGATAAAAAAGCAACTCACCAAAATCGAATTGCAACAGCAACAGTTGTCTGAAGTATCGACAATACCGGGAGCACCTTCAGTTATATGGCGCTTGTTATCGCCTTTGATGCAGCGAGAGGTGATGATAACAAGACTGAGTTATTTACCCGATGGACGGGTATTATTAGCTGGGATCGCCAGTAAAGACACAGAAGTATTAGCTTTCCTTAACCGTGATGACTTGGTCGAGACTCCAAAACTAAATACGGCTACACGCACAGTTGATGGAAAAGACCATTTTAATATTGTCTTTAAAATAAGGGGGGCGAAATAATGACTAATCTTCTGAAAGTTACAGTGATGTTACCAGTGGTCGTGATTTTGTTGTTCATCAAGTTAGCCCTATTACCCATAATGGCATGGCAAAGTGAGTTGTTAGCAAATATTGAACAATACGAGCAAAGAAATACAAAAGCGCAGTGGCTTCTTAATTCAGAATCTGAATTAATAAATCAATTTAGCAAATTGAGCCAAAAATATGAATCTCAGGTGCAGGCTTATTCTAGCTTTGAGGCCACAGAAGATTTTCATATTGAAACTAAAGTGATGATTGATATTTTACTGGGTGAATTTGACTTGAAAGTGACTCGATTTTTTTGGCGTGATTCAACTGATGAAGAAGTGTTTCCTGGCTTTTATAAGGCACGTTTTAATGTTGATTTTACCGGAAAACTTAAAAACTTTGCATTATTACAAGCAAGGCTTGGCACCAGTGAAAAAGCGTTTAAAATATTGAATTTTAGTAATAGGGTTAGTAATCAGTCGGCCACTTCAATGGGCTTAGTGGCTAGCACGCTAACCGTAGAAACCTATTATTGGCTAAACGGAAAACAATAAGATGGCATTAAAAAAAGCAGTAGTATTGTTTAGTGTATTTTTAGTTTTACTGGGCCTAATGGACTTTACTAACCGCCTGACACTGACCAGTGTTTCAAATATGCAGCAAAACGAAATGGTCGACCAAGGTTCAAAGCCGGTGGAACTCAATCACATAATGCTAGACGAGGCGGCAGTTAAAGCCTTGCTTAGCTGGTCAGATATAAAAGCGGTAACATTATTGCCAGAGCCGATACAGCTACCTCCTCCTGTGGTGGAACCCAAGCCCGAGGCACTGGACCAACGTCAAGTGGTGACTGCTGCCATTTTGGGTGATCCCTCTCAATATTTGTTAGGTGATGATTTATTGGCGCTTAAAGGAGTGTTCCATGATGGGAAAGATTTTGCATCGGTGGAGATTCAGAACATTAATAGTCAGGTCAAACGTTATATTACATTTGCCAAAGGTAAAGGGATAGATAAAGTCAGTGGAGGAAGCGTCACTGATTATGTGCTGACAGAAATAGGCATGTACCATGTGGTATTAAAAAAACAAGACGTCGTCGTCAAATTACAGTTGTTCAAGCGAGCAGTAGAGTGAATAAGTTAAGGGGAAGTGATGATTAATTTCATGCGTAAAGGTGCAGTAATATTGTGTTTGGCGAGTTTGGCGAGTTGTACTTCATCTAATAGTCTAGATAAATATAAAGTAAACCCTGCATTATTTGAAGAAACTAATCAAATGATGGTCGAACAAGAAAAAAGTGGAGAGGCATCAAAGACTAGTGAACAAGATGCTAAGGCGCAGTTTACCCGTTTGAAATCGATGGCTGAGCTGTTTAACGCAGATAAGGAAGTTAAGCGGGTGGCCATCACTTTTTCAGCCGTAGACCAAGTACGTTTTTCTGTGGATGCGATGAAATTGAGTGAATTTATTCACCATGTGTTTAGGGATATCTTAGGGGTTAACTATGTAGTGGACAAAACACTTACCAATTTAGCGTCTCCGGTTACCCTGAATTTTCAGAATCCGATCTCTAAAAAAGAAGCGTTTTTGGCCGCAACTGACATTCTACTGCGCGAGCAAATTGGAGTAACCGTAAAAGACAGTATTTATTATTTATTCCCAATGGAAACTCAATCTGAGGGAGATGTAAGTATTGGAGTGGGACGAACTGATGCTGATTTACCGTTGACTCAGGGTAAAGTCTTACAAATTGTGCCGATGAATTTTGGTATTAATATTGGCATTGAACGCACTTTGCGGGCCCTGAGTAATGTGGCGATTACGGTAGATATGGATAAAAATGCAATATTCTTACAAGGTACTCGCAGTAAAGTCAAAAAAGTGATGGAATTGGCTCGAATCCTTGATATGCCATCAAATCAGGGAAAATACATCGCTTTATTACGGCTGACTTACATCTCCACAGAAGAATTTTCAAAACAAGTATCGAGCCTTATGGAGGCTGAAGGTATTCCTATAGGAGTGGATGAGACAAAGCAAAAAAATGTGGTTTTGGTGCCCCTTGACCAAATTGGATTAGTGGCTGTATTTGCCAACAATGAAGCATTTTTATCAAGGATCCAGTTCTGGCATCAACAATTAGACCAACCTTCAAAAGGTGATAGTAAACAGTATTTTATGTATGAACCCCAAAATGCTCGAGCCAGAGATTTAGGCGAAAGTCTGAGCCCACTGTTTGGAAGCAATGTACCCGTTACGCCAGAATCTAAAGGAAATAATAGTCGAGATACTCGTTCTGCGATGAGAACCAGCAAAGCGACATCTGTCGCCTCTGCGGGGAATGAGGACTTAACAATGGTAATTGATGAACGAACTAATACTTTAATATTTTACACCAACGGAATGCATTATCAGGCATTGCAGCCATTGATAAAACGAATGGATACTTTGCCTAGACAGGTCATCCTTGAGGCGACGATTGCTGAAGTTACTTTGTCGGATGAATTTAAACACGGCGTTGAGTTTGCGCTGACCAACGACACTTTGGGTAGCGGTTCCTTCGGGTTAGGTACCACTGGCGCATTTGATACCACCGGTATAGGTGGTTTGGCGGCAGGCTGGGTTAGTGGCAGCGGCAATACCAGTATTACCGCGAATTTAATAAAAACTAATTCCTTAGTTAATATACTCTCCAGTCCCACCTTATTAGTAAGGGATGGTGTAGCGGCAAGCATTACTGTGGGTAATGAAATAGCCTTGGTGACATCGCAAACGTCTATCCCTATCGGTGACACTATTAACGAAAGAACGACCAGCACCATAGAACGCCGACAAATTGGTTTGATGTTGACGGTGACACCCACTATTAACAGCCAAGGGATTGTTATTATGGAGATAACTTTAGATATCTCTAATGAGTTACCGTCATCCGGTGATTCAACTTTGTTGAATCGTCAGGTAACTACCGAAGTAGTGGCAAACAGTGGGCAAACTATTATCATGGCTGGATTGATATCTGAAAATAAATCCAATGGCGACGCAAAAGTGCCATTTTTGGGTGATATTCCAATTTTCGGAAACTTGTTTAAAAGTGCAACTGAAAACCGAGATAAGACCGAATTAGTTATTCTGGTGACCCCAAAAATAATCAATGGGGGCCATCAATGGGATAAAATTAAAAATAAATTTAGAAAAGGGCTTGAAAATGTTGAGTTTTAAATTCAATATTAGGGAATAATTTTGTGCGTACATGCTTTTAGCTGTAAAATCAAAGTTATTATGAACGTTCATAAACAAAGGATTAGGTAGAACGGCCTAACCCATATTTCAAGACTTGGAGTAAGACAAAAAATGAAACAAATATTTAAAAAGACCATACTGGCCGCAGCTATAGCTGGTTTAAGCAATTACGCGGTTGCGGGTGAAGTTATAAATGATACGATAAAATATTCAACAGAAGGTTTAAAAACTTTGGCACCAGATGCTGAAAAAACAATTGAATCGTTAGCTTACGAGTTGGGCGCTAATTATATTGCATCTGATGAGATAACCATTACTTTCTCACCCGCAGGCTCTCTGTCAAGCTTTGACGCCGATGGATATATAATAGCAGAAGGTGATGTTGAAGGTGATTCGATTACTTTTAGTCTGTTAAGCCAGACTGATGACTCCGTGACTTTTCGTGTTACTGCTGTTACTGACAACTACGACACTACAGATACTGAGGTGGATTTTGGTGCAGCTTTGCTAAATGTTTCCTCAATTCTTGCAGATGATGTGTCAGTGACGTATTCAAGCATCAAGGCCGGAAGCGATGCAGCGTTTGACGAGGGTTTCGAGGGTAGTAATACGGGTGTGCTTACGTCGACTGCAAGTCAAATATCAGCTATCACTGTTACTGACAAATTTGACGAGGTAATTGATGTTGATTCTGGTCGCACTCAGTTCGAATTCTCGGGTGAAGACAGTATGACATTCGAGATTGAGAATGACACTTCTTTAGAAGACTCTGCCGCTTTTACTAACACTTATGTTGAAATTGAGATTCAAACTATTGAGGATGGTGAAGACTTGTCATTCTTATCTTTGAATGGAGAGGCGGATTATGATGACGGTGTATTGTACGTTGATTATTCAGGTGCTGTAACCACTGATACCATTACGGTAGACGTTAATCCTGGTTCCCACACATCTTTAGTCGCTCAGGCATTTAGCGTATCTGCCGAGTACTTTGATGGTGAAGCAGATGAGGAAGGTGAAGATACATTCTCTGCAGGCGAAGACGTTCCAGCTGGTGAATGGACTCTAAATGGCAATGTGGTTAATATTCCTTACATGCCTTTCGCTCCGGGTATTTCGCAGATATTATATGTGACTAACTCGGGTGATTTTGATGGCGGTGTTTATGTGACTGCCTATGATGAAGATGGCACTGAGTATGATTTAGGAATGGTTGCTACGGCAGGAGCAAGCTCGGTCACTAAGATCACGGCTCAAGTTAAAGACGCCTTAGCTGCTGAAGGTTTCGAAAAGGGAAAATTGTCAATCGATGTTACAGTTAATGCACCTGATGGAGATATCACAGTGCAAGCAGCCTATAACATTGGCTCAGATCGTGGATTCGTGATCACTGATCAATACAAAAAAAGTGACACGTACGAAATGATGCCCTAACCGCACTAAATTATTTTAATAATTTATAAAAAGGCGACTTATGTCGCCTTTTTTTATATCTGTTGATAACAAGTTTGTAAGGATTTCCAAAATCTTACCTTAGTATAAAATATCAAAAACATAACAAACCCCCGTTTTCATTGTATGCTATGCCTAAATTAAAATAGTGTTTTTAAGGGCTCTCGTGATAGAAAAGCTAGTTCAAAGCCAGAGCAGGGCTACGGTGTTGTTCTGTATCTTAATGGCAGTAGGTATTGGCTGCGTTTATTACCCATCATTGTCAGTGCCCTTTTACTTAGATGATCGCGGCTCGATTGTTAACAATTTGGCTGTTCATGCTGGATCACTCGATTTATTATTGCAAAGCGGCTTGGAGCGGCGCCTTATTGGTTATTTTACTTTTTGGGCCAATTATCAGCTCGGTGGCTTAGAGCCGTCGGGTTATCATTATGTCAATATTGGTTTCCACATCATCAATAGTCTATTGGTGTTTGTTATGGTATTGCAGTTAATCCGCTATTTTAATCCAACTGAACAAGCGCACTGTCGCAGCCTACAGCTTTTATTAGCAATGGCGGTGACAATGGTTTGGGCATTACATCCCTTGAACTCTCAACCGGTCACCTACGTAGTACAACGCCTCGCTTTGATTGTTACCTTGTTTTATCTACTGAGTATCATCAGTTATATCCAAGTGAGACAACACTTGTCCAAATATAAAGCCCTAGCTTACGGTTTATTGCTGTTAGCCTCTATAATTGGAGGGTTACATGCCAAGCAAAATTTTTTCAGTGTATTGGTATTTTTATATTGTTGGGAACTGTTTACCTGCTCTGATAGGACTCGTCGTATTTTGTTAAAGAGTACCCTAGGAATGGGTATTGCCTTGATGTTAGCTGCGCCTTTTATACATGATTTTTTGCTGACGTTAGATGAATATACACGCGATGCTAATGGCCCCTCCCGAGTAGCCTATTTTTATACCCAGCAATTGGTTTTGTGGGATTATATATGGCGTTTTATTTATCCGTTTTCTTTGCAGCTAAATATTGATACCGAACTGCAGAAAAATCTAACACCTCTGGTTGGCTTGGCGTTACTTGCCCATGTAGCGGCGTGCAGTATAGTGTACAAATTAAGAAAAGTGATACCCCTTTTATTTGTAGGTGTGGTCTTTTTTTATACCAGTCATTTGGTTGAATCATTTATTATTCCCATCACAGATCTGTCTTTCGAACATCGAACCTATATTGGTAATATTGGTTTATTATTAGCAACTGCAGGATTGTTGCAATTTTTCTGGCAGCGAAAAAAAACAAACAAAACGGTACATTCGCTCATGGTATGCACAGTGGCATTGGTCATAGTGATCTTTTCCTTTGCTACCGGTATGCGTAATACATTATGGCAAAAACCACTGGAATTTTTTGCTAATGAAGTGGCTTTAGCACCAAAACACGCTAGGGCGAATGCCTCACTTGGTACGGAGTTAATGAAGTTAGGCCGTTATGACGAGGCAGCACCATATTTAAAGAAAAGTGTTGATATTAATTTAGAAAAAAATAAGATCACTGCCAGTGGATTAACAGCCTATATCACGGTGCTATATCACAAAAATGAATATAAAAAAGCTTCGGTCGTGGCAACGCTGGGTCTTAAGTACATAAAACAACGCCATGCCCGCAGTGCTCTATTAGGCAAGATTGCTTTTGGTTATATGCGCAGGGGATTTTATGATTTTGCTAAAGGTTTTTACACCAACGCTTTGAATTTGGATCCCAATAATACTGAGGCCAGAATTAATCTTGGTTTATGTCTCAAAAAGCTTGAGGAGCAAGGTCGCTGATGCTGATTATTGACTGGAACAGCAACAAATACCCGAAAGTATTCGCATTCGTTAACGATGAGGAAGAGCGAGACACGGGCATTAAAAATTGGTATGGTTACTATAGATATCAGTAATATGGTATGTAAATTAGGTAGCCATATAATGGTGAAATATAATGAACGTCCATAAACAAAGGACTAGGCAGAACGGCCTAATCCATATTTCAAGACTTGGAGTAAGACAAAAAATGAAACAAATATTTAAAAAGACCATACTGGCCGCAGCTATAGCTGGTTTAAGCAATTACGCGGTTGCGGGTGATGTTCTAAATGATACGTTAGAATATTCAACAGAAGGTTTAAAAACTTTGGCACCAGATGCTGAAAAAACAATTGAATCGTTAGTTTACGAGTTGGGCGCTAATTATATTGCATCTGATGAGATAACCATTACTTTCTCACCCGCAGGCTCTCTGTCAAGCTTTGACGCCGATGGATATATAATAGCAGAAGGTGATGTTGAAGGTGATTCGATTACTTTTAGTCTGTTAAGCCAGACTGATGACTCCGTGACTTTTCGTGTTACTGCTGTTACTGACAACTACGACACTACAGAAACTGAGGTGGATTTTGGTGCAGCTTTGCTAAACGTTTCCTCAATTCTTGCAGATGATGTGTCAGTGACGTATTCAAGCATCAAGGCCGGAAGCGATGCAGCGTTTGACGAGGGTTCCGAGGGTAGTAATACGGGTGTGCTTACGTCGACTGCAAGTCAAATATCAGCTATCACTGTTACTGACAAATTTGACGAGGTAATTGATGTTGATTCTGGTCGCACTCAGTTCGAATTCTCGGGTGAAGACAGTATGACATTCGTGATTGAGAATGACACTTCTTTAGAAGATCCTGCAGAATTTACTAACACTTATGTTGAAATTGAGATTCAAACTAGTGATGAAGACTTGTCATTCGTATCTACGAATGGAGAGGCGGATTATGATGACGGTGTATTGACCGTTGATTATGAAGGTGCTGTAACCACTGATACCATTCGTATAGACGTTGATTTTCCTTCCAACACACCTTTAGTCGCTCAGGCATTTAGCGTATCTGCCGATTACTTTGATGCTGGAGCGGATGAGGAAGGTGAAGATACATTCTCTGCAGGCATAGACGTTCCAGCTGGCGAATGGACTCTAAATGGCAATGAGGTTAATATTCCTTACATGCCTTTCGCTCCGGGTATTTCACAGATATTATATGTGACTAACTCGGGTGATTTTGATGGCGGTGTTTATGTGACTGCCCATGATGAAGATGGCACAGAGTATGATTTAGGAATGGTTGCTACGGCAGGAGCAAACTCGGTCACTAAGATCACGGCTCAAGTTAAAGACGCTTTAGCTGCTGAAGGTTTCGAAAAGGGCAAATTGTCAATCGATGTTACAGTTAATGCACCTGATGGAGATATCACAGTGCAAGCAGCCTATAACATTGGCTCAGATCGTGGATTCGTGATCACTGATCAATACAAAAAAAGTGACATGTACGACGGCCCTTTATAAATTATTTAAATAATTTATAAAAAGGCGACTTATGTCGCCTTTTTTATATCTGTTGATAACAAGTTTGTAAGTGTTAATAACATGTTAGACAGACGGCCTATATCACCGTGCTGTATCACAAAAATGCCTGTAAAAAAGCTTTGGTCGGGGTGACCAAATTAACAAGCCACCCATGATACAAACTCAACAGCCAATGATAATTTTAAACAACTGATTTCGTTATTTTAAATCTTTAATCGTACAGTACTGCGATCAAGCTAATTGTCGGGAATTGCGGTTCAGTCCTTACTTTTTTTTACTTTCCATCGACTCTCAGTTCGCCCGTTATTTCTGATATTGAGTAGCGATCCTTGAAACCTCAGCTGCATTGCTGTCGCTACTCGCCTCAATTACATATTAATCATATGTTCATGGGCTCGCAGCTTGACGGCTTTGCTGAGGTGGCAATAATTTAGTAAAAAGGGAACGTGTTTTTGAAAGGGTTTCTAACTTTCTAATTATTTGAAGAAACGAACTTAGGCTCGTTTTTTTGTTTTTGGCTACGATGTTTTTATGCTCTAATGATATCCGATTAGGTGGCCCCGTCAACGCATTTTCCGCCTTTAAAGTTTCAGTAAAAAATAGTTTATCCATGGGACAAATGACGTGGACGTCAGGTTTGGGTGCTGATCATTAATTAAATAGAGGTCCTATTATTTGACTTTTAATTTGGTATTGATGCTAGTAGTATAAGGTCAGTAACCATACAATGGTGAAATATTATGAACGTTCATAAACAAAGGGTTAAGTAGAACGGCCTAACCCATATTTCAAGACTTGGAGTAAGACAAAAAATGAAACAAATATTTAAAAAGACCATACTGGCCGCAGCTATAGCTGGTTTAAGCAATTACGCGGTTGCGGGTGATGTTCTAAATGATACGTTAGAATATTCAACAGAAGGTTTAAAAACTTTGGCACCAGATGCTGAAAAAACAATTGAATCGTTAGTTTACGAGTTGGGCGCTAATTATATTGCATCTGATGAGATAACCATTACTTTCTCACCCGCAGGCTCTCTGTCAAGCTTTGACGCCGATGGATATATAATAGCAGAAGGTGATGTTGAAGGTGATTCGATTACTTTTAGTCTGTTAAGCCAGACTGATGACTCCGTGACTTTTCGTGTTACTGCTGTTACTGACAACTACGACACTACAGAAACTGAGGTGGATTTTGGTGCAGCTTTGCTAAACGTTTCCTCAATTCTTGCAGATGATGTGTCAGTGACGTATTCAAGCATCAAGGCCGGAAGCGATGCAGCGTTTGACGAGGGTTCCGAGGGTAGTAATACGGGTGTGCTTACGTCGACTGCAAGTCAAATATCAGCTATCGATGTTACTGACAAATTTGACGAGGTAATTGATGTTGATTCTGGTCGCACTCAGTTCGAATTCTCGGGTGAAGACAGTATGACATTCGAGATTGAGAATGACACTTCTTTAGAAGATCCTGCAGAATTTACTAACACTTATGTTGAAATTGAGATTCAAACTATTGAGGATG
Source organism: uncultured Paraglaciecola sp. (assembly GCF_943787955.1). Classification (NCBI taxonomy): domain Bacteria; kingdom Pseudomonadati; phylum Pseudomonadota; class Gammaproteobacteria; order Alteromonadales; family Alteromonadaceae; genus Paraglaciecola; species uncultured Paraglaciecola sp. The sequence continues at coordinate 589,521 of NZ_CALSOK010000010.1, forward strand.
GTGAAGACTTGTCATTCGTATCTTTGAATGGAAATGCGAATTATGATGACGGTTTATTGACCGTTGATTATGAAGGTGCTGTAACCACTGATACCATTCGTATAGACGTTGATTCTCCTTCCATCACACCTTTAATCGCTCAGGCATTTAGCGTATCTGCCGATTACTTTGATGCTGGAGCGGATGAGGAAGGTGAAGATACATTCTCTGCAGGCGAAGACGTTACAGCTGGTGAATGGACTCTAAATGGCAATGTGGTTAATATTCCTTACATGCCTTTCGCTCCGGGTATTTCGCAGATATTATATGTGACTAACTCGGGTGATTTTGATGGCGGTGTTTATGTGACTGCCTATGATGAAGATGGCACTGAGTATGATTTAGGAATGGTTGCTACGGCAGGAGCAAGCTCGGTCACTAAGATCACGGCTCAAGTTAAAGACGCCTTAGCTGCTGAAGGTTTCGAAAAGGGAAAATTGTCAATCGATGTTACAGTTAATGCACCTGATGGAGATATCACAGTGCAAGCAGCCTATAACATTGGCTCAGATCGTGGATTCGTGATCACTGATCAATACAAAAAAAGAAGTGACATGTACTTCGACTAAATAATTTTAATAATTTATAAAAAGGCGACTTATGTCGCTTTTTTTTATATCTGTTGATAACAAGTTTGTAAGGGTTACCAAAATCTTACCTTAGTATAAAATATCAAAAACATAACAAACCCCCGTTTTCATTGTATGCTATGCCTAAATTAAAATAGTGTTTTTAAGGGCTCTCGTGATAGAAAAGCTAGTTCAAAGCCAGAGCAGGGCTACGGTGTTGTTCTGTATGTTAATGGCAGTTGGTATTAGCTGCGTTTATTACCCATCATTGTCAGTGCCCTTTTACTTAGATGATCGCGGCTCGATTGTTAACAATTTGGCTGTTCATGTTGGTGCACTCGATTTACAGTTGCAAAGTAGTCTGAGACAAAGTTTTTTTGGCTACTTTATTTTTTGCGTAATGAGGTCAGGATCTTTATTTTGCAAACGTTAACCCCAACAATGCTGATTGAACAAACAGTCAATCTTCGAATACTGCATATAGGGAAGTACTTTCCACCAAATTTTGGTGGCATAGAAACCTTTATGTCTCAGCTGATGCTTGAACAGCAAAAGTTGGGCTTGATTGTTTCTGGCGTTATTCATTGCAAAAAAAAGCAATTCACTAAAGTTGAGCATGTCTGGCATGGGTGTAAGCTTTATTGTGTAAATACCTACGGTCAGTTCGCCTATGCTCCTATTGCTCCAGCATTTCCGATGGTGCTGTTAAAAGCACTGAAACATGAGCGTCCTGATATTGTGCATATTCACATGCCTAACTCGTCGGCTTACTGGCTTCTGGTATTATCGCTCTTTACTAAAAAAAACCAAAAGTGGGTGGTCCATTGGCATTCAGACGTATTGGGCACAATTCCTGACCTAAAAGTTAAGTTGCTTTATCCAATATATTGCATATTTGAAAGATGGCTGTTAAAAAAAGCAGACGCAGTAATTTGTACATCGCCCAATTATCTTGAATCAAGCAAACCCCTTACCTCATATCAAAATAAATGCTTCGTTATTCCACTGGGTATTAGTATCCCCGAGGGCACACAAAAACCGAGTATTTCCAAAGGTCATGATGACAACACCCTAAGACTGATTTGTATTGGGCGGTTAACTTATTATAAAGGTCACGCTTTATTGTTTGAAGCAATAAAGCAATTAACGTTACTGGGTAAAAATATTATTTTAGATGTGGTTGGGGAAGGAGAATTAAAAAACCAATTACAAGCAATGGCAAAGGATAAGGGACTTGAGCGGTGCATACATTTTCACGGAGGGGTATCAGAAGCCGAAAAATACCGGTTATTAAACCATGCCAACATGCTGTGCCTTCCGTCAATCGAGCGCACTGAAGCTTTTGGAGTCGTTATACTAGAAGCGGCGGCAATGGCTAAGCCTGCCTTAGTTAGTGATGTTGAAGGCTCAGGGATGTCGTTTGTAGTTAAAGAACGGGAGACAGGCTTAGTGGTAAAGGCTAATTCCGTTGAGAGCCTGCGTAAACAATTATTATGGGCGCAGCAAAATCTTGACCATTTACAGCTATTTGGAGGGGCTGCTTGTCTTAGGTTTAATGAAATTTTTTCTATGGAAACGGCTTCTCTGAAAATTAGTAGTGTTTATATTGGTGATAAAATTGAACCGGCTGTCTAGTATGGATGTGGTTGAATGGGGTCATGTGGCGGGGACTCGTATTTTGCATAACTTCCCTTTTTAAACCGTGATTGTTTTATTTATGTCCAATTTAGTTGACATGAAATATGAATTGGAAAATCGATATTTGAAATATCAGAAATCCATAGTCAATATTACTTGACTAAGGATTATTAAATGTCAACATCCTGTAACTAATTTACTCTATAAGGGGCTGTATTTTATAGTGAAGCTTACAGATGATGACGGTTTTTAAGGTTATTTAATTACAAGTGTTATGATAGGTTATTCTTCAGTAATAAAAACTTTATCAGCGAGATTGTTGAGTGGCTTTGGGGGAGATTTTCCTTAACTAGGCTTCCAGGTTTGAATTCAGTCACTTTTTAAATGAATCACCATGGGACTGATTAAATGTTAAATACCACATAAGACACTGGGCAGTGTTAAGTTAACCAGCACATTGTTGCTTAGATTAGATGAGTGTTTAAAGTGAACGATAATAATCCGAACGTGATGATTTTTCTGGCGACATTCAACGGTGAGATGTTTATTAATGAGCAAATTGAAAGCATAATAAACCAGACATACCAGAATTGGCTGTTATTGATTAGAGATGATGTGTCTACAGATAGCACTTTACTGCTTTTAAAGAAATGGCAAACGAGGGATCTGAGAATACGAGTGTTAGATAATTTTGAAGAGCCAAGTGGGTCTGCGTTAAATAATTTTTCTAGAATAGTATCGCATCATAATAAGTGTGAAGCTGATTATTATTGTTTCTGTGATCAAGATGATATTTGGATAGCTGACAAGTTATCTAAGTCGTTAAAGTTATTAATTGAAATTGAAAATGACAGCGGATTAAATAGGTTGCCCGCATTGGTGCATAGCGATCTTGAAGTTATTGACCGAGACTTTAAAACGATTAATCGCTCATTTATAGCAATGAATAGGTTACGTCCATCTGATGAAAGCATGCCGGCAAGATTGCTATCAAGAAATGAAGTGACCGGTTGTACATTGATGTGTAACAAAGCATTGCTTGATATAGCCAGTCCGATACCATTTGATGTCATCATGCATGATTGGTGGCTCGCTTTGGTGGCAAGCTACATGGGGCGCATTAGGTTTTTAGATGAAACACTTGTTCATTATCGTCAACACAGCCAGAACGTTATTGGTGCAAAGTCTTTTTGGCATGGCCTAAACCCCTTTAATAATTGGTTTATTGGATGGCGCAAAGGTGATCTCGAATTTTCACGCACTATGCAGCAGTCTGCACAGTTATATTTTCACTTGAAACGGAAAAATATTCTTTCTAAGCAAAAGCTTGACGAAATCTACTCATATTCTCAGCTTGGCACTATGTCCATTTTCCAAAGATTAAAAACCGCTATTAATATGCCGATTTGGCGAACTCATTGGCTGTTGAGTATGGTGTTATTTTTCCGCTTGATTTTATTGCCAAGACAAAAATAAATGAGCAGACAATTAGCGGTTAGCATTGTTAACTATATTCATGCCGAGAAAACTATGGCGTGCATCAATAGTTTGCTGGCAGCGCATGCCTTTGCTGACGACGATTGCCTTCTGGAAATATGGGTAGTTGATAATTTTTCATCGGATTATTGTAACCGCTTTTTGGAAAACACATTAAGTAGTTTGGGAAATGTTCACTTAATCTCGCTGCCTAAAAATCTGGGTTTTGCCGCTGGGCATAATAAAGCGTTGGCTGAAATTATGGAGAATAATAATTTCGATTTTGTCTGGTTGTTAAACAATGATGTTGTGGTAGACGAAGGGGCGATCAAGGCACATTTAGCCACTGCGCTAGAAGCACCAGAAGTCTCAATGTGGGGGAGTACCCTTCTGGAGGCAGACGGGCAATCAGTTCAATGTGCGGGGGGGTGCTTTTATTCACCCTGGTTGAGTACATTTAAACAATATGGCTTTGGTCAAAAAATTGAAAAACTTTTTTTAGAGCCAGTGCCAAGATTTGATTATATTGTAGGTGCCTCGATGTTTTTTCCTGCTGCAACATTAAGTTTTTTATATGGTGTGAAAAAACATAATGCATGTAAAAAACACACTTGGTTAAATGAAACGTTTTTTTTATATTTTGAAGAATTAGATATTGCCCAACAACTCGGTGACGAGGCTATTTTAGGCTGGTGTGAAAATGCTCGAGTTATTCATTTAGGGGGCCTTAGCACGGGTGCAGGGCAGGGCAATATTTCGGCAGTAGCAGTTTATAATTCTACACTTAGCGCATTGAAGTTCACTTGGCTCTATTACCGAACTAAGCTTTTGTTAATAGTGCCATTTAGATTTTTTGCAAAATCGTTACAATTGTTATTGATTGGTAAGCCAAGTTTAATCATCAAGGTGATAAAGGCATACTATGATTTTTTTACTTGGTTAAAAAGAGCCGACACACCTTGATATTACATAACAGTCAGCAGTAATACGCAAAGAGTTTCTGGATTATGTGAAGTAATTCGGCGTTTAACAGCCATTAAATAGTTAACGTGGTCAGGTTTTGTGTTTACATTAATCATCTTCTAGGCTGAAACTGTTTAATTTATATCTTATTTAGTTGAGGCAAACCATGAGTGGTTCACTTTGATTAGATTTTGTCATTATCTTTAATCATAATACTTCACGAGGCAACAGTAGGAATTCAATCTATTTTCAGGGTGCTAAGTTTTTCCTGTTTCTTGTTGCTAAAGACAAACAGCGCCTCGCTTAAGACCGACAATTCAAGTTCCTTCACAACGACCACGATCAAGCGTTGTGGTTGAATTAACCGGACACTTCAATAAGTGTTGTGGTTGAATTAACCGGACACTTCAATAAAGGATTATAATCCTGTTAATTGAGGTGAATATGACTAAACGAACAAATAAACATTATCCCGCAGAATTTAAACAAGAAGCGGTCGCTCTGGTAATAGAGCAAGACTATCCAATCGTACAAGCTGCTGCATCTTTAGGTGTGACAGACAAACTACTTTACAACTGGGTAGCTAAGCATAAGAAACAGGCACTAGGTGATGCATTATCTGGTGATGAACGGGCAGAGTTAATTCAGCTCAGGAAAGATAGTAAACGTCTACAAATGGAGCGTGAAATCCTAAAAAAGGCCAGTGCCTTCTTCGCGAAAGAAATGAAGTAAGATATTCTTTTATAAGTGAGCTTGATGCGAAGTATCCGGTGTCAGTTGCTTGTAAAGTGATGGAAGTGAGTTCGTCAGCATACTACGCATGGCTAAAAAAACCTGGTGAACTCATTAGCGCTCAAATGCTAAGACTGTATCGACGAGCCAAAGCATTATTCAAGGCAAGTCGAAACAGTTTAGGCAGCAGAGAGCTTGCTAAAGCACTACGCAAAGAAGGCTTTGAAATAACGCGGTATCGCGCCATTAAGTTAATGGAACGGCTTAAATTAGTTGTGACTCAGCGAATAGCTTATAAAGTGACAACCAAGCGCAAACACAGTGATGCTGTGGCTGACAACTTGCTAAATATGAATTTCAATCCTGTTGGACCCAATCAAATTTGGGCGGGTGATGTGTCCTATTTAAAGACTGGTGAGGGCTGGTTATATCTAGCAATTGTCATGGATTTGTACTCACGCCGTATTGTGGGCTGGCATATATCAAAACGCATGACGCGTGATTTGGTCGAGCAAGCGCTGATAAAGGCTCATAACTTACGCAAACCACCAAAAGGTTTGGTGGTTCACAGTGACAGAGGCTCTCAGTACACGAGTAAAGGCTTTAGAAATCTACTGTCGCGATTAGGTTGTCGAGCTAGTATGGGGGATGTTGGAGCTTGCTGGGATAATGCTGTTGTGGAGCGCTTCTTTGGAAGTTTAAAGCATGATTGGTTGTTTAAAGTACCGCAGCCCACTCGAACACATATGCGAGAAGATGTTGCTAGGTACATGAAATATTATAATGTTGAGCGACTACATTCAGCTAATTTGGATCAATCGCCAATTGAATTTGAAAACTCCTTTAGAAAAGTGTCCGGTTGGACTTGACCAGAACAAAGGGATTATAATCCTGTTAATTGAGGTGAATATGACTAAACGAACAAATAAACATTTGATCTTCCCCTGAAACTGTAGACACTTTTTACTTAGAAACCGAAGTAAGGTAAAAAGTGTTATGAATAAAAAATATCCCGATGAATTTAAACAAGAAGCGGTCGCTCTGGTAATAGAGCAAGACTATCCAATCGTACAAGCTGCTGCATCTTTGGGTGTGACAGACAAACTACTTTACAACTAGGTAGCCAAGCATAAAAAAGAGGCACTAGGTGACGTGTTGTCGGGCGCGTATATTTAACCAGAGCAATACTTTAAAGAAAGTACTATGAATCTACCTGAAATCTAAATACTTTTAAGTTAGCCAACGATTGGACACTTTAGGTCTGTAATTTTTTGCTTTTTTTCGATTAAAATTTTTTAATCGCTTACTATACGACCCTCAGAACGTCCATGCCTTAAATAATGTGCAAATAGATTCTTATCTAAAACCAATAAATCAGTATTACAGTCCAAATAACTCTTAGGACAAAAAGATGGATTGGGACAGAGGCCTACACCTTCACCAAAATAGGCATAGTCAATTATTGCAGTTTTTTCAGAGTCAAATATTTTATTGGTCTGTTTTGTATAATACTCTAAATCAAACTCTCCACATTCTTGAATAAGATAAATGTCGTTATTCCTTTCGATGGCTATACTTAGCCACTTTCGCGAGTTAATTAAAAACGTAAACAATTGTTTCACCATAAATAAGTAAAAAGTGTGTTTCTTAAAAGAGGGGGCGCTTTTTAGTTTTTTAAGGTTAGGTTGTTTTTCGTCTTTCCATTTGAGATATTGAGGTAAAAAATATTCTTTTTCTTCAAAATCATAGGAAAACAGTTTTTCTAATATATTAGGCCGTACCATTTGATCTCTGTAAAATAAATCAATATCTTCAGCACTCATATGCTTTATGATCAATGCAACATCTACTTGAGATAATCTATGGTAAGTCATAGTTTCTAGAGGGACGCGCTCTAATATTTTTTTGAAGCGAGACACAAGTTCAAAAAATTGAGTTTGTGTCTCTGCCGTATCAAAGGCATCTTTTATAAGGAAGCGATAAAAACTAAGGATTAAGTCAAAGAAATAGGGGATCAATTTTTGATTATCTGATGACTCTAAATAGGGCAAAACGGACTCGATCATTCGAATTCGATAGTCGCAGGTTAAAAAAGTTTTTTGTTGTGTTATGGACTGATTGCTTGAATCTGTTCGCTTCAAATAGTAATGAAGCACTTCAGTAGTTATGCTGACTTTCCTTGCTTTATTATACAATTGTAGTGAAAATAAATGGTCTTCAAACCATCGCTGTTCTTCATCAAAAATCAAGTTGCTTTCTCTATACAGTTTTAGAGAAATGAGCTTATTCCATGCTGCTACATCCCATACGAGTTTGGGGTAATTGACAATAGATATATTAAAACATTCTACAAAGTTGAATTTTTTATGCCACAAAAGTGGCCAGGTATTCCCCTCTTCATCAATGTGACGAGAGTTGAATGAAACGACTTCAGAGCCATGCTCTTGTACAATACAGAGGCAATGCTCCAATGCTTTTGGATTCAAAGTATCATCAGAGTCCAAAAACAATATGTAGTCTCCAGTACAATATGTTACGCCCGTATTACGAGAAGCTGAAAGTCCTTTATTCTTCTTGTGGGCATAAATATGAATTTTATTAGATTGATAGGCCTCTATGATTGAAATACTCTTGTCAGGAGAACAATCATCTATGACTATAATTTCGATGTCTTGGTATGTTTGTGATAAAACAGAATCAATACAAGCAGATATGTATTTTTCTACATTATATACTGGAATAACAATACTTACTTTCATCACAGCTCGCTTTAAGGCTATTAAGAATTTATTTGTGTAAATGACAAAGGATGAGGACTATCCATAAAAGAAATATTTTCCATAGGGTTAAAACCTTGCTCTATTAACGTGTGATACTGAGTACTATCTTGTTTTACGTATAAAAATAAGTTGTCTTTATACCATGATTCCCCCTTTTCATCATGACGATGAAGCATTGGTCGGAAAAGATCAAAAACAACATAACCGTGTACAGCAAACAACGTTGCCCAATAGCTATGTTTCTGACAATTAGGTTTCGTCGCTTCTGTTAAATATGTAGATCCAAAAAGAATAATATTTGAACTATGACATAATGATTTAATGCATTGTTCTGAATGCGCCGGATTTAAGTTTTCTACTAATTGCAGGCTTATGACTAAGTCAAAATGTTCATGGAGGTTTTCAGTCAAGTTAATTGGTCGAAGTTCCAGGGTCTCTATTTTTACCCCTTCTAATTTGTCTTCGTGCTCATATAACCCTAAGCAACGTAAAATACCAAGGTCTGAACAGGCTATTAGCCAAGCAGTCTTACGACAGCCAAAATGAGTGATGGAATTGATTGTAAAATTTTCAACAAGATATTTAAGAACTAATTTCGCTGTTTTGACAGACGTCTTGTTCGAATAAATATAACAACCATTTTTATCTGTTATGTCAGGATTACTGCTCTCCCATTCTTGCCAAATTTGTTCAACGGGATAATATTCATTCAACAACTCATAATCTTTTCGATAGTACTCTAACAAATTTTCCATTTGTTTCCGGTTCAGGTTACCAAGTGAAATTCTAGGTCCACCTGTTTGTGAATGCTTGAAACGCACATTACGACCCGCCATGATAGACAAGTCATCTTCTAAAGCAGACAGACTTTCTAGAGGGTAAATTTTATCAAATTGTTCCAAACTCCTTGCTTTATCAAATATCTCAGAAATAGGTTGAATATGATGTTGAATAGGTAATACCTTTAAATAAATGGGCAAATTCTCAATAAATTGTGTGATAGTTGGGTCAAAATATGGAATTTCTCCTTTTAAGGATGGGTGTATATCTTGAATAGTACTTCTGAAAGTTCTTCATGAAAAAGAACACGGTTAGAGTATGCTGACAAAAAGCGTTTAATTGGATCTCGGATGACTATAAAATTAAAATCACATAGCGCAAGATTTTGGTTGTTGTTAAAAGCATCATGTATATGCATTCCTTCTTGTTCTTCCGAAAAGCCTTTCTTAAACTCCAATTCATAAAGGGCATTTTTGATAGAAGTACAAGCGACTTTTGGGATAGGGAAATAGCCGACTTTGTTATTCATGACACAAATTCCTTTAGTCGAACATATACGACCCTCAGAACGTCCATGCCTTAAATAATGTGCAAATAGATTCTTATCTAAAACCAATAAATCAGTATTACAGTCCAAATAACTCTTAGGACAAAAAGATGGATTGGGACAGAGGCCTACACCTTCACCAAAATAGGCATAGTCAATTATTGCAGTTTTTTCAGAGTCAAATATTTTATTGGTCTGTTTTGTATAATACTCTAAATCAAACTCTCCATATTCTTGAATAAGATAAATGTCGTTATTCCTTTCGATGGCTATACTTAGCCACTTTCGCGAGTTAATTAAAAACGTAAACAATTGTTTCACCATAAATAAGTAAAAAGTGTTCTGGTCAAGTCCAACCGGACACTTTTCTAAAGGAGTTTTCAAATTCAATTGGCGATTGATCCAAATTAGCTGAATGTAGTCGCTCAACATTATAATATTTCATGTACCTAGCAACATCTTCTCGCATATGTGTTCGAGTGGGCTGCGGTACTTTAAACAACCAATCATGCTTTAAACTTCCAAAGAAGCGCTCCACAACAGCATTATCCCAGCAAGCTCCAACATCCCCCATACTAGCTCGACAACCTAATCGCGACAGTAGATTTCTAAAGCCTTTACTCGTGTACTGAGAGCCTCTGTCACTGTGAACCACCAAACCTTTTGGTGGTTTGCGTAAGTTATGAGCCTTTATCAGCGCTTGCTCGACCAAATCACGCGTCATGCGTTTTGATATATGCCAGCCCACAATACGGCGTGAGTACAAATCCATGACAATTGCTAGATATAACCAGCCCTCACCAGTCTTTAAATAGGACACATCACCCGCCCAAATTTGATTGGGTCCAACAGGATTGAAATTCATATTTAGCAAGTTGTCAGCCACAGCATCACTGTGTTTGCGCTTGGTTGTCACTTTATAAGCTATTCGCTGAGTCACAACTAATTTAAGCCGTTCCATTAACTTAATGGCGCGATACCGCGTTATTTCAAAGCCTTCTTTGCGTAGTGCTTTAGCAAGCTCTCTGCTGCCTAAACTGTTTCGACTTGCCTTGAATAATGCTTTGGCTCGTCGATACAGTCTTAGCGTTTGAGCGCTAATGAGTTCACCAGGTTTTTTTAGCCATGCGTAGTATGCTGACGAACTCACTTCCATCACTTTACAAGCAACTGACACCGGATACTTCGCATCAAGCTCACTTATAAAAGAATATCTTACTTCATTTCTTTCGCGAAGAAGGCACTGGCCTTTTTTAGGATTTCACGCTCCATTTGTAGACGTTTACTATCTTTCCTGAGCTGAATTAACTCTGCCCGTTCATCACCAGATAATGCATCACCTAGTGCCTGTTTCTTATGCTTAGCTACCCAGTTGTAAAGTAGTTTGTCTGTCACACCTAAAGATGCAGCAGCTTGTACGATTGGATAGTCTTGCTCTATTACCAGAGCGACCGCTTCTTGTTTAAATTCTGCGGGATAATGTTTATTTGTTCGTTTAGTCATATTCACCTCAATTAACAGGATTATAATCCTTTATTGAAGTGTCCGGTTAATTCAACCACAACAAAGTGTGTTTCTTAAAAGAGGGGGCGCTTTTTAGTTTTTTAAGATTAGGTTGTTTTTCGTCTTTCCATTTGAGATATTGAGGTAAAAAATATTCTTTTTCTTCAAAATCATAGGAAAACAGTTTTTCTAATATATTAGGCCGTACCATTTGATCTCTGTAAAATAAATCAATATCTTCAGCACTCATATGCTTTATGATCAATGCAACATCTACTTGAGATAATCTATGGTAAGTCATAGTTTCTAGAGGGACGCGCTCTAATATTTTTTTGAAGCGAGACACAAGTTCAAAAAATTGAGTTTGTGTCTCTGCCGTATCAAAGGCATCTTTTATAAGGAAGCGATAAAAACTAAGGATTAAGTCAAAGAAATAGGGGATCAATTTTTGATTATCTGATGACTCTAAATAGGGCAAAACGGACTCGATCATTCGAATTCGATAGTCGCAGGTTAAAAAAGTTTTTTGTTGTGTTATGGACTGATTGCTTGAATCTGTTCGCTTCAAATAGTAATGAAGCACTTCAGTAGTTATGCTGACTTTCCTTGCTTTATTATACAATTGTAGTGAAAATAAATGGTCTTCAAACCATCGCTGTTCTTCATCAAAAATCAAGTTGCTTTCTCTATATAGTTTTAGAGAAATGAGCTTATTCCATGCTGCTACATCCCATACGAGTTTGGGGTAATTGACAATAGATATATTAAAACATTCTACAAAGTTGAATTTTTTATGCCACAAAAGTGGCCAGGTATTCCCCTCTTCATCAATGTGACGAGAGTTGAATGAAACGACTTCAGAGCCATGCTCTTGTACAATACAGAGGCAATGCTCCAATGCTTTTGGATTCAAAGTATCATCAGAGTCCAAAAACAATATGTAGTCTCCAGTACAATATGTTACGCCCGTATTACGAGAAGCTGAAAGTCCTTTATTCTTCTTGTGGGCATAAATATGAATTTTATTAGATTGATAGGCCTCTATGATTGAAATACTCTTGTCAGGAGAACAATCATCTATGACTATAATTTCGATGTCTTGGTATGTTTGTGATAAAACAGAATCAATACAAGCAGATATGTATTTTTCTACATTATATACTGGAATAACAATACTTACTTTCATCACAGCTCGCTTTAAGGCTATTAAGAATTTATTTGTGTAAATGACAAAGGATGAGGACTATCCATAAAAGAAATATTTTCCATAGGGTTAAAACCTTGCTCTATTAACGTGTGATACTGAGTACTATCTTGTTTTACGTATAAAAATAAGTTGTCTTTATACCATGATTCCCCCTTTTCATCATGACGATGAAGCATTGGTCGGAAAAGATCAAAAACAACATAACCGTGTACAGCAAACAACGTTGCCCAATAGCTATGTTTCTGACAATTAGGTTTCGTCGCTTCTGTTAAATATGTAGATCCAAAAAGAATAATATTTGAACTATGACATAATGATTTAATGCATTGTTCTGAATGCGCCGGATTTAAGTTTTCTACTAATTGCAGGCTTATGACTAAGTCAAAATGTTCATGGAGGTTTTCAGTCAAGTTAATTGGTCGAAGTTCCAGGGTCTCTATTTTTACCCCTTCTAATTTGTCTTCGTGCTCATATAACCCTAAGCAACGTAAAATACCAAGGTCTGAACAGGCTATTAGCCAAGCAGTCTTACGACAGCCAAAATGAGTGATGGAATTGATTGTAAAATTTTCAACAAGATATTTAAGAACTAATTCCGCTGTTTTGACAGACGTCTTGTTCGAATAAATATAACAACCATTTTTATCTGTTATGTCAGGATTACTGCTCTCCCATTCTTGCCAAATTTGTTCAACGGGATAATATTCATTCAACAACTCATAATCTTTTCGATAATATTCTAACAATATTTCAATTTGTTTCCGGTTCAAGTTATCAAGTGAAATTCTAGGTCCACCTGTTTGTGAATGCTTGAAACGCACATTACTACCCGTCATGATAGACAAGTCATCTTCTAAAGCAGACAGACTTTCTAGAGGGTAAATTTTATCAAATTGTTCCAAACTCCTTGCTTTATCAAATATCTCAGAAATAGGTTGAACATGATGTTGAATAGGTAATACCTTTAAATAAATGGGCAAATTCTCAATAAATTGTGTGATAGTTGGGTCAAAATATGGAATTTCTCCTTTTAAGGATGGGTGTATATCTTGAATAGTACTTTCTGAAAGTTCTCCATGAAAAAGAACACGGTTAGAGTATACTGACAAAAAGCGTTTAATTGGATCTCGGATGACTATAAAGTTAAAATCACATAGCGCAAGATTTTGGTTGTTGTTAAAAGCATCATGTATATGCATTCCTTCTTGTTCTTCCGAAAAGCCTTTCTTAAACTCCAATTCATAAAGGGCATTTTTGATAGAAGTACAAGCGACTTTTGGGATAGGGAAATAGCCGACTTTGTTATTCATGACACAAATTCCTTTAGCCGAACATATGGCTTTCCATTCTTTCCAAACTTGGTCGACGCTATAATATTCATTTAATACTTCGTAATCATCACGGTAGTACTCTAACAATACTTCTATAGATTGTTTGCTTAACGCTCCAATCGAGATCACTGGAGCACTATTTTGCATGTTTGGGAGTGTCACGTTCTCACCTGTCATATTAGACAAGTCTTTCTCTAGAGAGTATATATTTTCTAAAGGGTACACCTTATCAAACTGCTTAAGGCTTTCTGTCTTGCTCAATAGCGTACACATGGGTTGAAAGTGATGCTGAATAGTATCCACCTTTAAGTAAAGAGGTAAGTTTTCGATAAATTGATTAAGTTTTGGATCGAAGAAAGGAATTTGTCCCTCCAATGATGGGCATGTATTTTGAATAAAGTTTTTTGAAAGCTCCTTATGCATCATCACCCGGTTGGCGTACCCTGACAAAAATCGTTTAATCGGATCTCGTATAACTATAAAGTTGAAGTCAGGCAAAGGGTTGTTTTCTGCTTTTTTCTTTTCATTAAAAAAATTATGTATATGTGTATTGTGCTCTTCTATTGAAAAAGCCTTTTTATTTTCTAATTTATAAAGAGCATGTTTAATGGACGTACTGGCTATTTTTGGAATAGGTGTATAGCCAATTTTATTATTTATAACAGAGATTTTTTTGAAAGGAGATGGTGGCGTAAATGCCACCTGTTTCAGTTGGGTTTTTGGCTTCAAAATATTTTTAGTTAGGTCTTTTAATCTGGTTTCCCAGAAAAAATAAAGTCTCTTTAGTTGGTTATTTTTTGATTTTTTGACTTCATGTACTATTTCATTTTTTTGAAACGTCAAGACTGCTAATAACACATCGTTGTGTCCGTTATTTTTCATCCACAGTTCATTACGTCCTTTGGCGATCCAAGCATTAGATAAAAAATGACCACCTTCTAAGGAAGTATCTACAAGGATGGATCCTGTTCCTTGTTTCAATAATAAATCTACACTTTGACCATTTTTGTCAACAGCAATGCCAGAACAATGAAAGCTGTTTCTTTCTATCCCTGGAAGAATATTGATGATCTCAAAGTGTTTAAAGTCATTAATTTCTTTCGTTTTATCTAACTGATAGTTGGGGACTAGACAAAGGTGTAACTGGTCTAAAGCTCTTACTTGTTTGAGGAAATCTTCAGAACCATTGAAACGTGTGTAATCTGTTTTCGTGCCTTGAGCTCCCTTTTTAAGAAGTTTTTCAAAAAATTCTTCAGGAATATCTGTCATTGATGGCACTAGCAATGTAAATAAGTCTTGCACTAATTTTTTTGACTGCTTATAGGGTTGTTTATATAAGTTTTCGAAGCTAACAGTTAAGGGAAATGCCTTAAGAGAAACAGATTTTTGATAGATAGACTTCATTTGTTTTCTGCATGTCAATTCATGTTGAATGAGTCTTTTGCTTTCAATTTTTTGAGAAAATATCGAGTTATCTAAATTGGATTTATTCTTAAAATCTGACGACCAGACACCTGTTTTTTCTGCATAATTGAGACTTAATAATCGACCTTCTGCCTGCTCTCTGTATAAGAATAAATGCTTATAACCATACTGAACGCTAATTTCTAACAAAATGGCATTTACTTCATCAGGGACATTCTCTAAACAATGCTTAATACAGACTTTTTGAGATAGAATATCTATAAGCGCGTTTTTCAATTGTTCTTTATTTTTACTTTCCTTCCAATTTTTTACGACATACCCATAGATACGATTTTTATTGAAAGGTTCATAATGTGCATTAGCATTGTCCATAGACGAAAATAAAGTATGTGCTAAATTTGTTCCTCCTGTCCTGCGAAAAGTCCATATAATTAGAGGTGATAGATGTTGTTTTCTTATTAAAAGTGCATATTTTTTTGGCTCTGTGTTTTTATAAGAAATAGCAATATTCTCCATTGCCTTTATAATAAGGGATGAAATGCTGTTATTAAATTTAGGCATCAGGCCATACAACTGGTTGATGGTAGACTCTTGCCAAAGCTTTTCTTTTTGAACCGGTTTGATTTCAGGGTTAGGATATTCTAAATTATAATTTGCTTTTAACCATCGCCTGTCATTTTGACTTTCAGAGATGATTTTTGTCTGAACTTCTTCACTTAGGGAAAATTTCACTCCTTGTAATTGCGATAAGATTTTATGCTCATTCATTTTCCTATGTGGATTAACTTTTTTATTAATCATCGTAGGGACTTTTTCGTTCATATATGAGATGAGCTCAATCGCTTCATGACAGTAACCAAGATTACTCCAATTCTCTTCATACTTTCCTTGTAAATCAGCAGATATTCGACCTAAGAAGTAATTAAATGGCCCCTGTTTTGACACAAGCATGTCTTCAAAACGATAAACATCAACAGCATCTTTACCAAATGCCGTGATGTATTTAGTCAGTACATCTTGAAATAGATTAGGCTTTTGAGGTGTATTCTTACAGATTTCATCTAGGGAAATAACACCTATTTTTATATTCTCTTGGCATAAGCTTTGCCAATAGGACACGGGCTCACGTAGGCAACAGATAATTTTAAACTCAACAGCTCCTTCTGTTAATGTTTCTATGTCTTTTTTAAATTTATTTATACCTTCAAGGGGAAATTTCGATAGCTTTTCTGCAGAAAAAATGATGGCTGGGACTTCCTCTTTCAATACTGCTGCTAGTTGAGAAAGATAAGATGCTTGTAACACTTTTACCTTCTCAACAGTATCAATTCCGATTCGCCTGTTATTACTCCACTTAAAGGGATTTACATCGTAAAGGTTTGTAAATAAACTCCCATGATTGGATTCAGTATTTTGTTTATACGAGTTTTTAAATAGCGGGAAATAATATCCCAACTGTTTTAATGTATGATGGTGGTCACTAAAAGATTGTTGGATCGAGGTAGAGCCTGTCTTATGAATGCCTATATGGATAATTATTCGCTTCAATTTACCATTGCCTTATATAATTTATTGTTACACCACATTTCCTTCGTGTTAAACCGTTCTTCGCAATAGGAATAGGTGTCAGCGTAGTAATTAACAATGTCTCTCTTCAGCTGTTCACTTATTGTTTCAGTTTTTTTTGACTTATTGAATACTTTATTAAAATCGGGTTTAAAATCAGGGATGTTCAAAAATTTCTCTAGACACTGATTTTCTTGTTTGGAGAATAATTTTTCATAAATGCTATAAAATACTTGTTCAGGCTCAAAAACAGCATCTAAGTTCCTCATTGTTTTTTCATATTGTGTTCGCAGACGGCAATGTTCGCTTTTGTAATATGCAAAGGTATCGATTTCTTCACTTGTTATCAATTCTTTGGTTTTTCTTCGGTTTGGTCTTCTAGACATCCTGACTGCAGAACAAATTCTCTCAAAAGGATCTCTCATCAAAAAGATAACCTTAATGTTATACCCCCTTTTTGCAAGTTCTTCTTTGACCTCTTTTAACGCGTCAACAGAAAGCCCCGCATATGATGGAGATATATCGCCAACAAAATTCACTTCTGGTTTAGTAGAAATTAATTTGTCGAAAAAATTATAATACGAATCAATATCTTGACGAAACTTAACAAGCAAATCTAAATTCTTTTCTTCCTGTGATTTTATAATCCCCCACTTTCGTGTCAATTTAGATCTATCTTTTAGTGTTTTTTCTACAGGATCGTTACATCCCATATACTTGACATCTAAAACGTGATGTTCCTTTGTAAAACCCATGTCGACAAATTTACATTTTATTAGTTGTTTATATAGCCAAGTTGTCCCACCCTTTTGACACCCTACGCCCAAAATAAATGTTTTTTCCATCATAATAAATTCCTAAAAAAAGATTGAATACATCTAGCAAGAATAGATTGAAAATTTAAGTCTATGTGGCTCTTGAATAACGCACAATAACCTAGTTAATATATCGATGAGTTCGGTAATGTAAGACCCATGTTTTACGTTGTTTCAGGTTTAAACGATAGCATCAAATACGGTCAAAATAGTTGGCGGCTCCTAGGATATTTTTATTAGAAGAGTATAAAGATTTTCTAACTTTTTGTTTCAATTTTACTGCTATGTCTGAATTAGTTTCAATAATAAAAGCAAGGCAAAATGTATTTGCATTTCCCCAAAATACCCCATTAAGGGTTTGATTGTGAGTAGGCAGTGTAATCTTTTTTGCCCCACTAGTTCCCGATTTTTTTGCAGAAATACTGTAAGGCTGAGCTACCAGCCTTGGGACTTCCAATATGTTATTTATACTCTTTCAAATAACTTTCTGCCAAGATTTTATATTTTTTCTGTGTGTAAAATTAAATTTTTAAAGTTGTTTGAATTCTAAATATTTAGAATTTTTTAAATACATTGCATTCATCTCATGAAAACGTTTTAGGTAAGTGCTTTTATTAAATTTTTCAAATACACGTCGGTTAGCTTCTTCCCCCCAAGCGTGTTGTAGGGATTTATTTGAGTATAAGTTTATAAGGGCTGACTTGAGTACAGCGAGGTCACCTAAAACTGCACTTACACCAGCACCATCATCAAAAATAGCGCTAATGTCACCTGTGTTTTTAAAAGAAAAAATCGGCAAATTAAAACTTGCAGCCTCTAAACACACCTGTGGGCATGGGTCTTCTTTGGAACTGAGAAAGAACATATCTCCTATTGAAAAATATTCCATAATATTAGGTTTGTATCCTAGGAATTGAACTCTATCCCTCAGTCCGTATTTAGCTACAAGCTTCTGAAGTTTTGACATTGCTAAACCTTCCCCCAGCCAAATAAAATCAATATCATCATTAATAGAACAAACTTGTTGTGCTAGTTTAATAAAGGCTTCTGGGTTTTTTCTTTCACACAACGTACCTGCTCCCAAGACAAGAAAAGCATTTTTCCTTAAGCCCAATATTTCCCTTAAGGCGACTTTATTTGTGAGATCGAGTTGTTTGCTTCTTTTACTCAGAAAAGGGCGTAAAACAGTCATTCTAGATTTATTGACGCCATATTTTTCAAGCATTAACCTATGTGTATATTTTGAAGCTAAAATAATATGGCTTTGACTATCTAGTATCTTTTGAAGTGATTCTCGATATAACTCTAAACTACAGCCCATTTCGTGTATATAAGCAAACTTAGGACTGTCCAAATAAGAAAAGAAATCAATGATTCCAGCCGAAACAATGGTATTGAAATAAACCGCACTAGAATCATCTGTAACAAATGATTCTAGTGTTGCTTGATGTGTTACTTGCGATATGGTGTACAGATGTAATACTTTGCCACATTGTTCAAATTCATCAATTAAGGGTCCTCCTTCTAAAAGGATAATTTGCAGTGAGAAGTCCTTTTTTAAATTTTGGAGAAGATTTACTAAAAATAATGGTGCCCCTGTTCTAGATGCATCATGTGAAACAAATACTAATTTAGCTTTATTTGGGTATAGTTGATGACCGCTAATGATGATGTTTGGAGATACTTTACGGCCTTCATTTTCTCCATACATAATATAATGGGCCAAAGGACCCATTCTATATTTTTTAACATCATAATATCGTTTGAGGTAAAAAGAGGTATCAAATACAGAACTAGGTCTGCGCCCTTCTTTTTCGCCATGCATTATGTAATGTAACAATGGAGATATATTGCTTTTTTTTACATCCGGGTTTTGTTCTAAATACCAGGGAATATTAAACAAACCTGATTTATTGATTACTTTTCGTCTACAACAATAGCGGAAACTGTTCCAGACATGTAAAAACTTATTTTTGATTGCCATCGTTTTTTTGCCGGTTGAAAAATAACTTATGTGGTTTAAAAACCCCAAAAATAAAAATAAAAATAAAAATAAAAATAAAAATAAAAATAAAAATAAAAATAAAAATAAAAATAAAAAGTCAATAAAAACAGGCCATCAATGCTACGTGAGGCGTTTTTTAATGCCCTAATGCCCTAATGCCCTAATGCCCTAATGCCCTAATGCTTTAATTATAGATAATTTGAACGAGTTACCTAATTTATCATATTGAATAACAAACTGAATTTGGGCTGCAATCATTAGGCTAAACGGGCTATTCAAATAACGTGTATGATGTAAGAAAAATCGATGATTTGTGCAAGATTCAAGACCTGAAGTTGCTACCGTTTTTTCGGACGATATAATATAAAAATATTTGTCTGTTCATTTTTATGCTAGCAAGCGTAATAAAAAACTGAAGCCAGGGTTGCACTGCAAGTTTAAAAACACTTTATAACAACTCTGGGTTTTATCTTGCTGATAAAATTGATAAAATTAATAAATTAATAAAGTGTTTCGTAGTATACTCACAAGTTACTCAAAAGTTACTCAAAAGTTTAGGGAAAATTTCAAACATGGCATCAGTATAGAATGCAACATAAATTAAACAATTTGCGTTTTTGGCAACTCGTAAAAGTTAAAATCCAGATGAACTTAAAGTCAGAAGCGTCAAAGCATCAGCTCAATTACATCTGGTGGCTTCTCGAACCGGCATTATTTATTGCTATTTATTATGTCATTTTTGGTGTCTTTCTGAATGCTCGGTCTGAGAATTTTATTGCCTTTTTAATTTGCGGGAAGATCCCATTTCTTTGGTTTAGTCGCTCAGTCACCAACGCTTCAAGTTCTATAATGACCGGAACCGGGTTGATGAACCAAATTGACATTCCAAAACTATTTTTCCCACTAGTAGTTATTGGGCAAGATCTAGTGAAAACTTTTTTTGTATTTATGCTAATGCTATCAATATTGTGGACAATGGGCTATCAACCCTCGCTGGCATGGTTTGCAATAATTCCCGTTGCATTAATGCAGTTATTGTTTATTAGTTCTTTGGCGATTATTTTCGCTAGTTTTGTGCCTTTTTTACCTGATTTACGTTTTATTGTGCAAACATTTACAA
Source organism: uncultured Paraglaciecola sp. (assembly GCF_943787955.1). NCBI lineage: Bacteria > Pseudomonadati > Pseudomonadota > Gammaproteobacteria > Alteromonadales > Alteromonadaceae > Paraglaciecola > uncultured Paraglaciecola sp. The sequence continues at coordinate 610,017 of NZ_CALSOK010000010.1, forward strand.
TGTTGATGATGTTTGCTTCGGGTATTTTTTATAATCCGTCACAGTTTTTAATACCAGAGCATAAAGTTTTATTTTTTTTTAACCCATTGGCTGCTGCAATTGATATGTATCGAGATATCATCATGGAGGGACTACTGCCTAATTGGAATCAGCTCACAATATTGGCTATTGGGTGTGGTTTGGCCCTAATTGTTGCAATTTTTTTGATAAGAAAGTTCGATCACAATTACCCAAGGTTGGTGCTTCAATAATGCCTGTTCAAGAGACTTGTATAAGATTAGAAAATGTTGGGGTGACGTTTAAAAGTCGCAAGGGTTTTTTCCGATATTCAAAACATCGCGCGCTAAATAACGTATCATTTGAAGTATACAGAGGCGAAACATTAGGTGTGATTGGTCGAAATGGTTGTGGTAAATCTACCTTGTTAAAGTTGCTTTCTGGAATTCTTAAACCTGATGAGGGCAGTATTAAAAGTTATGTGAAACATGTCAGTCTGCAGTCACTGCAGACCGGTTTTGATAGTCAGTTATCGGGTCGCAACAACGCTATTCTTATGGCAATGCTTTTAGGGCACAGTAAAGACGCTGCTTATAAAGCCCTTCCACAAATTTTAAATTTTTCTGAATTAGGCAACAGTTTTGAGGAGCCTGTAAAAACTTATAGCTCTGGTATGCGAGCAAGATTAGGATTTTCAGTCTCTATGTTAATGCGTGCCGATGTGTTGCTAGTTGATGAAACATTGGGTGTAGGTGACAAAAGCTTTAGAATTAAAGCCGAAGCTGTTATTTCTGAGCGGATCAGTTCTGAGCAAACGGTGGTTTTTGTGTCGCATTCCGGGGAGCAGGTCAAACGCGTTTGTCAACGTGCGGTATGGCTAGACCAAGGTGAGGTGATTAAAGTAGGGATGGCTGAAGACTTAGTTGACGAGTATGAACAATATTCTTTGGGCGCATAACTACCAACAATGGGAGTGAGTCAATTAGTTAATAGTTTATCCTAGCGCGGATATTCTTAATTTTTAAAGATGGAAATTTAATTGACAGCAATCTTCCAAAACCCGTATTTTGGTTATATTCCGGGTTAGATAACTCGTTTATTTCGATTGACTTTCCATTAAGATTTTCCTGACCGAGTAGACGTTGTTTACAAAGAATTTGAAAGCTCTAAACTCGTTAATGATATTGATACGTACGGGGCTATTCCTCTATATTTTATATTATTTATGCGACAAGAAATTAGCGATGAATCTGCAGGCTTGTATGTCACGGAGTATATTTAAGAACTTGATGGTAAATGTTATATGTCGATAGAAAAAATGACTTTTTTAGTTACCGGCGGTGCGGGCTTTATTGGCTCCGCAGTTATAAGGGAACTAATACAAAATACGCCACATCGCGTGATAAATGTAGACAAGCTGACTTACGCTGGCAATTTAGAGTCATTAACTGAGATTGAAGACAATCAACGGTATACCTTTATTGAAGCTGACATTTGTGATGCGGATAAGATGGCAGCTGTACTCAAAGAATATCAACCCAACATCATTATGCACTTAGCGGCAGAGAGCCATGTGGACCGTTCGATTGATGGACCGGCAGAATTTATTCAAACCAACATTGTCGGTACGTTTAATTTGCTCAATACAGCCAAAACATATTGGCTGGAGTTGGCAGATGAGTTGAAAAAACAGTTTCGTTTCCATCATATCTCTACCGATGAGGTTTATGGTGATTTACACGGTACCGATGACCTATTCACTGAATCAACATCTTATGCCCCAAGCTCGCCTTACTCTGCCAGTAAAGCCAGTTCAGACCATCTGGTTAGAGCATGGAATCGTACCTACGACTTTCCAGTGGTAGTCACCAATTGTTCAAATAACTATGGCCCCTTTCATTTTCCCGAAAAATTAATTCCGTTGACTATATTGAACGCACTGGAAGGTGAACCCTTACCTATCTATGGTGCAGGCACGCAAATTAGAGACTGGCTGTATGTAGAAGACCATGCACGGGCGTTAATCAAGGTCGCCACCCAAGGTGTTATAGGCGAAACCTACAACATAGGTGGGCACAACGAAAAGCAAAATATCGAAGTGGTCAACAGTATTTGTGCCATTTTGGAAGAGCTTAAGCCAACTAAACCTGCTGGGCTGAATAATTATGCCGACTTAATCACCTTTGTCACTGACCGCCCAGGTCATGACCTCCGCTATGCCATTGACGCAAGAAAGATTGATAAAGAATTAGGCTGGACGCCACAGGAGTCCTTTGACAGCGGCCTTAGAAAAACCGTTGAATGGTATTTAGCCAATAAAACGTGGTGGCAACGGGTCAGAAGTGGTCAATATCAGGGCGAGCGTTTAGGCCAGTTATGAGTCATACCTTTAAAACCATATTAATTACCGGTGCCACTGGACAGGTGGGCTACGAATTATGCCGTTCTTTATCGGTATTGGGTGCCATTTTATCACCCAACCGAGAAGAGCTGGACCTAGCCGATGCTCACTCTGTAGACGCCTATTTAGCTAAACACCAACCTGATTTAATTGTGAATCCAGCTGCATGGACTGCCGTAGACGCAGCAGAAGTTAATCAAGAGGCCACAGCACGTCTAAACACAGCACTGCCGGCACAATTAGCCCAATACGCCCGTAAAACCAACGCTTACCTGATACACTACTCTTCAGATTATGTTTACCCGGGAACGGGTCAGAACTATTGGCTTGAGAGTGATGCGGTGGCGCCACTATCTGTTTATGGCCGCACCAAGCTCGGTGGTGACAAAGCTGTCGTCAATCACTGTTTGCATTACCTGATCTTTAGAACTAGCTGGGTTTATTCGGACCGGGGCAACAATTTCATGAAGACCATGCTTAACTTAGGTGCACAGAGGGAGTCACTCAATATAGTCAACGACCAATTTGGTGCGCCAACCAATGCAAGGTTGATTGCCGAGGTCACAGCGCTTGCAGTTTACCGCCAATTAGCGAGTAAACCCATTGACTCAGGGATTTATCACCTCGTGTGTGGTGGCATTACCAGTTGGTATGGTTTCGCTGAAAAAATATTTGAGCTAGCCAAGCGTGAAAACCTGCCATTGTTGTTAAATGAGCTTGGCGGCATTAGTACCGCAGAGTTCCCCACTCCAGCGGCACGCCCTCAAAATTCGAAGTTAAATGTGAGTAAACTTGAGGGTGCATTAGGGATAACCCTGCCAAGCTGGCAACAACAGCTTGAATTCACATTCAACAGCTATATGAATAACAAGGATTAAAGACATGGCACGTAAAGGTATAGTTTTAGCTGGCGGCGCAGGTAGCCGACTACATCCCATTACCATGGGTGTCTCTAAGCAGTTATTACCCATTTACGACAAACCTATGATCTATTATCCCATGTCGGTACTAATGCTGGCTGGTATAAGGGATATATTAATAATTAGCACACCTGAAGATTTACCTAATTTTAAAAAGTTACTTGGAAATGGTGAACAGTTTGGACTGCAATTATCCTACGCAGAACAGCCTTCACCGGACGGATTAGCACAAGCTTTTATTATAGGTGAAGAATTCATTGGTCAGGATTCAGTTTGTTTGGTCTTAGGAGATAATATATTTCATGGACAGCATTTCTCAGAGTCCCTTAAAAATGCCAGCGCGAAAAGCGAAGGTGGGACTGTTTTTGGTTATATAGTCAATGATCCTGAGCGCTTCGGTGTGGTGGAATTTGACCAAGCGGGTAAAGCCATCTCGATTGAAGAGAAACCGGCTATCGCAAAATCCAATTATGCGGTAACAGGCTTGTATTTTTATGACAATGATGTGGTGGAAATAGCCAAATCTATTGAGCCATCAGAGCGCGGTGAGTTAGAAATTACCAGCGTGAATAATGTTTATCTCGAACGTGGCAGTTTGCATGTGGAACGTTTTGGAAGGGGCTTTGCGTGGTTAGATACCGGCACCCACGACAGCTTGTTAGAAGCCTCTCAATATGTGCAAACAATTGAACATCGCCAGGGCCTAAAAGTCGCATGTTTAGAAGAAATTGCCTTTGACAATAACTGGATCAATAGTGTCCAGCTAAAAAAGCAAGCCAGCAAATTTGTCAAAACGGGTTACGGCCAGTATTTATTGAAATTATTGTAAGAGACGAAAGCATAATGCAGGCAACACGATTAGCCATTCCTGACGTAGTGGTTTTTGAACCAAAAGTATTTGGTGATGAAAGGGGCTTTTTCTTTGAGAGCTTCAATCAAAAAATATTCGAAGAAGCCACGGGTCTTACAAGGCAATTTGTACAGGACAATCATTCAAAGTCATCAAAGGGAGTATTGAGAGGTTTACATTACCAATTGCCTCCGATGGCACAAGGTAAGCTTGTGCGAGTAACCCAAGGTGAAGTGTTTGATGTGGCTGTGGATATACGTAAAAGCTCACTGACATTCGGCAAATGGGTGGGAGAAATACTCTCAGCAAAAAATGCTAAGCAATTATGGGTGCCAGAAGGGTTTGCACATGGCTTTATCACGTTGAGTGACACTGCAGAGTTTTTATATAAAACCACAAATTATTATTCACCTGAGCATGAGCGCTGCATCGCATGGGATGATTCTGATATTAATATTGACTGGCCTATTTTAGATGATGTGCCAGTCAATACCTCTGCCAAAGATGGCAAGGGGTTGGGTTTGATGGTTGTGGAATACTTTTAAATATTTGTAATTCATTGATGTTACTTGATTCAATTTCAAACCAAATTTTAAAGGCCTGTTAAGTGTTCATATGTTTGGTAAAGTATCGGCAATTGATTTGGTCTCTTGCTAAAAGGGATGTTGTTGGACGTTATAAAGGTTCAGTGTTTTGTTTAGCATGGTCTTTTTCAATCCTTTGGTGATGTCCATGCTGCTCACCGAATTTTTAATATGATGGTGGGCCAAGGTAATAGATGTTTGTCAATACTGCAGATATATACTTATACCAGTGGGGAGGAATTTTAATGCTGAGCAAATTAAAATATTTAGTAAAAGGTTTACATAATGTGTTGTATGGTCAGCGTATGAATCATACGACATTCACACTAGGAAGCTCAAAGTACAAGTTTCTGCGGTCATGAGTATTTATCTTTTAAGCAGCTCTGCGCTAATCGAAAGCATGTGTGACAGGTGTTTAATTGCAAAAGGCTAGAAATCTGAATGTCTTGTCTACGTTCTACCAGTCCTAATGTATTGATTTTTCTAGCTACTCACAATTGCGAAATGTTTATTCACGGGCAAATTGAAAGCATAATAAACCAAACATAGAAGCATTGGGTGTTATTAATTAGACAACACCTTATTTTTTGTTAAAAATGACAAACGACAGACCCGAGGATACAAATACTAGATAACCCTGATGAAACAAGCGTTTCTGCTTTGGGTAACTTCTCTAGATTAGAATCTTGTTATGATGAATTTGCAGCAGATTATTTTTGTTTCTGTGATCAAGATGATGTTTGGGCTGCTGACAAGTTAGCTAATTTATTAAAGGCATTAGTTAAAATTGAAAACGATAACAATTTAAAAAAATTACCCAAATTAGTGCATAATGATCTAAAAGTGGTTGGCCAAGGCTTGAATACAATTAATAGGTCGTTTGTGAAAATGATGGGATTATTCCTTCAAATGAGTGTATGCCTGGCAGATTATTATCACAAAATAAAGTAACCAGCTGAACGTTGATATGTAACAAAGGTAATGCCGGGGTCAAGTCTTGAATTTTGCATGTCTTCCTTTTAATTTATGATTATTCTTATCTAGTTAAGATACCAGGAGATATGCGTCGGTCATCACGATTTTTTTTGTTGCTTAGCTTTATTGTATTAGGTCATGAGGTAATGGTATGAACACAATCTATCTTCAGGCCAAGGATATAGTTGATGAATATGAGCAGTTTTTTCAGGATGTAAAAGTAACGCCTCAGGGGGCTATGTGAGACATTTTCGGATTTACCCTAATGCAAAGATTGCTAATTTACTTGGCGATGGTGATTGCGTTGAAAGCAACTTACCCATCAGTGGTTCATGGTTTTATCAAGAGTCAGACAGCGTATCTCTTTCTATCGATAATTTTCTCAAAGCTCCCTCAGGCGGAGTCACAATTGTTTACGAGGAAGTTAAAAGCCCTAAACTTGTTAATGAATCAGATTCATTCGCGTTTGTGTTTCCATCTTTTGCATTATTTTTGCAGCAAGAGGTTGGCGATGAAGTAGCAAACCTGCAAGCCATTACTGAAGCTGAATCCCTTTGGTTAGGATACTCCAATGCAATCAAGTCACTGTATATGACTTATCCCAAGCAATGTCAGATTTGTTGCGGTGAAGAACCCAAATATACAAGCACTCAACTTCAGCAGCTAGGACATTTTTTAGCGCAGCAAAATGAGACAATTAAAAAACGAGAGCAAGAGCTCTTAGCAATCGACTCTCAATCATCACAAAACGATTACCAAGCGTTATCGTTACATCAAGCCCATCAAGTTTTTTTGACATTAACCAGTAATTACAACAGCAATACTTCACTATTCGAAAAGCTTGAGCGAGATTTAGAGCAGGCTAAAAATGAGTTATATATCAATACAGCAGAGCTTGAGCTTACACAATTACAAATTGCACAGTTACAAGAAGAATTAGAGCATTACTTCACTCTTTATACACAACAAAAAAATCAGGCAAGGCAACTAGGCATATCATCAGGTGTAGATGAACACAAAATGTTAAAAGTTGAAAATGCATCGTCATTACATTTAATTACCAGAATACTTTCTAGCACAACAGCCTGAACTACGGAGCCAGTATGCAAGAAATAACAAAGGCCATCTTAGCCATTCAACAAAACTTTGACCGAATTGTTTACGTAACATCTGGCGAGATGCCAGATATTGACGTGTTACTAACAAAAACCAAGAGTTTGGGTATTTATTTGCCTGCTGGGCAAGAGTACGACCAATGTGCAAAATTAATAGACAAGCAAGCCTTTGGCCAAAGTGTGCAGTTAAATAGTCAATATTTAAGCCAAGCTCATAGCGATAAATGTTTTTATCAAGGGAGTATTACTAAATACAGCAGTGTTTTAAAGCCGGCTCATATAAAAAAACTTATACCAGGCCTTACCTTTAATGAACGCCACGATGTAACAGGCATAACCGTTGAGCAATTACTGAGTAAGGAGTCGCTGGGTAAAAATGACACGGCCTTATTAGTATTAGATATTAATGGTGCCGAGACTGAGTTGAAACATGTGTTAGTAACACTGGTTAAGGTGTTCGATAGCTTAGTAATAAAAACGGCACCAGAAAGCTTATTTGGTGAAACGCCAGCTCCGATGAATACCCTGAGTAATCATTTAAAAGAATTGGATTTGGTGCCCATTGTGCTCCCTGACGTGTCTCCCCCCTATGTTAACTTAGTAGTGAATAATGCTAAGCATCAGTTCTGCCTTGCTAGTAGTCATGCCAAACAGAAAAAGGCTATTAATGAGTTGAAGGGTAATTTGGCTAAAAGTCAAACTGATAAAGACGAGCAAATAGCCGAACTGACAAAACAGCGTGACCAGCAAACACAAGAACAGCAAGAAACTAAGCAATTGGCTGAAGAGCTCAAAGTCGAGAACGACAAACTCAGTGCTGATAGCGAAGAAAAGCAAACAGCCAACCAACAGATGGCAACACAAGTTACCGCGTTGCAGGCTAAACAAAACGAACTCGCAGAAAGCCAAAAAAATAAAGATGCCAAAATTGCAGAGCTGATTCAACAGCGTGATCAGCAAACGCAAGGGCAACAAGAAATTAAGCAACTGGCTGATTCGCTTAAAACTCAGAACGAAAAACTCAGCGCCGATAGGGCACAGAAACTGACAGAGAATGAACAGCTAGCAGCTCAAGTTAAGGCGCTACAAGCTAAGCAAAATGAATTAGTCGAAGGCCATAAGAATAAAGATGCGCAAATAGCCGAACTGACTGCACAGCGAGACCAGCAAACGCAACAGCAGCAAGAAACTAAGCAATTGGCTGAGACGCTTAAAGCTGCGAACGAAAAACTCAGTGCTGAGCTAGCGAAGATGCACGAATTGGCTCAACAGCTGAGTCATAGTCAGGCGAAAGTTGGTGAATTAGAAACTGAGAATGCTGCACTTAATTTGAGTTTGAGTGAAAGCAATGATGAATCTGAGAGGCTAATTGCCGAACTTGAACAGCAATTAAATAATATAACTACAGAATTGACAGAGCAGACTCATTGGCATCAAGAAAATAAAAAATGGGCGGAAGGATTGCAAAAACAATTACACGATAAGAGTAATAGTTTTGAGCAATTGCAGTCTCAGTTTAATGACTCTTCTTCACTATCGAGTAAAATGATGCTTAAAGCGCAGTTAGATTTAGATAGTTTGAGGAGCAAATATCAGCATAAAGTCGACAGTGAACGTCAACTATTAGCATTAGTTAAGCAACTTAGGGAGAAACTTGAAATGGCAGCGAATTACTATTTTCGCTTGCAAAAAGATTATCCTGAATTAGTTGAAAAAGATGTACCAGATTCAGTTGGACACAAGTAACGATGAGTAGGTGGCTAGAAGAACTTCAAAAAGAGCTAAGAAGCTCTGTAGAGCTTATTGACAGAAAACTGGACAATACGGAGCCAACAAATACAGTTATCGAAAAAAGTACCACTATTTTTGTAGAGAATACAGAATCAATACTTGATACATGCAAGCTTGTGTTAGAAAAAGCTGAAAATATCAGACCTAAATTAAGGGTGCTACATCACATGGCCTGCAGCGGCGGATCACTTATTACAAAGTGTTTCTCAGCGATGCCTAATAACTTCATTCTTAGTGAGGTACACCCTCATTCATACCGTCATTTACCTGCAGATAAAGCGACTTTTTTACCCTCAGATATAGCAACATTAGCCCACCAGGCTAAATTTCCTGATTCTGATGCTTTGGCTCGGAAAATTTTCAAATCTGCTATACACGAAACGTACCAGCATGTTGACGAGCTGGGCGGTATACTAGTACTTAGAGACCATAGTCATTCTGATTATTGTGTAGGCAGCTCCTTTACTGAAAAATCCGTCGTAAGAGAGTTATTAAATCAAGATTTTGAAATACTGTCGTTAGTGACGGTTCGCAATCCCATTGATTCCTATGCTTCGCTTCAATCAAACTATTGGTTGCACTTCAATCCACAAACATTTGAAGAGTATTGTATAAGGGTGATTCATTTCCTGTCTCAGTTTCGGAAAAAACAGATTATAAAATATGAAAGTTTTACGCGGTCGCCGGACAAAGTGATGAGAAAGATGTGTAATGTGCTACAGGTTGAATTTAATGATTCTTATAAGGATCTTTTCGATCAATTTAAGGTTACAGGCGATAGTGGCAGAACGGGTGAAAAAATAGCAATCCGTCCGAGAAGGGAAATATCTCCTGAGTTTGCATGTGAAATAAAGAAATCTAAGACATTTACTTTATTGTGCAAAAAATATGGATTTAATCCAGCGATATAAAATATCGGAAAAGAATAAAGAGAAAAAATGAATAAGCCAATATCGAAAGAATTCGCTACCTTAAAGTCACTTGTTAGTAATGGAGACTTTGACGCGGCACATAAACTAGCAAAAATATTAGCGCAGATGTCGCTTGGGCCTGCGGCAAAATCCTTGCTGGAAGCAATTTGTTTGCGTTACAACCTTGAAATGTCGAATTTTAGTGCAGCAATGCCTGCTGAAAAGAACAAAAAAATTGATGTAAGTTATGCAGATATTAAAACACTCGCTCAACTAGATGAACAGCCATTCAGCGAAGGGATCAGTATTGTCAGTTGTTGTATGAATCGCAATGAGAATTTGCGTAAGGCTTTAATAACCTGGTTGGAATTAGATGTTGATGAAATTGTTATAGTTGATTGGTCTTCAATAGAGCCTGTAGAAGAGACTATTAAGGACTTGATAGATGAACGTGTCAAAATAATCAGGGTTGATGATGAAGAAAAGTGGGTTTTAACTTATGGATTTAATGTAGGGCTTAGGTTTACAAGATACTCCAAGGTTTTTAAATTCGATGCCGATATTCAAGTAACCAGCGATTTTTTAGAGAAAAACAATTTTTTGCAGGGTGAATTTTGCCGAGGATCATGGAAGTTAGCGAGTGATTCTGGAAACGATGAACAAAAATTCGTAAATGGCTCTTTCGGTGCGTTCAAAAAAGATCTTCTTGAAATTGGTTATTACAATGAGTTTATACGCACGTACGGTTATGACGACAGCGATATTTATAAACGCCTAACTGCAAACGCTGGATTAGCTCAAAAGTTCATAGAACCTGGCTCAATTTTACATCTCGACCAGAAAGAAGAGTTAAGATTAATAAACCAAAATATAGCTAAACAACAATTTTTAGACTGTTACAACGCGACCGAATTATATAATTTAATCAATAAAAATATTTCGCAGCTTTATGATTTTTGGTTTCCAACTAATCTTCAAAGTTATTCAATCGAAAAGAAAAATAATAATTTGTGGCTTGCTGGTAGAGTAAGTCAGCATGCATATATACCTGAATATATTCAAACTGATGCGATAAGTTATGCGGTAATACAATTGTTAACCTGGAAATTCAATTCTTGGGTATGGTTACCTTGTGATATCAAATCACTGGCTATGCAGCTTTACGCTGACCACAAACGTCAGATTCCATTCGACTGCTCTAAAATACTGTTAGGTTTAGATAAGTCATTGCCCGTATTTTTTATCGGGGAAAATGACTTTTTAAGTAGTATAGCCGCTATTGATAGGGATTGTGATATTGCCGAGTGTTGCCTGGTTACTAGTACAGGTGAAAGCTATGGAAAAATTAAAAGTTTTTCAAAATCTTATACTGTGGTTGGTTACGATAAAGATGACTATGAAAAACTGAAACAACTTCGTAGTGATATTACTCGTGAGAAAAACGATTGTTATGAACCGGTTGTAGATGAAAATAACGGCAGGCTATTTGCCACCAGCGTTTATGACGAAAAAGTACCACACCGAATGCAGGAGTATTTAGAATGTTTTGGGAGAAACATCGCCGAATTTGACATTCTCGCATTGTATTATGAAGAGCAAAATGGTGCTTTTCTTGAAGGTGCAAAAGAAGTCTATGACAAACTTAAGCGCTCAGGGCACTCGCTCGCACAAGTGTTTTTCATCAATATAGATTACCGACCAACATTCAGAAGTATTTTTGATTCCATCGATTTATATTTTCCAGGAGTAACCGCGTTCGTATCGAACGCTGATATTGCCTTTGATGACACTATAAAATTAGTACAAGGCAAAGATCTAGATGACGTTTTTTTGGTGTTAAGTAGAAAAGAGGTCGTCCCTAAAGTTCATACTGATGATGGCCTTATTATGAATCAGTTTGGCATACCCAATACGTTTTCTGCAGATGTATGGATATATAAAGCACCTTTGAAATATGATTTTAAGGCTGACTTTCCGATAGGTTCGTTTCATTGTGATTCGTTTATGAATTTCTATCTAGGGAAGTCTGGCTACCGTTTATACAATCCTTGTTTATCGGTAAATTGTTTCCACATTCATGATCCGGTATTTAATTCATCGGAAGAAAAAGAAATTGTTTTGCGTGAATCTATTCAAAGCAAGTTAGATGATGAGATTATTGCCTGTGGGGGAGAGTTTCCACTTAGAGGTGTGCAATGGTGTCGAATAACGGATATTAAACATCCAAACAGAGCTGACATGACTTTGATGTGGAGTGATATGATCATCAATTTTAACCTTAAATCAGATGGTTCAAATATCCTTGCCGTTTTAATTCAAGCCATCATTGCGTTAAAAATTAATTCAAAAGTGCAGGCTGGACATATTGTTAACATAAATATGCCACATTATATGTGTCATTCTGACATTGCAGAAATAATGTTTAATTTTAGGCAATTTATCAATAGTCCACTATTAACCATAGGCGTTTCAAACAAAGGGAAAGATGAGCTCTTTGTTAAAGAGTTACCTCACTACCAAAAGGTCGCAATAACAACTGAAACGCTTATTACAAGTTACCAATCGGCAATTTTGGAAAGGCCTGGTTCAATCTACGATTCAAATACTGAATACTATGTTAAAGATGGTGTTTTTGGCGTTGGCCATACCCCAGCGCTACTATGTCAAGCAGGGACTGAAGAAATCAACGATATTGAAATGTATTGTTTACTCAAGTGTTTAAATAGTGATGATAAGCAATTATTACAAAATTATTTTACAATGAGTATAGAAGCAGGTTTCGAACAATTTACACCATTTTTGCACGAAATTAATTTAATAGTGAACGATGAACCTGAATTTAATATTCTGCAGAATCTAAAAAGTGTTGCAGATGTGCCAACTAAAGCAACACAAGTCACTTATCTCACTTCTATTTATAAAGGTGATGAATATTTTCAAGGCTTTCTCGAGAATATTACACCTTCCTTAATAGAAGCTAACGGGATGGTTATTCTTGTGAACGCCAATTCACCTGGTAATGAACGAGGTCTTTTTGACGATTTTATTGAAAAATATCCCGGCATAGAATCGCGTATCAAGTACATTCACCTTGAAAAAGATCCTGGACTCTACAATTGTTGGAAGTTGGCCATAGAGCAAAGCGATAGTCATTATGTAGGCAATGCGAATCTTGACGACCGAAGAAGCCCGTTTCAATCCCGTGTATTACTCCAAAAGCTTGAAAGCGAGCCAACGTATTATGGGGCAGCAGCGGCGATCCGAGCGAATACTGCGCAAAATGTAAGTTGGTTTACTTTTACAGATAATCAATATTGGTTTACTTATGGTTTCAATGAAAAAATCACATTTGACGACCTACATGCAACGACAGAAGATGGTGATATTATTTCTCGTAACATCATGCACTGTATGCCTATATGGCGTAAATCGTTGCATGACGAACATGGCTACTTTAATGAAGAAAAGTACGGCACGAGCGCCGATTGGGCATTTTGGTTAGAATGTACAAAACACGGCAAAACATTTTGTTTGGTGCCGGAACTCTACTCCCAATATTATATTAATGAACAATCTCATAATCGTATAAATGACCCTAATGGGATAAAAGAGAATAGGATAGTTGAAGACTACCTTGGTGTCGTGCAGTCGCAATTTCTACAACAATAACCAAAGACAAAAAGATATAATGAGAATACTACATTCAAGAAAGTTGATTTTTATAAGTAAACCCAGGTGCGGTTCTACTTCGGTAAGACGTTTTTTAGACTCTATGATGCAACCTGGTGATGAATATTCTGATTATGGTAACGAAAATCCTGCGCTGCACCCACACATGAGTGGGCCTGCTGTCCATGCGTATTTGCAGAAAAAGGGTATCGATTTTACAGAATATCAAACGTTTACTATTACACGAAATCCTATTGATATGCTTTGGTCATACTTTAATTACTTTAAACCTGACATAAATTCAAATTATTACTACTCACCCACATATGATAAAGATAATCTTTCAAATTTTGAGCATTGGATAGAATGTGGAAGGGTAGGGATTGGGGAATGGCGTATATATTGTCCTTCTTATATTAATGATACTAATTTTTCGCCACTTTCTTTAGAAGCCCATAATATTGACAAAGAAGGGCGAAAACATATAGATAAAATATTCACTTTGGAAAGTATTGGCGAATGTGCTCGATGGCTCAGCGGTATTCTGAATTGCGACGTCAATATTGATTCTCTCAACACTAGTAATTCTGCTAACAGGCCTTTGGTATCATCCGATGGGCTAGCCAGAATAATCAATGACTTTCCTGCCGAGAGTGAACTCTACAAAATTAGTCTTTAAAGGTTTAATAAATGAACGAGCTATACAATGTGAAATTACTACCAACCAAGGATAAAAGGCTAATTTATGTCAATAATCCAAAAGTTGCTTGTAGTAGCATAAAATTTTCTTTTTTAAACTATGGTTATTTTATTCATATCTAGTTTAGACGTGAGAAACATGAGTCGGCCATTACGATTAGGACATCCGGTCCGTTCCAAGTTCTGACCCCGGTCCGTTCTAAAGCCAAACATCTGTATCTTGACCACCTATAATCGCCATGATCTCGATGGTACTTTGGTTTATTCGATAGTAAATTACGTCAGAACGATGTGGGCAGCGTCTATAGCCAGGTCTAATATTGTCAACAGACTGATATATTAAGGGTGATTCTGCAATTTTAAGAAAAGCTTCAAAGAAGCTGTAAAAATATTCATCAGCTTGTTCTTCACCAAACTCCTCATATCCATATTCGTAGATTCTGCGCAAATCTTCTTTTGCTTCGTCCGTTAAGCGATATTTACTCATTTACTTTATAATATCTGCTTTAAACTCGGCAAGAATTTCATCTGGTGACTGTGAAATGAAGTTACTTTTTTCTGCCTTTGATAGCTTTTGATTTATAAACTCAGCTCGCCTTGCACGTCTTATAAGATCATTAATCAACTCACTCTTATTCGCATAGTCGCCGATGTTTTCAACATGAGAGTTGAGCCAACTGTTATTGCTTTCCGTCAATGTAACACTTTGTCTAGGCATTTCTTATTCTCCAAATGTGACTGGTGCGATATTACACCAGCCACATTTTATTTTCAACGATTGATAGTTTGAGATTGTTCAAAAAAAGCAGGGTCAGGTCTTGTATTTTGCATATTTTCTTTTTTAAACTATGGTTATTTTATTCATATCTAGTTTAGACGAGAGAAAGCATGAGTCGCCCATTACGATTAGAGTTTGCCGGGGCGCTTTATCATATTACCTCACGTGGCAACGGTAGAAACTTGATCTATCTTCAGGATGATGATTTTGAGTTGTTTCTGCAGATTTTAGCTAAGGTGTGTGAGCGTTATAATTGGGTTATTCACGCGTATTGTTTAATGAGTAACCATTACCACCTTTTAGTTGAGACACCGGATGCCAACCTTAGTCGTGGGATGCGCCAGTTAAATGGTGTTTTTACGCAATCGATGAATCGCAAACACCACCGGGTAGGGCATTTATTTCAGGGAAGATACAAGGCTATCTTGGTAGATAAAGATGCTTACCTGCTGGAACTATGCCGCTACATTGTTTTAAACCCTGTGCGAGCTAACATGGTCAGCTCGCCTGAGGAATGGCCCTGGTCTAGCTGGCATTGCATGTTGGGAAACGTTGAGTCGCCTGTATGGATAAAAGGGGTCAAGTTGCTTGCTTCACAATACTCTTGATCAATCCCTCAACTCGCGTCCTAAACTGGCTATTTTCTCTCTTGCGCTTGCGGATTTGGTGGGTAATAAAGCTTACAGATCCGACGTGACTCAAATGAAATCGAGCAGCTATATCTGTCAACTTAGATGCAACTAACTCCTGACAAAAATACATAGCCAACTTTCTTGCTTCGTTCTCTTTTTGCGGGCCCTTGACTTTTTTTGTAATATCGACTTCTGTTACAGCAAAATCATTGGCTATGACACTGATCACCTGCCCCATAGTCAAATAAGGTTGAATGACTCTGCTTTTTTGTTCAGCGGCCAATTGAGGTAATAGTTCTTCATAAACCCATTCTCTAAATCCTTTATCACCAATAATACTGGCCATATTGCCTTTGCTGTAAAATCGGGTGGTTTCTTCGTCCACCCCTGCCATTACATAGTTGGCATATCCCTTGTGTTTGTCTTCATTACCCAACATTCCAAACGTCAAATCCTGCGCTAGCCAGTCAACCGGCTTGGCCTTGCCGACATAACTCGGGTAACTGGACCAATAATAGTCAGGCAATTGACTCACCAAAGGACTTTTCATATCAATCGGGTTGCGATGTATATATCTGGACAATTGCAAAAGATAACCGTCATGGTCAACCATAATCGCTTTGAATCGGCCTTTAAACAGTGGCCCATCAGATTTTTTCAAACGGTTATATCGCTGGGTATAAACGCCATTTATGTGTCGCATGATACGACTTAAATTCGCTTTGGGTGTTTCGATTAAAATGTGATAATGATTGTCCATGAGGCAATAGGCGTGAACCAAACAGTCAAACCGCAAACAAGCCTCGCCGAGAGTATCAAGAAACGTTTGATAGTAAACATCTTCATGAAAAATCATGCACCTGGCTCTACCCCGGTTCATAACATGGTAAAAGGCATGTTCATATTCGATTCTCGGTTGTCTCGGCATAATCATCAAAAGCGTTTTAACTATAAAATAAGTGTAGATTCAAAAGTATTACTAGACAAGTGACTTGACCCCTATCTTCCAATTTCAAACCAAATTTTAAAGGCCTGTTAAGTGTTCATATGTTTGGTAAAGTATCGGCAATTGATTTGGTCTCTTGCTAAAAGGGATGTTGTTGGACGTTATAAAGGTTCAGTGTTTTGTTTAGCATGGTCTTTTTCAATCCTTTGGTGATGTCCATGCTGCTCACCGAATTTTTAATATGATGGTGGGCCAAGGTAATAGATGTTTGTCAATACTGCAGATATATACTTATACCAGTGGGGAGGAATTTTAATGCTGAGCAAATTAAAATATTTAGTAAAAGGTTTACATAATGTGTTGTATGGTCAGCGTATGAATCATACGACATTCACACTAGGAAGCTCAAAGTACAAGTTTCTGCGGTCATGAGTATTTATCTTTTAAGCAGCTCTGCGCTAATCGAAAGCATGTGTGACAGGTGTTTAATTGCAAAAGGCTAGAAATCTGAATGTCTTGTCTACGTTCTACCAGTCCTAATGTATTGATTTTTCTAGCTACTCACAATTGTTCTGGTCAAGTCCAACCGGACACTTTTCTAAAGGAGTTTTCAAATTCAATTGGCGATTGATCCAAATTAGCTGAATGTAGTCGCTCAACATTATAATATTTCATGTACCTAGCAACATCTTCTCGCATATGTGTTCGAGTGGGCTGCGGTACTTTAAACAACCAATCATGCTTTAAACTTCCAAAGAAGCGCTCCACAACAGCATTATCCCAGCAAGCTCCAACATCTCCCATACTAGCTCGACACTCTAATCGCGACAGTAGATTTCTAAAGCCTTTACTCGTGTACTGAGAGCCTCTGTCACTGTGAAACACCAAACCTTTTGGTGGTTTGCGTAAATTATGAGCCTTTGTCAGTGCTTGCTCGACCAAATCACGCGTCATGCGTTTTGATATATGCCAACCTACAATCCGGCGTGAATACAAATCCATGACAATGGCTAAGTACAACCAGCCCTCACCAGTCTTTAAATAGGACACATCACCCGCCCAAATTTGATTGGGTCCAACAGGATTGAAATTCATATTTAGCAAGTTGTCAGCCACAGCATCACTGTGTTTGCGCTTGGTTGTCACTTTATAAGCTATTCGCTGAGTCACAACTAATTTAAGCCGTTCCATTAACTTAATGGCGCGATACCGCGTTATTTCAAAGCCTTCTTTGCGTAGTGCTTTAGCAAGCTCTCTGCTGCCTAAACTGTTTCGACTTGCCTTGAATAATGCTTTGGCTCGTCGATACAGTCTTAGCATTTGAGCGCTAATGAGTTCACCAGGTTTTTTTAGCCATGCGTAGTATGCTGACGAACTCACTTCCATCACTTTACAAGCAACTGACACCGGATACTTAGCATCAAGCTCACTTATAAAAGAATATCTTACTTCATTTCTTTCGCGAAGAAGGCACTGGCCTTTTTTAGGATTTCACGCTCCATTTGTAGACGTTTACTATCTTTCCTGAGCTGAATTAACTCTGCCCGTTCATCACCAGATAATGCATCACCTAGTGCCTGTTTCTTATGCTTAGCTACCCAGTTGTAAAGTAGTTTGTCTGTCACACCTAAAGATGCAGCAGCTTGTACGATTGGATAGTCTTGCTCTATTACCAGAGCGACCGCTTCTTGTTTAAATTCTGCGGGATAATGTTTATTTGTTCGTTTAGTCATATTCACCTCAATTAACAGGATTATAATCCTTTATTGAAGTGTCCGGTTAATTCAACCACAACAGATAGTCTTGCTCTATTACCAGAGCGACCGCTTCTTGTTTAAATTCTGCGGGATAATGTTTATTTGTTCGTTTAGTCATATTCACCTCAATTAACAGGATTATAATCCTTTATTGAAGTGTCCGGTTAATTCAACCACAATAATCCAAACCTTACACTTAGAAGAGAAAATTTCTCAATTTCTGATTAACAGCTTTTGAGTGTTCCTTAATGAGTAAGTTACAAGATATGAGCCAGAACTATAAATTACTAACAAAGGGAATGTCATTTGTTCGCTCAAGATTAGAAACCAAACTGTTTAACGTAATTAATCATTGGCGAAATGGCGAACGTGTTCGTGTCAAGTTGGTCGCAATCGCGAAAGATGAGGCTGCCTATATTCCTGACTGGATTTTTCATCATTTACATTTTGGTTTTGACGCGATTGATATTTACGTAAACAATACTTCCGATAATACACAGGAGATTGCGAATAAATTTACTGTAAATAAGCAAGTTAGCTTTATCGAAGGAGATGCATTTTTCCAACAAAATGAACTTGCTCCTCAAATCGCAGTCTATTTATCCGCGTTTAATCGAAGCCGTAGACAAGGATACTCTCATGTCGTATTTCTAGACATTGATGAATTCTGGATGGCAAAAGATTTTTTAACTAATATTCATACGGTACTAAAAGTCATCAATTCGGATGTGGTTGCCTTTGAGTGGTTAAATAAGTTAAATGATCATCAACCGTTTAGCCCGGTTGTGGAAAGTGAAATAGTGGGTAGACGTGCGCCTCAAGTTAAAGTGGCAGTAAATACAAAATTGAATGTAACTAGGATGAACCCTCATAATGTATTTTCTTCTGGAACTTATTTGTTAGCGAACGGTTGTGAATTTATACAGACATGTGTTCCTTATTCTCGCATTAATAAAGAAGAACTTTCAAAACCCATCAAAGAATTTTTTATACTACATAGAATGTGTCGTAGCCAATTAGAATATATTGCAGCTCTAGCCAGAGGCAGACCCATACAAAATAGTAAAAAGAAATCTTTATTCAAGAGCAACCGAAGAGGTTACGAACATGGTGAGGGCAGTACACATATTAAACTAAACAAAGAATTCATAGCGCAATATTATTGTTTACGTGAGCAATTTATGCAGAAATTCGGATTAAAAGTAGAAATTCTTGTTGCCAGAAAGTTGGTAAAAAACAGATGTGACTTGGTATTGAGAACGATTCGTGAAGCACCAATAGATGAGTTTGAAACCTTAAAAAAGGTACTAGAAAATTTGGACTTAGATGAATTGATTAATGCAAGAAACATATTCTGTAATCGTCATGGAGTGTCTTTCTAAAATGAATCTACATTTATTCAAAGTATGATCTTCCCCCAATCTTATAGACACTTTGTTCTGGTCAAGTCCAACCGGACACTTTTCTAAAGGAGTTTTCAAATTCAATTGGCGATTGATCCAAATTAGCTGAATGTAGTCGCTCAACATTATAATATTTCATGTACCTAGCAACATCTTCTCGCATATGTGTTCGAGTGGGCTGCGGTACTTTAAACAACCAATCATGCTTTAAACTTCCAAAGAAGCGCTCCACAACAGCATTATCCCAGCAAGCTCCAACATCCCCCATACTAGCTCGACAACCTAATCGCGACAGTAGATTTCTAAAGCCTTTACTCGTGTACTGAGAGCCTCTGTCACTGTGAACCACCAAACCTTTTGGTGGTTTGCGTAAGTTATGAGCCTTTATCAGCGCTTGCTCGACCAAATCACGCGTCATGCGTTTTGATATATGCCAGCCCACAATACGGCGTGAGTACAAATCCATGACAATTGCTAGATATAACCAGCCCTCACCAGTCTTTAAATAGGACACATCACCCGCCCAAATTTGATTGGGTCCAACAGGATTGAAATTCATATTTAGCAAGTTGTCAGCCACAGCATCACTGTGTTTGCGCTTGGTTGTCACTTTATAAGCTATTCGCTGAGTCACAACTAATTTAAGCCGTTCCATTAACTTAATGGCGCGATACCGCGTTATTTCAAAGCCTTCTTTGCGTAGTGCTTTAGCAAGCTCTCTGCTGCCTAAACTGTTTCGACTTGCCTTGAATAATGCTTTGGCTCGTCGATACAGTCTTAGCATTTGAGCGCTAATGAGTTCACCAGGTTTTTTTAGCCATGCGTAGTATGCTGACGAACTCACTTCCATCACTTTACAAGCGACTGACACAGGATACTTAGCATCAAGCTCACTTATAAAAGAATATCTTACTTCATTTCTTTCGCGAAGAAGGCACTTGCCTTTTTTAGGATTTCACGCTCCATTTGTAGACGTTTACTATCTTTCCTGAGTTGAATTAACTCTGCTCGTTCATCACCAGATAATGCATCACCTAGTGCCTGTTTCTTATGCTTAGCTACCCAGTTGTAAAGTAGTTTGTCTGTCACACCTAAAGATGCAGCAGCTTGTACGATTGGATAGTCTTGCTCTATTACCAGAGCGACCGCTTCTTGTTTAAATTCTGCGGGATAATGTTTATTTGTTCGTTTAGTCATATTCACCTCAATTAACAGGATTATAATCCTTTATTGAAGTGTCCGGTTAATTCAACCACAACACTTAGCTTGCCTGTGAATACATGATTTCATATTCATCTGGAGACACATGGCCAAGATGGCTATGCAGTCGAGTTCGATTGTAAAACACTTCTATGTAATCAAACCAATCTGCTTTGGCTTCACTTCGGGTTGCTTACACTTTTCGCTTTACACGTTCAGTCTTAATAGAGTGAAAAAAGCTTTCTGCCACAGCGTTATCTAGGCAATGCCCTCGTCTGCTCATACTCGGAGTCAGATTATGCGCTTTTAGGAAATCTCGATAATCACCGCTTGCATATTGGCTCCCTTGATCGCTATGAACAATTACCTGTGTTGCTTTGGGTCGTCGCCATACTGCCATGAGCAGCGCTTTAATCACAATATCCGATGTCATAGTAGGCTGCATTGACCAACCAATCACTTTGCGTGAGAACAAGTCCAATACGACAGCCAGATACAACCATCCCTCATAAGTCTTGATGTAAGTAATATCTCCAACCCAAGCGGTATCAGGCTCGCACACAACAAATTGCTGCTGTAGATGGTTATCTGCTGCAATATGAGGCGTAGAAGGCTTAAAGTAACGCCGTTTATAACCAATATTAGCTCTGAGATTGCCTTGCTTCATCGGGTCTGTTATGAATAATTATTCTTTTTTCAGTCTTGTTGAACGGTCGGGTTTTAGTCTTGTCTATTTTCAAAACCAAAAGATTGAGAGAACTAAACAGAGTGTTATTGTACTCAAGAAATAGTTAAATATAAGTTTGCGGACACCAGTATTTTGCGTAGAATTTGGTATCTTTAGATGATGATCAGTGAAAAGAGTATTATTAAACGATGAACTCACCATTATTTTTTGTTCATATCCCAAAATCAGCAGGCACAAGCTTTAGAAATGCCTTTGAGCAACAATTTGGTCTTAATCGGGTAATGCGAGACTATTCACCTAAGGCACCGGAAACCTCGGCAGAAGTGCTGACTTCAGTTTATCGGCGTGAAGACATTTATGCGTTCGGTAAAAAACTGCTCGATGGAAAAACGGTGTTACTGGCTGGTCATTTTACCGCGATTAAATATGCACGAATATTGCCGATTGAAAATATGACTACTTTTGTGCGCGAGCCTGTTGGCAGGGTTATTTCAGAATTTAAGCATTTTCAACGGCATCGTGGTTACGATGGCAGTTTACTGAAATTTGCCAAACAAACCCGATCCAATAACGTGCAAAGTGCTTTTTTGCGCGAAGTACCAATTCTTGGAATTGGTTTCACTGGAATCACTGAGTTGTATCAAGAAGCAATCGCTATTTTCAATAAGCAATTTAATATGAATATCCCGATGTTGTTCAATAATACTGCACCAAGGGAGGCTTTGCTTACAGCTGAATTTGAACCACAAGTCATTGAGAAAATAATTGAACTTAATCAAAAAGATATTAAATTATATCAATTCTTGCTGCGGTTGCATGAGCAACGTAAAGCCCTTCATCAAAAAATGTCAGTTATACTTATGGGCAGTTTGAATTTCAAGATAGCCATAATTTAGTTGGTTGGGCGTTTCAAAAAGGTTGTGAAAAGCCATTAGTTATTGAGTTGCATTGGGATGGAAAAAAAACAACAGGAATTGATTGCCAACAAGTATCAAATGTTGATGAATTCATTTAATTGCCCTCGACATGGCTATATAGGCTTTCAAGCCGTATTGCCTGAATATGTTGATCGCTCTTTGGTCTGTTGCGTCGTTAAAAAGACGAAACAGACCTTGTTTTCGGCTTATGTCAGATAACTCTGTACCGAGGTTTATATGGGACATTTAAGATATAACAAAATATGTGTATTGCTAGCCAGTTATAATGGCGAAAGGTTTATTGCAAATCAACTGGTAAGTATTGCCGAACAAAAAGATATCAGAGTTTCGGTGTTAATAAGTGATGATGGCTCTACTGACAATACTTTGGATGAAATAGGCCGATTAAAGACGCAATTGTTAAATTGTGAGATCGACCTTATAAAAAGCGATGGCAACGAAAAAAGCCATTTGAGTAATTTTTCGGCGCTATGTGCTTTAGCCCTCACCAGAGAAGAAAACTATTTTGCTTTTAGCGACCAAGATGATGACTGGACCAGAGATAAATTGGCAAAATTACAAACTCGTATGGTGGAGTTGGAAACAAAGTATGGCGTAGGTATGCCCATCATGATTCATACTGATTTAAGAGTGGTGGATGAGGAGCTTAATGAAATTGCTCCATCATATATTAAATATCAAGCTATTCCTGACCCCACTCAACATGAATTTCCGACCTTTTGTTTTCAAAATGTGGTTACTGGTTGTACGGTTCTTTTTAACCGTTCATTGTTGCAACAGGCTTCACCTATACCGCAAAATGCAATAGTCCATGATTGGTGGTTTGCACAATGTGCGATGTTGTTTGGAGTGCTGGATTTTTACGATGAGCCGCTGGTAAACTACCGCCAGCACAATGATAATGCGATTGGAGCCATTGCTAATGCCGAGCAAGTTAGCTACGTTAAAAAACATCTATACAAAGCACTGCTTGACTATCCTGCGCATCTTTCGCTGTCTATTGAACAGGCAAAAAGCTTGACAATCCTTTATGAAGAGCTACACCCGGCAGCCGTTGATAGCAGCTCCGCAGCGGCTATAAAGGTATTTGCCAGTTTGAAAGAGGCGCCTTTGCTTAACCGATTGAAATATGCACATCAGTACTTCTCTAAGAAACAATATTTGGAACGTTTTTTTATGTATTTTTCTTATGCAATAGTCAAATATTTATAGCTGTGTTCTGCTCAACTTCACACGGACACTTTTTTGATATATTTAATAGCTGGCTTATTTCCATTGGTTTATTTGTAAGCGTCCGGTAATTAGCACGTTCCATTAGTTAACCTTGCAGAGCAGAATATCGACTTTGATAATCATCGGAGTCGAATATGGGAAGACGTAGTTCTAAAGAATGGCAGGTCATCATTGAGCAACAGGAAAGCAGCGGCATATCGGTTGCTCAATTTTGCAAACAACACGCGCTAAACAATAAATACTTCCATGCCAGAAAACAGTCATTGCTCAAGCGTCAACAACGCAAACTATCATCACCGTTTATCAAGGTCAGTAAAACAAGTCCTGATACAACAATGATGTCACTGCAAATAGGTGACGCTACATTGTCTTTGCCACTCAATTGCGAGCCCTTGTGGTTGGCACAATTGCTCAAGGCAGTGGCAGCATGAAGATGTTTATTGAGCCGTCGGATATCTATATGCACATTGAGGCTGTGGACTTTCGAAAGTCGATTAACGGTTTGGTTGTGGTGGTTGAGCAGCAACTTGAATTGTCACCCTTAAGCGATGCGCTGTTTGTCTTTAGCAACAAGAAACGGGATAAACTCAAAATCCTTTACTGGGATAAGACAGGTTTTGCGTTGTGGTACAAACGGCTGGAGAAGCAGCGCTTCAAGTGGCCCAAAGATGACCAGCTAAGTCGTTTAGTTCTGTCAGAGCAACAGCTCAATTGGTTACTCGGCGGTTATGACATCATCGGCCACAGCCCCTTGACGTATCAAGCCGTCAGCTTATAACCACAGCTCATAAGCAGCATTTAACGATCACGACTTATTCTAAAAAAGTCAATTAAATCAGTCTGTTATTCGATAAAATACAGGCATGATAGAGACGCAATACCAACAACGCATTACTGAGCTGGAAAGCTTATTGGCAGAGAAAGATGCCAAGATAGCATTTCTAGAAGAGCAGTTCCGCCTTGCCCAACAAAAACAGTTTGGTGCCAGCAGTGAAGGTCATCCGGGCCAAGGCGAGTTGTTTAATGAGGTGGAAGCCGAAGTAGAGCAGCTTGACGTTGAGCCAGTACAAGAGACAATTGGATACACCCGCAATAAGCCAAAGCGCAAACCGCTGCCGAAGGACTTACCCCGTGAAGTCGTGGTCATTGATATTGCCGATGAAGATAAAGTCTGTGCTTGCTGCAACGGTGAACTGCATCAGATTGGCGAAGATAAGAGCGAGAAGTTGGAATTTATCCCAGCTAAAGTCAAAGTGATTGAAACGGTACGGCCAAAGTATGCATGCAGAGCCTGCGAAAAAGACGGTACACAAAACCAGATAAAACAGGCGCCTGTGCCAGCCAGCATTATTCCCAAAGGTTATGCCACCCCCAGCTTGCTCAGCCAAATCATTACCAGTAAATACCAATATGGTTTACCGCTTTACCGCCAGGAAAGCCTGTTCAAACAATACGGCATCGAGCTGAGTCGCAAGACCATGGCTGATTGGATGATAAAGTCGCAACTGGCGTTGCAAATACTGTATGAGCGACTGCGGGAAATACTGCTGCAACAATCGGTCATTCAAGCGGATGAGACAACATTAAAAGTTATCGGGGAAGCCAAAACCACCAGTTATATGTGGCTGTATTGCAGTGGCACAGACTCGCCCAACGACAGCTCCACTCCCAATATTGTGCTCTACGACTATCAAAACAGTCGCAGAGGTCAGTGTGCGGTGGATTTCCTCGCCGGATATTCAGGCTATTTGCAAGTGGATGGTTATCAGGGGTATGCCCAAACTCAGGCCACGCTGGTCGCCTGCATGGCCCATGCCCGCAGAAAGTTTGTTGAGGCAGAAACCGCACAACCGAAAGGCAAAACCGGCAAAGCCAATTGGGCACTCAATCAAATCCAAAAACTGTATCGCATAGAAACAAAAATCAAAGGTAAAACAGCACAAGAAAAATACCGAATACGTCAGGCTGACGCCTTACCCTTACTTATGCAATTCAAAGGCTGGCTGGATAAGTCCGCCACAGAGGTACCGCCTAAAACGGCTCTGGGCAAAGCCCTTGCCTACAGCCTGAATCAATGGTCCAAACTCATTCGTTACATTGAAGATGGCAACCTGACTATCGACAATAACCGGGCGGAACGGGCCATAAAACCCTTTGTGATAGGTCGAAAAAACTGGTTATTCTCAAACACGGCTAACGGCGCAAACGCCAGTGCCACACTTTATAGTATTATCGAAACTGCTAAATCCAATGGCTTAGTGCCATTCGATTACCTCAACCATCTGCTAAATGAAATCCCAAGCCTGAAACCAGATGACACTATCGACCACCTGTTGCCATGGAATTGCGCTAAACGCTAGGTGGGATCACCGGACGCTTACGTTTATTTGGGTAATCCCCTCATTTATAACCTCTAATAAAAAAAGAGTTCTATTCAGTTAACGTCTATTTCTGTTTTTGTGCTGTGTCCCCAGGTCCAATGTTGGGTCTTCATGGTTGTAAGTCTAATGCTAATGTGTTGCCTAAAATCGCAAAGGTGGCTTGTTAGTTTAAACGGGGCATCATTCTTAGTTATTTTTAACCACTTAAAAATAGGTATGGATGGGATCTAACCCCTATTATTACTTATCAGATAAATAAGGTCTCACCCTACCTACATTCAAAAAATGCTGGGAGATACCCGGTAAAATGAAGAAGATAGAACGATCCATCACTATGTAAAAACAGTTCGACAATCTCACGAGTTAGTCTAGAAGTCTCCAATATACTGAATTAAATAATCAACTTGGCGCCTGTAAGTAGTTTATCCCTGCTATCCAATGTAACCAAAAATTATAAGCATTAATAATCTACTTTGTTACTATTCAATAGGGTAACGCGTTAGAGCAAATGAAAAATATAAAATACTTGAGAACATGATGATGTATGGCATGCCATCGGTACCTAAGTACTGCATAGATGCGCCGATAGCAACGATGCCGATTGTTCCACCAATGCTTTCCATTAATGAATATCCTGCATTTGAAGCAATAGAATCGTCTCCGTCAGTATATCTCTCTCCAATGATAGTAAGTGATATAGAATAAATGCCAGCAATAACACCTCCCCATAGAAATACTAATATCCACGCCTGGATGGGGGTATAAATAGCAATGGGCAAGTAAACAGCAAAGATCATGCTAGAAAATGAGCAACCAACAATACAATAACGACGGTCAAAATTATCAGACAACCATGCAATTGGTACTTCTAGTAGCAATGAACCCAGCATAAAAGAGCTTAATAACAAAGCTGAGTCAGAAAGTGATAATCCATTTTTCATTCCATAAATGATAATAAATGCCCCAACGCCAAATTGAGATACACCTGCCATTGAAATAGAAAACATAGCGCCTTTATTGTCCATTATTGTTTTGAATATAGATGAGGTTCCCTTATAGGTTACTTTTGGGATCTTGGTAATGTAGAGCAAAAGAGGCAACACAGAGAAAGCACTAAGCAACATTGCAAACACAAAAAGTCGGCTGGATTCTACGATTGGGCTATGACCGATTATAGAAGTCGTATAAGCAAGCACACTATCGGTCATGTCGGTAAATAGTGCCGGATTAGCATTCAGATAGTTGACTGTAATAGGACCGATAGCCAAACCTACAGAAATTGCAGTGCTGTACAGGGAGATCATTAATCCTTTATTTTGTTTAAAAGGAATGGAGTTCACCCATATTTGCAGTAATAAAAAAATATAATAACAACCAACAGCGTGTATAAAAATAGTGGGTACTAAGACACCTAAATCACTAAAGTAAGGGAATAGCAAGATAGTGGGTATGCGAAATAAGCTAGAACTTAATATTCCTAATGGCACTTTAGTGTGCTTTAAAATACTAGGAATACATAAGCAAATAATAAGCGCGGCTATAGTTTCAAAGGAAAGTACGATGCCAAGTAGCGAGTCACTATAAGCAAAACTACTTAAATGAACTGGTACAAGAACAGCAAGCATCCCCATTGATATGCTTGTTATTAGAGTAGAAATAACATTAACAAGTAAGCCAATTTTATTGCTCCTTGAGTTAGTTTCTGTTATCAGGTCATTACTCAATTCATTGGTTGTTGTCATGCTTGTTCCTGTTAAATATAATATTCATTTAGCGGAGGGATACCGTTAAAGCCAGAAGTTACATAGCTACTGCTGTATGCACCTGTCGACTTAAATGTTAAGTATTCTCCGGCTATTATTTCGGAAGGTAATAGATGTAAGTCGCTTCCATAAGAAAGCATGTCATCACTATCACATGAAGGACCAGCAAGCGTTGTGGTAATTAACTTGCTTTGTGACGAACCGGCGTAACTTATGGGATGTTTAATGTCGGTGCCTTCATATAAACCATTAAACTTACCGATGTCTAAATACAACCAGCGTTGAAGCTCATTCCCGATATTTTTATCTGTGGCGAGTATTATTTGAGTTTTTATACATCCCGCTTGTGCGAGAAGAAAACGCCCAGGTTCACACATGAAATTATAGTGATGATCATCACCAAAAATCTCTTGAATATATGATGTGATCTCGCCGCCATAATGTTTAAAGTCGTAAATAGCAGGTGTATTATCTTCCCCAAGGTATCCAGAAGCAGGAAAACCACCACCAATATTGATAACATCGACTTCAAGATCAAGGGCTTTGAGTGAGGTTATAATTTTTTGAGTGTCGAGTAAGGCTCTTTTCCATGCTAAAGGTCGTTTTTGTTGAGATCCAACATGAAATGAAACTCCTAACTTGCCCATGTTTAGGGTCTTAGCTCTTAAAAGAAGTGCTGTTGCATTGTTAATTGTACATCCAAATTTTCTACATAACCCCCAAGTCGCGCCCTCTCCTGTTGTTTCTATTCTGCAAATCACATTTGACCCAGGCGCATGCAAAACAATTTTATCCAGTTCTTCTTTACAATCAAAAGCAAAACTTCGTATACCGTAATCATAACTTTTTTGGATGCTTTGGATGGTCTTTACCGTATTACCAAAGTGAATGTTTGCAGGAGCTACGCCTACTTTTATACACAATTCAATTTCACCAATACTTGCCGCTTCAAAATGACTGCCTTGTTCAAGTAAAGCTTGTAGGATATGGGGTGAAGAGTTGGACTTTACAGAATAAAAACATTTAACCGATGGCATATAGGTGACCAATTCATGATATTTTTGCCTTATAGCATCGAGATCAATCACAAGGTAAGGCGTATCTTTATCTGTCAACGTTAGAAAATTTTGTAATTTATCCGTTAATTCAGAATTACTATTTTCACATCTATAATTCATCAATCAGTTCTTTTCTTTTATTGTTTATTTTTAAACCAAAATTGCGGGTAAACCAAACAATAGAGGCAACCAAGAATGAGATGAAAAACCCGATTACCATGGTTCGCGTCGTCGCCCGCTTTATAGGCTCTAGGCGAGCAAAATATTTGCTTGCCTCAATATCGATGCCCAATACGGCCATAAACTCACCCTTAGTATCATAAAGAGGAATGTAAGCAGATAAATGTGAACCCCACCTATCGGTATATGCTGTGTCAGATATTACGACTTCTTGATTTTTTAACGAGCGCAAAATATCGCTACTCGCTTCTTCGTACTCATCCATTATCAGTGCTTTATCTTCTACACCATCCCCATCAGCATCACCAAACGGAGTGCCATCTAAAATAAAATACACTCTATCTTCTTTTAAAATAGCGGTGTACAGATACTCAATTGAATCATCGGCTTTTAAGGTTTTTTCAAGTGGAATAATGGCGTCTTTATATTCCTGAGTAGACTCTTGCCCTTTAGTTAAATCTTCATGAATATCTTGCTCAATAAAATTTGATACTACTTTAGCCGTTCTTAGCAGTCCTTCTTTTATTTCACCCTTTTGCGCACTTAGCGCGTAATGATAAATAAAAAAAGTGGTTCCAAAAATGGCAATAAATACACAAAATCCTATTACAATGGCTTCTTGTAATGGATAAATTCTATAAGCTTTCCACGCACGTTTAGGTGTACTCATTGTAATGTCCTCGTTTTCAAGCCAGGTTGATTAGGTAAAAGTTTAGGCCTATGTGCACAATAAGAAATAAGCACCAAATAGAAATCATTAGTTTTCGTTGTATTTTTTCACGTCCCTTCTTCATTAGAGTTTCAGACCAAACAGAGCTAATGATCGCTAATGCTATACCGATGAAAGTGGTAATTTGTAATGAATCAGAAAGAGTAAAATCAGTAGTGTAGGGGATTTTGGCATTCAAACTATAAATAGAGCCAACTGCCGCAAAAATAGCGCCTACACATAGAGTTATTCTGGGTTGTAAGGGGATGACGGATAGACCTGTTTTTGTAGAATTGATTACGTATACAATTAACATCAAAACGGTGGCAACAAACAGACCTAAAAATGCAGTAATAAAAACCCTAACACCATTGCGTTTTAGGGTTAACCTTGCCTCTACTTTACTAAATTTATAGTTTGTATCTGCTGACGTTCTAGGATCACCAAAGGTCGTCGGGTAATCTGATTCCGCTGCAACAACATTGAAACTCTGCAATCTCCAACCTTCAGGAATAACATCATTCGCAATACTGCTTGTTTCATCTATGCTAAACACTAAACTATCGGTTGTTTCTATTGTATCTTCTAAAGATATGATAAGTGTTTGAGTATCAAACGGAAAATCACGTATATCCCATTGCTTTTTTATCGTTCCCTTAAACACTTGGGAATGTAAATAGTTATCATCGAACTTTTGAGTATTGGCATTCCTAATGGAGAATTTTTTTGAGTTTGTTATTTCTGTTCTCTCACTAGGTAAGTAATCAAGTTTTGGTGATAAAAACCAAGACCAAAACTCAATTTGAAATTCATTATCAGAAAAATTGATATCATGTAAATTCGTAATAAACATTCCAAATTCCACGTCAGGTGTGGCAGGGACTTCTTCAGCAATAGCAGTGAAAATTAATGCATTAGAAAAGATAACAAACAAAATTGCGTTGTATATTTTTTTCATTGTTTTTGTCTTTAAGTTAAATGTGAAGTTTAATGCTGGTATTTTTGACTTGAGCATTTGTCTCAAAATCATTATCAGCACCGTCAAAGTCTTCTACATCTCTTTCCCAAAAAAATTGAAGGAAGCGATGGTTATTATGTACTGGAATCACTTGTTTTAATTGCCACCCAATACCTTCAGGCCTTGGGAGGTCGTATGTAGAAAATTCATCTGAAATTTCATTATTTCTGTTAACCGATATACCTGCGCTTAAAGTCATTTTTGCTTCAAAGTCTTTCATTAATTCAAATCTCGGATAGTTCTATTTAGACAATTACTGCTAACTTTAATATTAAAATCATCCAACACACAGCTGTTAGAATTAAATTTTTCTAAATTGTTCTGTATAAATATGATACCGGAAATATAATTAAGTTAACCCCCCCTAGTTTAAGGGAGTGCAAATAATTTTTAATAAATGATACGGTACTCAAGGTTTTATGTTTTATAGAGCGATAATTTTTTAGCCCAGTTAACTGTATATATAAAAATATTATTGGGATTGATAATTTAATGGAGGTTAGTATGTCTAAAAGAACTAAGAATTCAGGTTCGGTTGCCCCTAAAGAGCGTATTAATATTTCTTACAAACCAGCGGTAGGTAATGCTAAAGAGGGCGTTGAGCTTCCCTTTAAATTGCTGGTTTTAGGCGATTTTACACAAAGCAACAACGATGTTTCACTAGAAGATAGAAAGTTAATTAATTTAAATAAAAGTAATTTTTCAGACGTTATGGGTGGTTTAGATCTGAAGGTTAATTTTAGCGTTGAAAATAAAGTGTCAGCAAATAGTGGCGAGTCAATTGATATATCATTCAAAATTAATAACTTAGATGATTTTAAGCCTGATAATATTCTTCAACAAGTTGATGAGTTAAAGCAAATATTACAACTTCGAGATGCTTTGAAAGCATTGAAGGGGCCCATTGGCAATTCACCTCAAATGCGTAAGCAAATCCGTGAGCTTTTAACTAACGAATCATCTCGTGATGAATTAAAACGTGAGTTGGGTTTGTCAGTTAACGAAAAATAAAATCACAATTTAAATTGTGTCTTTGAGGAGTACGAAATGGCAAAAGTAAATTTAAAAGAAAAAAAGTTAATTGCAAATATATTAAGTTTTAGCAAACTTCCAAGTGATGATTATAGTTATGATATTGCGACCCAAGGCTTGCAATCATTACTTTCTAGAGCCCTTGAAGATGGTCAAAAATTAGACAATTTACGTGTGGATAAGCGTTATATAGAAGATATTATTGATGAGCTTGATGTAAAGTTAAGTAAGCAAATGGATGCGATTATACATCATGATGTATTTCAGGCCTTAGAATCTCCCTGGAGAAGCTTAAAATTATTGGTGGATAGAACTGAATTTGATGAAAATATAAAGATTGAATTCCTTTCCGTGTCAAAAGAAGAATTGTTAGAAGACTTTGAAGATGCTTCTGACATAACTGAGACAGGGCTGTACCGTAAAGTATATACCGATGAGTTTGGCCAGTTTGGTGGTGACCCTTACGGGGTTGTTATTGGCAATTATTCTATGTCTCCATCAGCACCTGACATTCGTTTATTAACCTATATGTCAAGTTTAGGTGCAATGACTCATGCTCCTTTTATTACCAGCGCCGGTGAAAGCTTTTTTGGTATCGATGACTTTTCGCAATTAGCTGATTTGAAACAATTAGAAGCTATGTTTGAAGGGCCTCAATACCTGAATTGGAGAAACTTCAGAAATAGTGACGATGCACGAAATGTTGGCTTAACTTTACCTAAATTTATATTAAGACCTACCTACGGTGACAACATCCCGGTAAGAAGTTTTAACTATCAAGAAAGTATCGATAATAAGTCAGAGTACTTGTGGGGTAATGCTGCTTTCGCATATGCAACGCGCTTAAATAATAGTTTTGCCCAATACCGCTGGTGTCCTAATATTATTGGTCCTCAGGCAGGTGGTGAAGTTGCAAACTTACCCATAAACATAGTCAATGACAATGGTACAGATAAAGTATTTGGACCTGTCGAAGTAAAAATATCAGACAGAAAAGAGTATGAGTTATCCGAGCTTGGCTTTATTCCATTAACTCTTAGAAAAGACTCTGACAGTGCCGTGTTTTTCTCATCAAACTCTGTTCAAGAGCCTAAAAAGTTCACTAATGATGATGAAGGAAGACAAGCAGAAATTAACTACCGTTTAGGTACACAACTACCGTATTTGTTTATCGTTAACAGATTGGCCCATTACATAAAAGTGCTTCAGCGTGAAAACTTGGGAAGCTGGAAAAGTAGAATAGAGCTTGAAACTGAGTTAAATAAATGGATCCGTCAATACGTTGCGGATCAAGATAACCCTTCAGCAGCCACAAGAAGTCAAAGACCTTTAAGAAAAGCTTCAATTGCGGTTAGTGAAATAGAAACTGAAGCGGGCTGGTATGAAGTGGGCATGGAAGTGACACCTCACTTTAAGTTCATGGGGGCTAGCTTTACGTTATCTCTTACTAGCATATTAGAGCGTGGATAATATCACCTACATAAAATAAGGAACTTAGTAATGCCAACTGAAATTTATATGTCAATAAATGATCCGGAAGGATGTTTAACAGAAGAAGCTTGTTCAAAAGAAAGTATCGGTTCTTTTTTTAAAGCGGATCATGATGAAGAGTCACTGGTACTAGCTTACGATCATAAAGTAAGCGTGCCAACCAACACCTTAACAGGTCAGGTGACAGGAACACGAAAACATGAGCATTTGACCATCACTAAATTCATCGATAAGAGCTCACCTTTGATTTTTAATGAGCTCACCTCGCCTTCGGAGCTTGAAGTTGTTTTAAGGTTTTTTAGAACACCTGATGAAACCAGTGCTGGCGAGCCTGTTGAATATTATAATATCACCCTGCAAAGAGCCAAAATTGTTAGCATTAATACCATATCACCGAACATATTAAATGTTGAAAATGATGGATTAATGCCCTACGAAGAAGTCACGTTCACCTATGGCCTGATCCAAACTGACCATGTGGTTTGCGGTACAACGGCAATAGATGATTGGTCTGGCGAGGGAGGCTAGGTTAGGGGCTTATGAAAAACATTGCTTCTTACTCATTAAGGTGGATATGCATATTTTGCGTATCTGCCTTGAATTTTGGCTGTAGCTATCTACCTGATGATCCATTTCAGCAAACCATGTCCAATGTTCAATTACAGCAAAATGCTGAAACTGATTTTTGGAATGTTAATTTAAAGTCTTGGGATAAATGGAATGTAAATAGCCCGGGTAATAAAGACGTAATATGGTCAAGAGCTGAGGATGCCATTCATGCAAAGTTTACGGCAAGTTCAGAGCTAAATATCTTTGGTCAAAGGGCACATACGCTGAGTGTGAAAATTATACAGTTAACAGAAATCAGCGCCATCAATACATTATTTCAAACCCCTGACGGTATAGCCACGGTGCTAAGTCAATCACTGGAAATGATACCCAATGCGGTATTTAGTGAATCTTTTATCGTCGCACCTAAGCAAGAAATTACCTTTAATCTTGCTAGAGAAGAAAATGTTAAATACATAGCAATCGTCGCAGGGTTTGCAGAGCTTAATAAGAATCAAGTTGTACGTATTATACCCATTTCGATAAATATCAAAGCACAAGAACCAATAAAGACTGATTGGTCTTATCTAGATTATCTAACGTTAGGCTATTTTACTGAACAAGAAATTCAACCAGACATCGTCAGACCCTCAAAAATCAGACTGAATATTCGTCTTGGCGAAAGCAGTATTACCGAGTTTAGCGCGATAGCTAGCTAATTGGAGATAATTAATGGATTCAATAAAATCCTTATATTGGAATCAGGGGTTATTTTTGAAGCCTCAACACTTTCAACATCTAGATAAGTATATATCTGCCACTTCTAATGCATATTCTAAAGCACGCTGTGGTACAGATTCAGGTATTTCTCAATTAAAATTTGACTTGCCCGCTTTAAAATTGGGCTTGATAACAATAGAAAGTTTTGAATGCATACTTGATGACGGTACCTTGATTTCATATCCAGGAAACAGTCAAATCTCTTCTTTAAAGTTAGAGCAAAGTAGTGTGGATGAGGCGGGCATAATTGAAATTTACATTAGCCTGGGCTCTCTTTCCGCAGAGCAGTCTAACCTGGCTTCAAACACCACACCGAATGCTCGTTTCACACTTGCGCCAGATGTCGATACAAAAGATATTTTTGATGCTAATGAGCAAGCACCGTTATCCACCTTGAACTTTAACTGTAAGGTAATGACAGAGGCATTATCACGCTCAAGTGATGGTGCTAAGGTCATAAAAATTGCAGAGCTGAACGTAGTGAGCGACGAGTATGTATTGTCTGAAAGTTATATACCCAAAATAACGTTATTAAGTGGCTCTGAAACACTTAATAAATTAGTGAAAAAAACACGGCTAAGTTTAATCAGTCGCTTTGAACAATTACAAAATATTAGCTCTTTCGATGGGGGACTAGCGAATAATTCGAATAATGTCTCAGTAGGTCTAGCCATGATGGCAATTGGCAATAATATTGCTAGTTTTAATCAATTTGAAGACGATGATTCAACATTACCGTCAGATATATACTTGGCTTATAGACAATTAATTTCTCAATTAAGTATATTTTCACAAGATGTCTCTGTTACAGGGGAAAGCGCGGTAGAAACTCAATCAATCATCCCTTTCAATCGTAATAATTTATCGGATTGCTTCTCTAGAGCGAACAAACTCACGGTTAAATTATTAAATGAACTTACTATTAAGCCTGAATTATTGATCAATTTGGTACATCAAGGCGGCTCTAAGTTTGTTGCACCATTAAGCAGTGAATTTTTAGCCGCAAATACCCGAATATATATTCGGGTTAGGACCAAAGAAAATTTATTAGATGATATGGACTCGAGACTTGATTTTGTAAAAGTAGGGGCTGATGGTCAGGTGGATGTTTATCTTAAACGGGCATTGCCAGGGGCTGAATTGAGCTATTTGAACAAAAAGCCACAAGGTGTTGCAACGGTTCCTGACAGTTATTATTTTAATATTGATCGACAGTCGTACCAGTGGCAAAAAGTGATAGAAATGAGACGAATTGGTATTATCTGGAATGACGCTCCAGAAGATATAGTAATCGAATTAATCGCAGTGCAAGGATAAATAATGAGATTAATAGATAATTATATTCCAGTATTTCAAGGACTTAAAGAACTTCATCAAGAACTATCTGATACTTTAGATAAATCCCTGATTGGCGTAAAAGAAGACTTAAACGCTTTGTTATCTAAGGTTAACTGTGCAAGTTATTCTAAACAACAAAATCAAAATGCCTTATTCGCGGTTTGTGCATTAATTGACGAAATGATTTTAGCGTCTGATTGGAAACACCGTGATGAGTGGGCAAATGAGCCCTTTCAAAAGACCTATTTCGACACTCAAAAAGCCGGAATGCAATTTTACGAAAGGCTTGACGGTTTAAACGAAAATGATGAAAAAGAACAAGATGTGAGAGAAGTTTTTCTTTATGCCTTGGTGCAAGGTTTTTCCGGTTGTTATTTTGAAAGTGGAGAGCAAAGCGTTAAGCAAGAAATTATTCAGGCAAATTATGCGCTTCTATCAAAAAACATTGATAGCCATTTGTTTTCACCAGAGATCCCGAACCGTGAAATAAATAACGGTAGTCAGGTTAGTAGAAAAAAACAAAAAGAGTTGCTCTTAGTACTTGTCCCAATTGCAGCGGTTTTATTAACCTACTTTTTATTGAGAAGCGATCTTGTCGAGAGCGTATCTCAAATTTTAAGCCAAATTTAGTTGGTATTATAGAATGAAAAAATTCCTGAAGTTTCTACTTATTGTCTTTATTTGGTCAGTAATATTTGGTGTCTGTTTTGCAGGGGCTATATTGGCAGGTTTAACAGAAGCCATCGGTATACAAGTATTTGTTGCCATTTTCGTTGGCTGGTACGGCATTAAATTTTGTATTTATCTATATAAGCGCTGGCAGGCCAAACAACGGGTTGAAAAGCTAATCAATATCGAGTCTGCAAAAAGTGATAAAACCAAACTATCCTTTTTCCATTTTTTGTTTTCTAAAGATATTGATAAACATATTAAACGCGTGATCGCCAGAGTTCATCGAAACCATAGCGCGAATGAACAGCAGCAAGATGCAAACTTCATTATGCATTTAAAAATGGATAATAAACACGCCGACTGGTTATGCAATGACTCAACCAATAAGCCGAAAATAAATGATCCTATTTTTACTGAGTATAAACATATTAATTGGCTTGTTTTTAATCAGCTTGTAGTGGTGGACGTAGATTCCTATTTAATGAGGGATGTTAATGCCGCAGCCAACAGTGAATGGTTGCAAATACTTCATGGTTTAGCCTCAAGCGAAAAAGAAAAGTCATTAGATGGATTATTAGTATCTATCCACGTAAATGATTTAGTAGACCTTAGCGCCAGAAATCAAATAGCAGATACACTTCGTAAAAAGTATGAAGAAATCAAAGAGCATTGTGGTGTTGAAGTGCCAATAAATATAACCCTTCTTGGTTTAGAGGAGTTAAGTGGCGTTGATAACTGGTTAGCAAGGTTAACTGAAGACTGGAAAGCGCAAACATTAGGCATTGTTAATCAAAATTTAAATACAGTAGATACTTTAGTCGATAACTGTTTCCTACAAATGCAGGATGTTTTTAAACAAGGCTCTTTAACTTATCTAGTTAATCAAGGTTTTGAGGAGACTGTCGCAAACCTTCCCCATAAAACCAATGAAGTTCAACTGACAGTAGATTCTTTTTGCAATAGATTATTTTCAAATAACAGCTTTCAAGGCAAGCCTATATGTGCTGGTTTGTTTGTTGTGATGTCCCAAGGCAATAAAGCAAGTTTTGCGGATCAATTATTAGAGCAATCAGCATTATGTTGGTTACCTGCAACATCGACGAATAAAAATACAGCCAGCGATATTGAAAGCAACAAACGTTTGGGAACCTATTTTTCTGCCGCTTCGATACTGGTTATTATTCTTGTGCTTTTACATAGCAATGATAAGGAAAGGATCGGTGATATCTATCAGCAATACGAGATGCAACTTTCTAATTCAGAAGAGCAAGATAAAATCATTGCAAACTTTGAAAGTCGATATCAGCTAATTAACCGTTTGAATGACGTTAATATATCCCACTGGCTGCCCCTTTCCGAAGGTGACTTTAAGGTACCAACACTCAAAGCCACCTTAGCCCACGATATTCAAGACACATTGATTGTGCCGATAGATAGCTTTTTTGAAGACCAAATTGGGCAACTCGATAAAGCTGATATTGAAGTTAAAGTTGATTACTTAACAATATTAATGCGACGCATTAACGTATTAAGTTCAGCCAGAAATGGGGCATCATTATTTGATCTGGCTTTACTACCGCAACCCTTTGATAGCTTATATATTGAAAATTTTTCGCCTGATGTCATTGATGGCTTAAATGACCTATACCTGAAAAGTCTTGTGATGCAGCGCGCAGCAGATAGCGCAAACTATCGTAAAGCGTGGCAACAACAAATCATTCACATACCAGGGAGCGATCTCTTCTTTATTACTATCTTCAGACGGCACCATGGACTGGTTGATTGATTGGGTTAATAACAATCAAAACGTCGAGCATGTAAATCTCAATGACTACTGGCAGGGTTCAAAATCTATGGCGTCTTCCGGCTCAGTTCAGGGGGCTTATACCCTAGCAGGTAAAGAGGTTATTGATGATTTTTCAGAACAAATATTAATAGCTTTAGGTGATGACCATCCTTTTTTAGCTAGGTACTTACCGGTATTTCAGCAGCAATACCAACAAAACTATTTAGCCAGTTGGGGAGCATTTTTAAAGAATTTTCATACGGGTAAAAATACCCTTAGCAGCAGAAGCGAATGGTTGGATGTCATTAATAATTTATCCACAGGAAGAAACATATTCTTCCGATTATTAAATGATGCAGACTTTCAATTAGCACCTTTTAACAACATCGACGTTAAACCCGATTGGTTTGAATTTGTTTTGTATTATCAAGACATGCTTGCGATGGGTGAAAATGAATCTCAAAGTAATCCCAAGAAGAACAAGGTCTTGACCAAATTAGGATTAAAAGTAGTAGGTGCCTTCGGTGCAGTTGGTAAAGCCATTGCGGGTTCAGCCAAGAGCAGCTTAAAGACCAAGAAAAAGCTGGACAAAGCAAGTGGCGCAGGACCTGGCCCATCAGAGCGAGAGTTGAATTTGCAGGAAGCGGCTAAGACCTTAGATGAATATAAAGGTTTAATTGCAAACCTGGTATTTAATGTTGAGCAGCAAAAAGA
Organism: uncultured Paraglaciecola sp.; assembly: GCF_943787955.1. Lineage (NCBI taxonomy): Bacteria > Pseudomonadati > Pseudomonadota > Gammaproteobacteria > Alteromonadales > Alteromonadaceae > Paraglaciecola > uncultured Paraglaciecola sp. The sequence continues at coordinate 648,975 of NZ_CALSOK010000010.1, forward strand.
ATCCCATAAAACGATTAAAGCCTTCTTCGAATTTGAGAATAATCCAATAGACGAAAGTACACCTTTAGCTAACGCTAAACTTACCATCACTAAGCTACAAGGCTTAATTGGCAAAGCAGGCAATTCTACTGAAGCTTTCTGGAGCGTATACATCGGCGCCATATTGGTGCTGGAAGATTTCATGTTAGAAGAAAGTGCGTGTTTGTTAGAGCAGTCATGGGAGGACGATTTCCTTTATGAGTTATCCGGTGTGCCTAACTACAAATTAGACGAATTTGTTTATGGTGAAGGGGGGGTGTTGTGGGCATTTTTCGATAGCACCCTAAAGCCGTTTGTTAAAAATAAACGGGGTGCGGGATATGGCTTCAAAAAGGTTGCTGAGAAGAAAATGCCCTTTGAACCGAGTCTGTTAGATTACCTGATCCGAGCAAAAGACCTAAGCATGCGCAAAAAGTATGAGTCGTTTGACCTCCTTATCACCGCAAAACCCACAGATACCAGTGAAAATTCGCTTCTGTATGTATCAAAAACAGATATCAGCTTAAACTGTCCGGCTGAAGATCAAACACTGGTAAATCGTAATTACATTGTTAAAAAGTTATTCAAATGGGACGACACATGCCGAAGTGTAAGTCTAAAGTTTAAGGTCGGTAATCAAACCCTTGAAAAAGTTTATGACGGTGAAAATGCTGTACTCGACTTTTTATTAAATTTTAAAACCGGTAAAAAACGCTTTATTTTAGAAGAGTTTCCCGAGCACTTCTACGAACTTAATAGTTATAAAATACAATACTTTGACGTAAAACTAGACATTGAAGGCGCGGGTAAGTTGAGTCGAGCCTTGTCAATCAAACCCCCTAAGCCACCCACATCTATTGCTCAGTGCTGGGCATAGTAAATGGTCGATGTAAACAGTATTTCATTTTTACCCAAACAAGGCGCCATCGTACCCTTTAAAGCCTTAGTCCTTGCGCCATTATGTGGCGAAAATCCACCTGAAGAACTGAATGAACCAATAGAAATTAATCACAATAACTTTGATCACGTGATTAAAAGTTTTTCACCTGTGATTGATGTTGATATTGATAATCCACAATTATGCCAATTGATGGGTTTAGAAAAACAAACTATTACTTTAAGCTATGCACTGGATAGCTACTCTGACTTTGAGCCAGCAGCCATAATACAAAAAGAGCCTTCTTTACTGGAAATATCCAGAGTGATTGACACCATCCATAAAGTGCTACAACAAGATGGTAATTCTTTCTCAAGCGAAGTCTTTACCCTTAAACACATTCAACTTGCTGAACTGAGTGTAGAAAAAGTTAAAAGACACCAATTAGAGCTTATTATATGTGAGCTTGAGTTGGTCTTATCACAAGTGTTAAATCAAATTTTACACCAGGCTAATTGGCAGCAACTTGAGTCAGCATGGCGTGGCCTGTACTTATTATGTCAAACCGCAGCTCAAAGTGAGGTGTTAATTGTTGAATGTGCATCAGCCAGTAAGAACGTACTTTGGGATGACCTTTTCAGCAGCAGTGATTTACCCAGCTCCAGTTTATACCAGCATGTCTACATTAATAGTATCGGTCAATATGGTGCCGTACCTTACGGTGTGTTACTGGTTGACGATTACTTTGCCGGGTCAGGCTCTGACCTTACCTTACTAAAAGCTATCACAGATGTGTGCAGCAAAGCACACCTGCCCGTAGTCACCGGCGTAAGTGCCAACATGTTTGATGTACCCGACTTTAATACCCTCCAAGACTCTTCTTATATCTCAGAGATCCATGGCAGTAATCGCTATATTAAATGGCGTAGTTTTATCTCAACAGAACAAGCCAGCTTTCTGGCGTTAACCATGCCGCGGCTATTATTTAGAGATATCTATAACAAAGACCCAAAAGGCCTGAGTTGGTTTCAAGAAAATACCGGCAATAGTCACGAAGATTGCCTGTGGGGTAATGCCAGCTTTGGTTTTGTTGACAACCTATTCAAAAGCTTTGAAGACAGCGGTTTCTGTAGTTTTATTTCTGGCACTGAAGGTGGGGTATTAGATTTATCCGCATTACAGACCAAAAATACCAACTTACCGGTTGAAATTGCTTTTTCAGAAGAAAAAGAAGCAGAACTTATCAGCCTAGGTTTCAACCCCGTTTGTACCAAGGCTTACCAAAACCAATTACTGTTTCAATCAGCAAACTCAGTGCGCTGGGGCAATGTTAAAGTCAACCATCGACATCAGAGTGTCGATAGCATTGCAAGTGCACAATTGCAGTACCTATTTATTGTGATGCGTATCATCCATTGTTTGAAAATCATTTTTAGAGAAAGTGTGGGGGCCACAACTAGCTCAAGCGCGCTTTCTACTATATTAAATAGATGGCTTAGGCAGTTTGTATCAGATGTTGAAGCGCCATCAAAAGTGTTGAGAGCGCAAAGACCTTTAAAAGATGCAAGCGTTGTGGTGGTTGCAACAAGCGACGCAGGTTGGTTTGATATTCAAGTAGAGCTTTCCCCTCACATGAAGTATTTAGGCAATACGATTGCTATTAATACTGTGGTGCCGATGATTGAAGAGGTAAGCTAATGGAATTTTCAGGTTACATGACCATTGAAGGTGAAGTGCAAGGTGTTATTGAAGGCTCTTCCATCAGAAAGGCACGAGAAAAAACCATCGAGCTGTTTTCTTACAGTCATGAAGTAAAATTACCCACTAATTTGCACGCGAATATGGGGAATGGACCGGTTGTGCATCAACCAATCAGCATACTGAAGGAATTAGACAAAAGCACCCCCAAATTATACCGTGCATTAGTTGAAAAAGAATGTTTAAGCACGGTCGTTTTAGAGTGGTTTAGGTATACCGACCAAGGTCAAGAATTAGTTTATTTTCGTATAGAGTTAACGAATGCACACATTATTTCTCTGAGTCCTTGGACACCTTCAGTAGAAAATTCAGAAAAAGAATATTTACGCTTTATGGAAAATGTTTCGTTAGTCTACGAGGGCATTACATGGAGCTGGGGACCCGATGGCGATATCACCTACCAAACTAACTGGCGGGGAGATCGATAATGTTAAGATTATCTGAAAAACTCAATACGCTTAATGCAAAAAAAGAAAGCAATAATTTTGATGAGTCATTGAATATTGCCACGTCCATAAAGAATTTCTTGCAAAAACTGTTAAATACCCGTCAGGGAAGCGTACTAAGTGCCCCAGCAATGGGAATGCCGACAATCAACATCAATGAGGGGATCATTGGGCTGCAAGAGCAGCAAAGTGTACTGAATATTATTCATACATTACTGAAAAAGTATGATCAAAGAATAGAAACACTGACCAGTGAACTCACCAAGAATAAAAACGTGACCGTAATTTTGTCATTCCAATTGTCGGTGGTAACACGATCCGAGCATGCCATTAACATACTAGGGAAATTACAATCTGATAGTACCTTTGAACTGGAATTACAATAATGGATTTAGCTGAACTATATCAACAAGAATTAAAGCTTCTCAAAGAATCATCTAAAGTCTTTAGTGAAGAATACCCGGCAATTACTGAAAGTTTAAACCGTGACATACTCGACCCCGACGTCGATATGATCTTGCAAGGTGTTTCATATTTAACGGCGCAATTTAAAAAAGAACTGGATGAGCAATTCCCTGTTGCATTACAGGCTTTATCTCAAGCCTTAACACCCACACTCATGCAACCCATTCCAGCCGTTAGTATTTTGTCTTTAGCGCCGAAGGCCAACTTGATTTCGCCGCTGACCATAAAAAACGGTGCTAATTTTGACTCAATCCCGGTAAAATTAGACGAAGATGGTCAAGATAAAATCTCCTGTCGCTTTAGCAGTGCATGGCAAGTGGAAGTGCTACCGGTAAGACTGACGTCATTGCAGGTAAATCATGTTGACAAACACATTAAGCAAACCTCACAACGAGTTGTCGAGCTGGTAGGTAGTTTTACCTCTGAGAAAAACGATCTCGCCAATTACACATTTGATACCCTGCGCTTTTACATCAATCAGCCAGCAAGTGATGCAAGTATCTGGTTAAAAATGCTGGCGCAAAATTTACAGTCTATTCAAATCAGCTCAAACGAAGGTGTGAGCGACATATCAGTCGAAAAACTAGGCCTGACAGGTTACAGCCTTGGAGACAATATATTCGATGGCAGTAGTGCATCAAACCAGCACAGTATTTTACAAGAATATTATACTGTGCCTGAAAAATTGCAGTTTTTTGAACTCAACCTATCCCAGTGGCAACGACGTAGCGGCGATAATTTTTCAATTACCTTTCAGTTTAAGCAGCCCAGTTGGAGCTTGCCTGAAATCACACTCCAGCACCTAAAATTGTATTGCACACCGGTAGTGAATGAGTTTGAGCACTTTGCTGAGCCTGCAGCCATGAATGGCGTACAGCTTGATTTTCCGCTAACAGCGCAGTCTCGCAATGTATCAACCGAGCTTCTCTTACCCATTGTTGAGGTACTGAGTGTTGAAAGCATAAAGCGTGAGCGTGAGCGCAATAAAAAATATCAGAACATTGTTAAACCCAAAAGTACTTCTTCAAAATCAGGGGGCTTTTATTACTATCGAAAACACGGCATTAATGACGGCGAAGTAGCCAACTGGTTAGCGCTGGAGTTTGAACCGGGTTCGCGCCCAGAAAGTCAGGAAGTATTGAGGGTTAAGCTTAAATGTTGTCACGGTGAAGTGGCGGCTAATTTACCTCCCCAGCAAATTACCCAAGCAACCAGTACTAGCCCTGAATTAGTGACGTTTACTAATCTAACGACCACTACCGAATATCTTCCTGCGCAAATTATTGCGAATGAGGCGTGGCAGGTCGTATCTGATCAAGCCTTAAGTTTACAAAATGTAGAGAATGCACCACAACTAAAACAAGTGTTACGGCATCATATTCCCGCGCAGCTTAAAAATACTGCCAAATATAAAACACTCGAGCACAGAATTAACGCCATCACCCAGCTTGATATGAAAGCCATCGATCACTTAGAGAACGGCTTGTTGATCAGAGGTAGCCAATTTTTAGTGCAATTAAACAGCGAGCACTTTATTAACCAAGGAGAAAGTTTTTTATTTTCTGCTTTGCTGAATCAACTGTTAGCCCTGCAAGTGTCTATTAATAGTTTTAGTCAACTAGGGATCACAGAGTCACGTACAGGAGAGTTGAGACTGTGGCCGATTAATTTTGGCGGTATAGCCAAATGATCGAACAAGAATTGATCGCAGACGCGAGCAAATATAGCTTTATAGAAGTATACAAACTGCTATGTGAGCTTAGCTTAGCGAATAAACTCGATCCCCTTAACATGATACGTATAAGGCCCATACTGGGCTTACAGCATGCACGAACCCAAGTGGTTTCTGTCAGCAAGCAATGGCAAAATGAACAACAGTTTTTATATTATTTAAACGTAAATTTGCCCGGCCTATACGGCAATGCATCGCCATTGCCTAAATTTTTCACCGAAGAATTAGTACAAGCCTCACATAAAGACCAAAACCAAGCCCGTATATTTTTAGATCTTATTCATCAACGGCTTTATCAACTGCTGTATAGCGCTAATATTCAGCAGTTACCCCACTATTTAGACCAAGGGCGCAAGAATGTTTATGCGTTTATGCTGGCGATGGTGGGTTTTAAAGATGAACTGTGGTTAAACGACTTTCCTGATAAAGCCTTTATATTGCGTAACGTGAATATTTTCCGCCATCAAAAGGGCACCGTAGCGGGCTTACAAAATTTAGTGCAAGACTTATTCCCCAACGCCACCATATCCATAACCCAGTGTGTTAACCGTGAAGTGGATATCGCCACATCGCAAAAATTAGCCTTAAACCAGCAAGCTAATCAATTAAGCTTTAGTACTGTACTGGGTAATAAAATGCTAGACCTGCAATCTAAAGTTGTGTTGTCTATTTCACCACTGTCAGGCACAGAGTATAAAAAATGGTGTCTAAGTCCTCAGTACTGGCAAGCGTTTCAGGGCTTAATACAATACTTTATTGGGCAACCTCTATTGGTGCAATTACACGTAGACATCGTGGCGGAGCCTGACTTTAACTTATGTTTAGTGCCAGACAACGCATTTGCTCTGGGACGCAACGCATGGCTGGCTAACAGCGAACAAACCCCCCATTTACATGCGCCAATAAAACTTTTATAAGCAATATCCGTTTTCATTCTTCAGCAAAGCTATTTTAAAGGACATCTTTAATGAGCCAATTTCACTTTAAATTTATTTACCAAGAAAGTGGGGTGAAAAACGACAGTTTGACCCTATTAAAATTTTCAGGGCAAGAAACCATCTCCAGCCTATTTAATTTTGAACTAGAGCTTAAATCAAGCGACATCAACCTCGATGGCGATAGCATATTAAATCAAGCCTGTAGCATTGAGATTTATTATGGAGACCAAGCTAAACCTATTCGCATTATCCATGGTTTGATCAATGAGTTTGAAGACATCAACTACCTGCCCGACAGCACCTTATACCGGGCGAATATGGTGCCTAGAATATGGCAGCTGGGTTTGTTTGAAACCAACGAAGTGTATTTAAACGAAAGCATACAAGACACGTTAACGGTCATACTCGAAGAGGCTGACTTTATTCAAGGGCAAGATTTTCGCTTTGAACTTGCCCGCACTTACCGCAAGTGGCCTTTTAGATTGCAGTACAACGAAACCCATTTAGCTTACCTGCAGCGTATTATCGAGCGTGAGGGTATTTATTATTACTTTGAACAAAGTGATAGCGGTGAAGTGCTGGTGTTTTGTGATAACAATCAAGCCTTGCCTAGCATAAGTCAGGCACAAAGTACCACACGGGTGGTTTTTCAACCCAGCAGTGGGCTGAATGTGGTAAGCCAAGCCAACACCATAAACAGTATTATTTGTAAACGGCAAACCCTGCCTAAAAAAGTCACCCTACGTGACTTTAATGATGAAACCCCCTCGCTGGATATACGTGGCACCCATGTGATAAATAGCACCGGCATGGGCGAAATTAATCTGTATGGCTTAAATATCACTTCCCCTGAAGAAGGGCAGCAGTTAGCCGAAATACACGCCAATGCCTATTTAAGCCGGCAAAAATCCTACATTTGTCAGGGTGATGTGGCAACCATGACCATCGGTCATACCTTTAAGTTGGCCGAACATCCCCGAGATAATTTTAACCAATTAGGTTACTTGTTAGAAAGTATTCACCACGAAGGGACTAATGTAAATGAATACCAGGAGCGGCACCGGCAAGAAAATGCCCTGGTAAATTACAGCAACAGCTTCACCGCCCTGTCAACGGAGCACGACTTTGCCCCTAAAAGACAAACCGTTGCCCCTGAAATAAACGGTACCCTCAATGCGGTTGTCGATGCTGAAGCGGCAGACTCGGGTTATGCAGAGCTGGATGAATCCGGTCGTTATAAAGTCAAACTGCCCTTTGATAGAAAAGACCGTGATGGCGGTAAAGCATCCCATTGGGTGCGCATGATGCAGCCTTACGGCGGCGCTAATGAAGGCATGCATTTCCCCTTGCGTAACGGTACCCGGGTATTGTTGGGCTTTATAGGCGGCGATCCGGACAGACCCTTTATCAGTGGCACTATCAACGACAGTGGCGAGCAGCAAAGTATTGTCACCGCTGAAAATCAAAGCAACAATCTTATCAAGACCGCGTCGGGCAATAAAATAGAGCTGGAAGATAAAGAGGGGAAAAACCGGATTAAACTGCAAACCGGTGATGATAAAACCTATATGCATTTAGGTGCGCCTAATCACGACGGTTCGGGTTTTGTAATGGTGACGGGGGGGATTGAGCGCAGAGATATCAGCGGTGGGCAGAGAGTGACCGTTACGACGAGTAGTGAATCCAACGATGACACCGCGACGATTAGTGCATTCGATAACACTTCGGCTTATGTTAAAGGTGATATCGTTACTTATGAGGGCAAATCTTATAGTTGTAAAAGAGTTATAGTCGCAAATTCTGCATTGACACAGAATGCTATACCTGATTCAAAATCAAATTTTTGGGACGAGTACATCAGAGACACCTCATTATTTAAATTTCATAAAATGGGCACTAATGGAAAGCCGTCCAATGCACTAACAAAGAGTCAAGAAGTAAGTGGAGAATATATAATTCAAAGATTGTCAGGGAACCAGTACTCATGGAATAAAGGCAACCAATTTAATTATTTCGCAACAGGCGCAGATAAAACCCCTAGCTCAGATAATAAACATTTTTACTTTGGTAATAATTGGGAAGTGCATTGCTCAAGACATGCTGCCGACCCAGCCAATTTAATCACTACAATGGAAAAATTCAATTTACTAGGGGTGTTAGATTACGAAAACAATGAAGTCGATTGGCCTGACACACTCAAAAAAGGCCGGGTTCGTGTCGCTCATCACGATACCTTCAACTCGCAAAACGGTAATATCTTCGATTTTGGCGGTTATTGGAATTATAACCTGGGCAATAGTTACACAGAAAACACTATCAGTCAGGCACACACAAAGGTTAATCGCAAGGATTTACCTTATGACTGGTGTGATATTGGAGGCCCCCATTGGACTGCACTTTCTCCAAAAAAAGACCGTATAGTATCTACAACATTGTTTGAACAGTTCGGTGAGCCCGATTATCTTACCGACTTTAAAGATAGTACTAATGTCGAAAAAACTATAGATGGCCACGCCTATGACTATAGTCATAATACCCACAGTATTGAGGTAAGTCATAAGTGTAATTCTATAGAGGTCTCTGTGGGAGGGAAAAGTCGAGAGGTTAAGTTCAATGGCAAAGGCTATAAGACTTATGAGTCTAAGTCAGAGGGTGGCATATCAGAAGAGTGGAAAAGCACGCCAACAGGAAGTCGAACTGAATATGAAAAAGTAGACATGGCCGAAGGTGGTGCTCCAGGCAAAGTAACAGAAACCAGAGTGAGTACTTGGGGGAATCCCACCTCTTATGAAATAATAAGGGAACCTGCACCAGGCACAAAATTTAGCTTTAAAGGGGATGGTTTACCTACGCTAGAAATGAAAATGGAAATTGACGTTGGGTCAACAGTAATGTCTACCCACATTGGCGTGATGGATAATTTAATGCACCTCGAAGCGATGGGAATGTCCAATTCATTAAAAATAGATGGTACTTTGATGAGTAATTCCATAGTTATTTCAAGTACTATTTTGGAAAACGAGGTAAAAACAGGTCTTGGGGGGCTGGAAAAGTGCCAAAGTTCATTCATGGGTGGGGATGCTCAACACAGCGGTAAAATGGCTGAGATAAGATCAAAGAATGCTGTCGAATTAGTGAAAAAAAACATGAAAATTCAGAAAGAGTTAATGGAATTAAAAAGTAAAGAACTTGAAGTAGGCTCCTCTAAAGCTAGATTGTTGAGTTCTATAATTACTCTGTTAAGTTAACTATATGGAAAGTATTTGAATATTATAAAAAGCCAACAGGCTTCATTATTAACCAATATTTTTAAGTATCAACAAAAGCAATTTTTTGTAGCATCTACTTTATGGGGCTTCTATCTCGATTCGGGTGAGGCTGTCCTGGAGCAGACATTATGGCCCATTATCGCCGCTAATCTGGGTGAAAATAATCTGTTTGATGAGGCGATCAATAAAGACGCCTGTGAATTTTTGGTGTTTGCCGATGCCTTTGCGCCTCAGCAGCTGCCCGCTCCCAGAGTGGATGTGTCAGTTAGTTTGGCAAATATTACAAAAACCTTAAATGTGTATGGTGAGCGCTACTGGCAGGGCACAGGACTTTTATTACATACCTCTGCGGCAGAGCCTTTTACGCAAATGCCGATGAGTTCTGATCATGCTTATGGCGGACAAGCGCACCTCTATAATAAAACCGGAAAAGGCTTGATTGATAATGATTCCGATGAAGTTTTAAGTTTTTTACCGAATATTGAACACCCTGATTTTCCGGTCCTTTCGAAAAAAATTCCTGAGGATAAAAGCGCCTATACCCCTCAGGGTTTTGCTGCTATTAACAGTGAGTGGTCACAACGAAAAAACTTGTATGGCACCTTTGATGACAATTACCTGCAAAACCATATGCCGGGCTTAGCCCCTGATATTCACTGGGATTATTTTTATACTGCGCCAGCGGATCAGCGCTTTGACCGCTACCTAAAGGGCGATGAAGCTTTTAGCATTACCAATATGCATGAAACCATGACTGAAATTAAAGGTAATTTACCTAGCGTGATTGGTCGTTGTTTCATTGAACAAGAAATTCCGTTAAATACACTTGAACAAGCTGAGTTAGAGCAATACCCAGAAGATGAGAAACGTGATGATAAATTGGTGATGTTTAAAGAAGTGCCCCTTAATTTAGACACAGTATATTTTTTCCCTAACGAAAATATCGGCATTGTTGTGCACCGCGGCACGATCGAGATCAATCATCCTCAAGCAAAAGATATTAAAAAGCTGTTAGTGGCGCATCAAGGTTTAGCTGAATCGGCTAAACCCAGCGCTTTTTATCAGGAACAGATGCAATTGCGCTCTGATCCTGAAGAAGGGTTTAAATATATGATGTATTCAGCCCCCCTTATCCCCGAAGGCGTTACCTGTGGTTTTAAGCAATTATTAAGTGATACTGAATATGAACAGGCAATGGGCGACAATATGAGCGCCTTTGCCGAGGGCAAAAAGCAGCAGGCCGAGCAGGAAATGGATGAGGCTATCGACAAACAAGTGGCTCAATTAAGAGCCAATGGCATGGACAAACAAGCGGATGAGTTAGTCGATAAAATAAAAAATCCGCCTCAGGATATTGAATTGCCCGAAGATGCCAAAAAACTGCAGGCCTTAACCGATAAAATATTACCGGGTATAAGCGCGATGAAAGAGGCACCGAAACTCGATGATCTTGACTTGACTAAGCTAAACCTCAAAGCCATGGATGAAGTGCAGGCGCATATGGAGGCGATGGCCGAAAAACAAAAAAAAACAGCGTTATTGCAGGTAGAGCAGCAGCTCTCAGAATTAAAGCAACAAGCCGCCCAGCAGCCTGAAATGGCAGAGCAGCTGAACCCATCAATAAAACAGCTTGAAGAGATGTTAGCAAGTATGGATGCTATTCCGGTATTAACCCGTCCTGATACTATTGAGCAAGATACTCAGCTAAGTGCTCAGCTTGCACAAGCCGCTGAACAGTTGAGCGAGCAGAAAAAAATGATGGCGGAGCATAACATTGAGTTAAACGAGGAGCAGCAGCAACAAATGAATGAGCTGGAGCAGCTGTTAGATAACAAAGAGCTGTCTGCGCAAATGCAGGAGGCTAATGACTTTATTAATGACAGTTATTTACAAGGGGCGCACTTTATAGCAGAGTCCAGCTCTCCCCCATAAAGGTCAAGAGCCTGAATTAGTGGCGGCACTCTTAGCGGCTTACCTTGCGGGAAAAGCCATCAGCAAAAAAGATTTCGCGTTTTGCGCGTTATCACAACAGCAATTTTCCGCTATTAATCTAGAAAATGGCTTTTTTGAATATAGCCAATTAAGTCAGGTTCAATTTAATCAATCAAATTTAACCGCCATTAACTTTGCCCACGCTAAGTTAACTAACGTCACCTTTGATCATTGCAAAATAAAGGGGGCTAACTTAGGCGCAGCACAAACTTGATAATTGTAAATTTATTGGTCTTAATCTTGATGAAATCACCTTAGCAAAATCGACCCTCCGCAACTGCGAGTTTATTGATTGCGAGTTTGGTGAGCGTATGGATATGCTGCTTGAAACTCAGTTTAAAGATTGTAAATTTACCCGTTGTAAGCTAGTAAAATTAAACTTTATTGAGCTGAAATTAACCGGTTGTCAGTTTAATCAATGTGATCTCTCTGAAAGTAATTTCATAAAGCCACTCTTTAACGATGCGAGTTTTACCGGTAGTGATCTGTCTAAGGTTAACTTTGTGATGGCGAAGATGAGCAATAATAACTTTGAACAAGTCATTATGAATAACACCCGTTTTGTCGGCGGTTGCGATTTAAAAGGCAGTCGTTTTAACCATGCTGAAATCACTGAAACAAACTTAAGAGATTGCCAATTACAAAATGCAGATTTTTCACATGCCATAATGTATCGATGCGACTTTGGCGATTCAGTCGTCACTAACAGTAATTTCAATAAGGCAATCGCCAAACAGTGTCATTTTTTAGATACACGTTTATCGGGCAGTACGTTAAAAGGGGCTGACTTGATGGAAGCCAGTTTTATGCAGGCTGATATTCGCCACTGTAATTTCTCAGATGCTAATTTATATAGCGCCAGCTTTTTCATCGCGACGTTAGGTGGTACTTCTTTTTATGGTGCGATTTTAGATAACACCCTGTTAAAAGATTGGAGACCAAGTTAAATGACCGATCAACAGCCAAGTCCACTCAATAAAACTAAATTATCGTTACAAGCACTACAAAATCGTATTAAAGGATTATCCGACGAGCCGCCAGCGGTGAGTGACCATGATTTGTCGGGTCAAAACTATCAAGGCATCGATCTTTCTGGCGGGGCTTTTGCCAAGGTAGACTTTACGGGTTGTGACTTTAGTCAGGCTAATTTACAACAAGCTAATTTTGTTGAATGTATTTTTGATAAGGTAAATTTTACTCAAGCACAATTAGCCAGTTGTAATTTTGTTAAGTGTTCAGCCCTTAAAGCCAATTTTCAAGCACCCGTTGGTGAAGGGGTGAATATTATTCAAAGTGATTTTTCGCAGGCGAAATTTGAGTATTGGCAATGTAAGCAATTGAATGTCGTTGAGACTAATTTAGATAGGGTCAGCTTTAACCACAGTCACTTTTTTGAAGCGAACTTTATTACGTGTCAATTGAATCAAAGTCAATGGCATAAAACTGTACATTACCGTACCAACTATATTGACTGTGAATTTAATGAGGCTAACTTAGATGAGGCAGAGCTTGAGTTGGTGTTTTTTCAAAATGCCAACTTTGATGATTTTGACTTCAGAAAAGTCATCATTAAAATTTGCCAATTTAGAGAAAGCAGTTTAAAAAATGCTAACTTTCAGGAGTGTAACTTAACGCAATGTGGTTTCATGGAAGCAAAATTAAATAGCACTAACTTTAGGGGAGCCATTGCGAATAATGTGATGTTTATTAAGGCAAACATTAGCAATAGTGATTTTAGAGATTGCGAACTTGAGCAAGCATTATTTAATGAAGCAATAGTAAAACAAAGCAATTTTGCTAAGTCTAAGTTAGTACAAGCGCAATTTACCAATGCGGATGTCTCTGAAAGCAGTTTTGACGGTTGCGATTTAACCTACGTTGATTTTTCAAATGCTAATTTAACCGATGCATTAATCAGCAATGCCACATTATTCAGGACCAATTTACATTGTATAACAGATCAAGGCACTAACTGGTTTGGTAGTGATAAAACCTTAGCGTTAGGCACGGATAAAAATAAAGAAAAAGCAGAGAATTTTAGTCAATAGTAAGTGATAAGAGTCAGTAATAAGTCATCCATTATTTTTAATCGAATTTAAGTAGGGCAAATACCATGCAAAATAATGCACAAAGTTATGTACAAAACAATGTTGTTTCAATGCATTCGCCCGTGGCTTCACTGCTTTCTGGTGTGGTCAAAAAAGAATTAGCGCAGTTATTTATTGTGCAGTCTGATAAGGGCGTGTTACCAGCAAAGCAGTCGGCAAGTTGCTTATTAGTGCCTGAAGTGGATGATAAAGTATTAATTAACATGATTGACGGAGACGTTTATATTTTAGCTATTTTAGAAAAAGCCTCCCAGCGCAGTAAGCTTTCTCTAAAAGGTGACGTTACCTTTGAAAGTGAGGGCTGTTTGTCAATGACGAGTAAAAAAGCGATGCAAATTACTTCTTTAGAGTCTATCTCTCATCTATCACCAGAAGTCAGTGCCCTGTCAAAGCGTCATACTATTACCACTGAGACGCTATCGACCAACAGTCAAAAGCTAGACGTAAAAAGTGACCAAGCCCAAGCCCATATAAAAGAAGTACATGGTATGTTTGAACGGGTGTATCAAAAAGCTGATCAAGTGATCCGCTGGGTCGAAACAATAGAAACCCTCAATATTGGTAATTGGGTTCACAATATTAAAGGTACGTTAAATTCACGCGCTAATAATCAGGTTATTACTGCAAAAAGCGACGTTAAGGTGGATGCTGAACGAATTCATATGGGGTAGAGGATATGTTTGCTAAAACACATATGATGGGGCTTGATTTTGCCATGCCTGATGTTTGTTTAACACCGATACCGACCCCAGCAGGGCCTGTGCCTATGCCTATTCCGTATCCTAATATGGCTATGCCGATGACGGCTATCCCTAGTCAATTTAAAGTGTTGACTGTTTGTATGCCAAATCATAATTTAATGACCATTACTCCGATGAGTAATGGTGATAATATCGGTACTATGATGAATCCTTTGTCAGGCATGGTAATGGGGCCCAGTAAAAATTTAATTGGCAGTTTTAAAACACTCATCGGTGGCATGCCGGCGACCACTATGTTGAAGCCTACTGGACAAAATGGTATGAGCCCTGGCGCATTTGGTATGAGTATGGTGCCTAGCCAGGTTAAACTCTTGATAATGTCTTAGCGCTACGAGTAAAGAATAAATAAAATAAAAATAGGGAAGGTTTGGATAAATGAAAATATCTTTCGGTATAAAATTTGGGGCTTTGATGCTCATTGCTATTATGGCCTTAGTCGGCAGCATTTTGGTGTTTTTTCACCAAGAGAGCATGGATACGATGAAAACTGACCTCAAAGACCGAATAGGAGATGTGGCCCGCACCAGTGCCTTTATCTTAGACGAGGAAGACCGACTCTTAATCGGAAATTTTCGTGATCAGATTTATGCCCGTTTACCGGCAGATTATAAAGAAACCGTACAGACATTTGAGCGATTAACTCAGGGTGGCGAAGAGTTACAAGGTAACGTAGATAAACTCTTTTCTATGGATGCCTCAAGCGATATCCAAAATGAATATGACTTTCAATACATAGTGCAATTACATGTAGGCATAGTGGCGGAGCCTGACTTTAACTTGCGTTTAGTGCCGGATGACGCATTCGCTCTGGGACGCAACGCATGGCTGGCTAGAGGCGAACAAATCCCCCATTTACATGCGCCAATAAAACTTTTATAAGCAATATCCCGCTTTCATTCTTCAGCAAAGCTATTTTAAAGGACATCTTTAATGAGCCAATTTCACTTTAAATTTATTTACCAAGAAAGTGGGGTGAAAAACGACAGTTTGACCCTATTAAAATTTTCAGGGCAAGAAACCATCTCCAGTCTATTTAATTTTGAACTAGAGCTTAAATCAAGCGACATCAACCTCGATGGCGATAACATATTAAATCAAGCCTGTAGCATTGAGATTTATTATGGAGACCAAGCTAAACCTATCCGCATTATCCATGGTTTGATCAATGAGTTTGAAGACATCAACTACCTGCCCGACAGTACCTTATATCGGGCGAATATGGTGCCTAGAATATGGCAGCTGGGTTTGTTTGAAACCAACGAAGTGTATTTAAACGAAAGCATACAAGACACGTTAACGGTCATACTCGAAGAGGCTGACTTTATTCAAGGGCAAGATTTTCGCTTTGAACTTGCCCGCACTTACCGCAAGTGGCCTTTTAGATTGCAGTACAACGAAACCCATTTAGCTTACCTGCAGCGTATTATCGAGCGTGAGGGTATTTATTATTACTTTGAACAAAGTGATAGCGGTGAAGTGCTGGTGTTTTGTGATAACAATCAAGCCTTGCCTAGCATAAGTCAGGCACAAAGTACCACACGGGTGGTTTTTCAACCCAGCAGTGGGCTGAATGTGGTAAGCCAAGCCAACACCATAAACAGTATTATTTGTAAACGGCAAACCCTGCCTAAAAAAGTCACCCTACGTGACTTTAATGATGAAACCCCCTCGCTGGATATACGTGGCACCCATGTGATAAATAGCACCGGCATGGGCGAAATTAATCTGTATGGCTTAAATATCACTTCCCCTGAAGAAGGGCAGCAGTTAGCCGAAATACACGCCAATGCCTATTTAAGCCGGCAAAAATCCTACATTTGTCAGGGTGATGTGGCAACCATGACCATGGGGCATACTTTTACCTTATCCGACCATCCACGAGACAACTTTAACCAACTAACCTACTTGTTAGAGAGCATTCACCACGAAGGAACTAATGTAAATGAATACAAGGAGCAACAACTGCAAGATAATGCCATAGTCAATTACAGTAATACCTTAACCGCCCTGTCAACCGAGCACGAATTTGCCCCTAAAAGGCAAACGCTTGCCCCTGAAATTAACGGCACCCTCAATGCGGTTGTCGATGCTGAAGCGGCAGACTCGAGTTATGCAGAGCTGGATGAATCCGGTCGTTATAAAGTCAAACTGCCCTTTGATAGAAAAGACCGTGATGGCGGTAAAGCATCCCATTGGGTGCGCATGATGCAGCCTTACGGCGGGGCTAATGAAGGCATGCATTTTCCGCTGCGTAACGGCACACGGGTATTATTAGGTTTTATAGGTGGTGACCCCGACAGACCCTTTATCAGTGGCACTATTAATGATAGTGGCGAGCAGCAAAGTATTGTGACCGCTGAAAATCAAAGCAACAATCTTATCAAAACCGCCTCGGGCAATAAAATAGAGCTGGAAGATAAAGAGGGTAAAAACCGCATTAAACTGCAGACGGGTGATAATCAAACCTATATGCATTTAGGCTCGCCCAATCATCCCGGTGATGGCTTTGTCGTTATGTCCAGTGGAATAGAACGTAAAGAAGTCACGGGCGGTAAACAAATTACACGAGTGACTAAAGAAAAACTCGATCATTTAAACGATGCTGATGACACCACCGCTGGAGTTCAATCCGCTGCGGGCTCCATGAGCCTTACTGACTCTGCAGAAACTAACGATCTGTTTGATGAACAACTCTATTTTAAATTTCCAATAAAAAGCAGCACGGGTAACGGGGCAGATGCTACTCAGGATACATTTACTGCTAAGAATGGTACTGGTATCAACGATATCACCCATTATAAAAATACTACCTTGGCGGATGGGATCACCGTTGAGCCACGGCCCATGATGAATAGAGCCGTTGAGTTATCGGGCTACTACCTGATTGAAAGAACGCTAGGTGATAAATATACTTTTGAGCAGGGAAATGAATATGAATTTAATTCGCCGGGGGATAAACGCTTTCAGTTCGGTGCGGACAGAGAAATTATCATATGTCAAGATGATGTAATTTTAGACAACAGTTATGTAAGGACCCCGGCTAGCATTACAGCCAATCAAACAATAAATCGTCAACTTCAGGGTGCAGACGTATTATACGGCTCTCTTGTCACTTTGTTGACCAGTACCCTTAAAGGTTACCAAAGTTTCGCAAGCAATACAGATCTTCAAAAGGAAGATGGTACTGGTCCAAAGCCTGATTGGGAGCAGGGTTATTGGAGAGCTGAAACCAATTGTGAAGCAGAAACATTAACAGACGCACAAGCCAACGACCTGTTAGATAATAAATGTAATTTCAGAGTAGCCAGACACAATACCTTTAATATTCAGAAGGGTAATATTTTTGATTTTGGTGGCTATTGGAATTATAACTTGGGGAATTCTTATGTGGAAAATCATGGCAACCAAAGTTGTACGATTAATAAAAAGGATCCTGCCCCTATAGGACGTGATGCCGTGGATGTGGCTGGGCCACAATGGACAAAAATAAGCGGTAATAAGGTTGAGATTATAAAGATAGATGGTATTGAGGCTGTAGAGAAGAGTTATGCTGCATCATACGATTATACACAATGCGAAAAATCAATTGATATTACAGTGGTAGCAGAATCAGAGTCTCAAATGTGGGGCGATACCTATGACTATCATACGGGTAATTCTTACGGCTATCATACGGGAAATTCTCATGATGAGCACACGGGTAATTCTTATGAAGAAGTACAGGGAAATTCTGAAAGTGTTTTTGGTAAACCTGGAGGCGGTAATTATTCTGTCGATCGTTATTATGGATGGAAAGATGAAATGATGATTGCTGGTAGTTCAGAAATGCAATTGGGAGGTGCCAGTTCATTATTCTTAGGTGCAAAAAATGATATAAGCTTGGCTATTTCTAATAATGTGAATATGGGGTTGTGGACAGATATAAGTTTGGGTGGGAAATTTACCTTGGATGGCGCTGTTGAACTAAATGCTAGGGTTGTTAAAACTGAGGCCGTGGCTGCGGCTAAGTTAAAAACAGCTTTAAGTGATATAAGTATGATAATGAACGATATAAATACAATTACTAATGATATCAGCACTCATGCGGTAGCCATTGAATCTTGTTTAATGAGCATTGAATCTGGTGGTATGAAAATGTTTTTATAATGCAAATAATTAATCCCTTACACCTTGGTGTTTTGCATAAATTCTTTTCTTATTTAGAGCGGAATATTTTTGCTGTGTCCATTCCTATCGCTTTTTCATTAACGGACGGCGAAATTTTACTTGAGCAAAAACTCTGGGAAAGCGTAGGTCAACAAATTGGCAACAATATCTTTGATGCCGCTATGCCCAAAGCCTGTGCTAAAGTGTTGGTGGCCAGTGATTTTATTGCACCTAACAATAAAGAGGTAGGTGCAGGCTCGGTGCATTTACAAGTGTCTCGATAAGTTAGTGAATACACATAAGTTCGATGAATATGAACTCCCCCTAATATTTCATCAAAGGAATAAGTTAGTGAGCCAATTTCATTTTAGATTTACTTACCAGAAAAATGGTGTAAAAAACGACAGTTTGACGCTATTAAAATTTTCTGGTCAGGAAACTATTTCACACTTATTTAATTTTGAAATAGAGCTTAAATCAAGCAACATCAATCTTGATGAAGACAGCATATTAAATCAGCCCTGTAGCATTGAGATTTATTATGGAGACCAAGCTAAACCTATTCGCATTATCCATGGTTTGATCAATGAGTTTGAAGACATCAACTACCTGCCAGACAGCACCTTATACCGTGCGAATGTGGTGCCAAGAATATGGCAACTGGGTTTATTTGAAACCAACGAAGTATATTTAAACGAAAGCATACAAGACACGTTAACGGTCATACTCGAAGAGGCTGACTTTATTCAAGGGCAAGATTTTCGCTTTGAACTTGCCCGCACTTACCGCAAGTGGCCTTTTAGATTGCAGTACAACGAAACCCATTTAGCTTACCTGCAGCGTATTATCGAGCGTGAGGGTATTTATTATTACTTTGAACAAAGTGATAGCGGTGAAGTGCTGGTGTTTTGTGATAACAATCAAGCTCTACCCAATATCAGCCAGGCCAAAGACACCCGTCAGGTGGTGTTTCAACCCAGCAGTGGGCTGAATGTGGTAAGCCAAGCCAACACCATAAACAGTATTATTTGTAAACGGCAAACCCTGCCTAAAAAAGTCACTTTGCGTGATTTTAATGATGAAACTCCGTCCCTAGATATAAGAGGAACCCATATTATAAATAATCAGGGCGTGGGAGAAATTAACCTGTATGGCTTAAATATTACTTCCCCTGAAGAAGGGCAGCAGTTAGCCGAGATACACGCCAATGCCTATTTAAGCCGGCAAAAAAAACTATATTGGTGAAGGTGACGTAGCAACCATGGCCATGGGGCACACCTTTAAACTAGTCGGACATGCCCGTGACAAATTTAACCAACTAACGTATTTGTTAGACAGCATTCATCACGAAGGGGTTAATGTAAACGAGTATCAAGCCCATCACCTGCAAAATAGTGTCATAGTCAATTACAACAATAGCTTTACTGCGCTGTCAATAGAACACGACTTTGCCCCTAAAAGACAGACCGTTGCCCCTGAAATAAACGGCACCCTCAACGCGATTATCGATGCTGAAGGGAATTCTGGTTATGCAGAGCTCGATGAATCAGGTCGTTATAAAGTAAAATTGCCCTTTGATAGAAAAGACCGTAATGGCGGCAAGGCTTCTCATTGGGTGCGGATGATGCAGCCTTACGGCGGCACTAGCGAAGGCATGCATTTCCCCTTGCGTAACGGCACCCGGGTATTATTGGGTTTTATAGGCGGCGACCCCGACAGACCTTTTATTAGCGGCACCATCAACGACAGTGGCGAGCAGCAAAGCATAGTCACCGCTGAAAACCAAACCAATAATATTATCAAGACTGCATCGGGTAATAAAATAGAGTTGGAAGACAAAGAAGGTAAAAACCGTATTAAATTGCAGACGGGGGATAATAAAACCTATATGCATCTAGGCTCGCCCAATCATCCCGGTGATGGCTGGGTTTTGACGTCTAAAGGCATGGAGCGAAAAGAGATTACAGGTGGACAACAGATATTTGTTGCCGCTTCGGGTGCAAGCTATGAGAATGCGTCAGGTAAAATTGTTAAAATACCAACCAGAACAGCTACCGCAGCCAGAAAAACTTTTGATGATGTTATTGATGAGCAAGTCGTTTTTGCTTTTCACCAAAAGGACGATGCAGGGGTAGGTAAAACTAATTTCAATAAAGACACTGAGTTGGAGGGTAAACACTTATTTGAACGTCGTGTTGGTGATAAATACTTGTGGACAGCCGGTAACGAATACATTTACGGCGGTGGTAAGGTTTTTGAATTTGGTAATGGATATACCGAAATACATAATGGGAATAACATCATAGGTGAATGGACTACTCCGCCAGAAATTCTTGGTGCTAATAATTATAAACCAGATAACAATTTAGTTGAAAAAAAATGGGCTGATATAATAAATTATCAAAAGGGTAATAATTACTCTTGGGGTGATACTTGCGATTATAACTTTGGTAATGGTTATGAAGAAAACCATTTGGTCGAAACTATACTGGATATAAATGCGACAAAGCTGCAATATCCTCGTGAAAGTCTAAAAACGTCTAATGATAAAGCGGATTTGGGAGGTCCTGCCTGGACAAAAATTGAAGGGAAAAATATTAATTTCACTAGTGAAGGTAAAGGGGCTTGGGTTTCTAAATCTTTCGGTGATGCATATGATTATCGCCAAGGCGATACCCTCGAGGTAGTAGATGGGCACTCTGAAACCCAAGTTTATGGGAATAGTTATGATTATCATACGGGTAATAGTCATGAAGAGCACATAGGTGATAGTTACTCCCTACAGCATGGGTGCAGTGATGAATTTTTTATGGGCGGTAAAAGTGAGTTTAATTTAGCGGCGACAACAGCGATAAGCTTGGCAGCAACAAGTGAGATTGTCTTAGGACTCCAAAATGAAATGA
Source organism: uncultured Paraglaciecola sp. (assembly GCF_943787955.1). NCBI lineage: Bacteria > Pseudomonadati > Pseudomonadota > Gammaproteobacteria > Alteromonadales > Alteromonadaceae > Paraglaciecola > uncultured Paraglaciecola sp. The sequence goes on from NZ_CALSOK010000010.1 coordinate 670,388, forward strand.
GCCTTTCCCTTTCAAACAGTACGAACCTTGGAGCGTGGATGGAAACCACTGTAGGAGCTAAGATTGAGTTAAATATTGGCCCAAGGGTGGAAGCAGATAGCATTGCGGACTTACGGACTAAAGTTGCAAGTATCGATAGCGCATTGACAGCGATAGAAAGTGGGGCCACAGGAATAAAAAATGTAGGAACATCAATTGGCAATACAGCTTGTGCTATTGGTAATGGAGCTCTCAAATTAGGTAATCAAATGTTGACAATGCTTAATTAGTTATGAACATAATCAAACCCCTACAACTCGCTGTACTGCATAAATCTTTTTCTTATTTGGAGAAGGATATTTTTGCGGTGTCTATTCCTATCGCTTTTTCCTTAACAAGCGGCGAAATCTTACTTGAGCAAAAACTCTGGGAAAGCGTAGGCCAACAAATTGGCAACAATATTTTTGATGCTGCTATGCCCAAAGCCTGTGCTGAAGTGCTGGTGGCGGGTGATTTTATTGCGTCTAATAATAAAGCGGTAGAAGTGGGCTCGGTGCATTTACAAGTGTCTCGTCAAGACTCGCGTGGTCAATGGCAACACTTAGTGGATAAAGAGCTGCTGGTTTATGGCGATCGCCACTGGGTTAAACTACTAGGCGCGGGGGTTGCTAACAGCTCGGCTGAGCCAATAACGACTATGACCATAAGCTATCAAAATGCTTATGGCGGGGAAGACTATCAATTAAACCCCGAAGGCAAAGGCTTTCAACCGGTACAGACAGACACGGGTGAAAAGCAGTATTTTGCCTAATATAGAATATAAAAATCAATTGTTAACCTCATCGTCACACACAAGTGCCGCCTGCCAGTTTTGGCCGAGTCGATATGATGTGGCCGCAGCGTTTACCCCTTGCTGGCACCTACGACCCAGGCTTACCTTGATAATGAAATGCCGGGTCTCGCTAACGATATTAACTGGTTATATTTTAACGATGCCGCGTAAAGATCAGTGGATTGATGGTTTTTTTCAAGGTGACGAGCAGTATTCTATTAGCAATATGCATGCACAGCATGCGGAGCTTAAAGGGCCATTACCGCCGATTTACGGCCGCGCTTTTGTGAATCAAAGTGTGCCAGTACGCGATGATAATCAGCAGCTCACCGGTGATTATCTAACTGAGTTTAAAGAAATAAAAACTAAGTTAGATACCTTATGGTTATTCCCAAATGCCAATATGGGGGTGATGATCTATCGCGGTACTATTGAAGCTTATTCTGATGATGGTTGTGATATTACAGCGCTATTATTAGCGTGTGAAAACCGAAACGATACCCCTCGTCATTTACAGCATTATCAAGATCAGCTGACTAAAAGGTTAGACCCCGATCACGGTTATAAATATGCGTTATTTTCATCCCCGTTAATTGCCGAGGGCATGCGTTGTGGTTTTAAACAATTGCAGGATGATTTCGATTTCCCCCCTTGAAATGCTCGGTAAAGCGAATATAGATGAATTCGCTAATACTAAAAAAGCCGAGGCGATGTTACAAGTCGATGATGCCAAACTACAAATCATTGCGCAATGTAAGGCGGCAGGAGTGGATTCCAACGCCCTATTTAGACAAAATCAACAATCCTGAAAAAGCCCCTGAGCAAGTCAAAATTGAAGCCTTAATGGAAAAAATGGCACCGGGTATAGTGACCGATCCGGAAAATATCGATATTTTTAATATTGATTTATCAGTAATGGATGAAATTAAAGCCTACACCGACGAACTCGCCGCGCAAAAAACAGCCGAAGCCAAAGCGCAAATCAAAGTGGACGCCGAAAAACTAAAACAACATGCCGGATGCCCACCTATTTGCTGATGCAATTAGTAAAATGGAGCAAAAAGTGAATGAAATAGACATGCCCCCTATGTGGCCGCGTACTGATATAAAAGGGCAGTTGGTTGCGGTCAAAAAGCAAGTCGCAGAGGCTGACAACACAACTTAATGAATTACGCGAGCAAGGTGTGCCAGAAGAGCAGTTACCGAAAATCGACTATTGATATTGAAAAGATAGAAAAACAATTAGCAGAGGCTGAAATTAAGTTAAAAGAAACCTATGCGATGGGCGCGCACTTAATGCCGACATGCCGCTCACCGCACCCTGAGCAAGAAGCGCAAATCAAAGCCGATTTTTTACAAAAATGGCACACCGGGCAAACGCTGATCGATGGCGATTATGCTTGTATTGATTTGAAGCGGTGAAAACTTAGTGGGCATTGACTTAAGCGGCTGTTACCTTGAAGGGGTGAACTTTAGTGATTGTGATTTAAGCAATGCTAACTTAGAAAAAGCCATACTGGCAGGGGCGCATTTAAGCAATGCGAAGCTATTTAATGCCCATTGTCAGGGAGCCAATATTGGCGCGGCTAATTTAACCGATGCTGATTTTAGCGAAGCTAACTTAAGCAAAGCACAACTCGGTGGGTCAAATTTCCACCCGCACCAAACTGCTGCGCTGTGACATGCCCGAAATGAACTTTTTAGACACCACCTTTGAACAGACCGTTTTTAATGGTGCGGTGCTTAAACAATGTAATTTTATTAACCCTGTCTTTAACAACTGTGAGTTTATCGGCAGTGATTTAACTCAAGTTAATATGGTAAAGCCGGTGTTAGTGCAGACCAATTTTAGCCAGGCGACCCTTGATGGTGCAAATTTTGTTGAAGCGCAGGCCAGTGAAAGTGATTTTAACCAGGCACAAATGATCAATAGCCGTTTTGTGGGCGGCTGTGTATTAAATAACAGTAATTTTAGCCAAGCCAATTTAAGTCAGTCATGTTTACGTGAAAACCAGTTAAACCACTGTAATTTCTCCGGTACACAATTAGCAGAAGCCGATTTTAGCGGCGCAGAGCTGGTCAATAGTCAGTTTGTGGGGGCCAACGCTTACCGGACGCAATTTATGAAATCCCAGTGTGAAAATGCCGATATGCGCCAACTGAATTTAATGGAAGGCTCGTTATATAAAGCCTATTTAGTGGGGGTGAAGTTTGATCAGGCCAACTTATACTGCGTTAATTTTATGGATAGTACGTTAGGCAATAATAGTTATAAAGACGCGAATCTTGATCAAACCATTTTAAAAGATTGGCAGCCATAAATGTTAAAAGATACGTTAATAAAAGCCGTTAAAGGGGGCGAGCCGCTAATAAACGAGGTCGATTTGTCGGGGGGGGATTACCAAGGCGCTGATTTAGGCGGCGGTACCTTTGAGTCGGTCAATTTTTCGGGTGCTAATCTGAGTGGTGCCAAATTAAAAGAATGTAATTTTATTAATTGTACTTTTACCAAGGCAAAACTGGATGGCGCAAACTTGATTTTAGCCAACTTTATTGAGCCCAATGGCGAGGGTATTAGTATAAAGGGCAGTGATTTACGGCTGGCCAATTTTATTGATGCCAATTTTACTCAGGCGGATTTATCCGATGCCAATTTAGAAAATACCAGTTTTATTAATCCCTTAATGCATCAAGCAAAATTTATTGGTGCAAAATTAACGCAGTGTAATTTTATTAACGCTAATTTAGAGCAGGCTGACTTTTCCAACGTCATTATGTTTCGCGCTAATTTTATTGAGGCACAAGTTCAGGACATTATATTTACCGGTGCGCACTTAGAGCTGCCTTTTTTTATGAAAGCTGACTTTACAGGTTATGATTTCACCAAAGTAGGTTTAATAAAGCCACAGTTCCAAGAGACTATATTGATCGGTGCTAATTTTATGGGTATGGATTTAAGCCAAGCAAGTTTTATGGAGGCTGATTTAAGTGATGCTAATTTTAGAAACGTTCAAGCAAAACAAGCTAATTTTATAAAAGCGAACTTGAGTCATGCTGACTTTAGCCAGGCTAAAATGCAGCAGACTTTGTTACAAGAAGCAAACTTAACGGATGTTAATTTCTCTGGAATAATAGCTGAACAAGCGTTAATGGTGAAAACAGATTGCACAGGGGCTATATTTGATGGGGCTGATTTAACTTATGTTGATTTAAGCCACGCTAAGTTAATTAGAGCAAACTTGTCGAACACTACGTTATATCGCACAAATTTACATGAAATAGTTGAACAGGATACTCAGTGGTTTAATGCTGATCGAAAAGTTGCGCTAGGCACAGATGAAATGAAGAAAAAAGCGGAAAATTGGCAAGCACCTCAATAATACTCTTAATAATAAATGCTAAAGGAAATAACCATGACAAATGTGTTACCGATAAGTACTAGTGCAATAAATGTAACCGAAGTAGCAATTGTACAAGGAGGCTTTGGTCGTGATTTCATGGTCTCATCAGATCGCGGGGTGGTTCACGCTACCGTTGCTTTTAGCTGTTTGGTATTACCGGAGCCGGGCGATAGAGTGCTATTGAATAATAATAATAAAGAGAATCATATCTTGGCCATTATTGAGCGGCCAAATGGCCAAGATATGACACTTAAATTCCCAGCTAATGTAGGTTTAGAAGCCAAAGCGGGTAATATTAATCTTGTCACTAATGAAAACTTGTTGCTAACCAGTGCAAATAAAACCCAGATTGTCAGTAGTGAATTGGCGGTAACAACAGTAAAAGCCAATATTAAAGCGACTGAATTATCAGTGTCAGGTGAAAAAGTGCTAAGCCAATGGCGCGAAGTTAATTCAGTTAGTGAAGCATTTAACTTTGTTGCGGACCGTTTTGTCCAACGAGTTAAGAACAGCTTCAAAAGTGTTGAAGGTGTTGACCAAATAAACAGTAAAAACTATGTGCAAAACGTTGCAGAGACAGCCTCTATTCGGTCTAAAAATGCGGTGATCACTGCGCGAAAAGATATGAAAATTGATGGCGAACGAATTCACATGGGCTAAAAGGAGATATATTATGGTTTTTGCAACAACTCAAATGCCGGCAATCAATATGGCAATGCCTGATGTGTGTTTAACCCCTATTCCTTCACCTGTGGGCCCTATTCCTGTGCCTATTCCCTATCCGAATATTGCGCTGACAGTGACGGCAATTCCCTCACAAGTGAAGGTGTTAACATTGGCCATGCCCAATCATAATATGATGACCATCACCCCAATGAGTAATGGTGATAATAGTGGCTTAATGATGAATCCACTATCAGGAATGGTTATGGGGCCGCAAAAACAATTATTGGGAAGTGTAAAGACTTTTATGGGCGGCTTACCTGCCAACAAAATGTTAGGTTTGTCTGGCCAAAACGGCATCATGCCAGGTGCGTTTGGTCTGACCTTGAGCCCATCACAAATTAAAGTAATGATATTGGCATAACAAATTAAGCCCCTATCAGGCAGGGTTATGGGTCCAGCAAGCATTTAATGGGCAGTTTTAAAACATTCATAGGTGGCATGCCGGCGACCACTATGTTGAAGCCTACTGGACAAAATGGTATCAGCCCTGGCGCGTTTGGCATGAGTTTAGTGCCCAGCCAGGTTAAACTCTTGATAATGTCTTAGCGCTACGAGTAAAGAACAAACAAAATAAAACAAAACAAAATAAAATAAAAATAGGGAAGGTTTGGAAAAATGAAAATATCTTTCGGTATAAAATTTGGGGTGTTTATGCAGCTCGCTATCACCATTTTAGTGGGTAGTATGTTGTTATTTTTTTATCGGTACAGTTCGAACATGATGAAAAATGACCTGAAAGATATGATAGCGGATGTGACACGCACCAGTGCTTACATATTTAACGAAGAAGACCGAGATCTAATTGAGTCTTTTCGTGAGCAAGTATATAAAAATTTACCCGATGATTATCAACAGGTAGCAGGGGGCTTTGCTAAAAAAGCCCCTGTTGGTGAAACCAAAGAAATATTCTCTAATGAAGTCTCTGCTGAGCTGCAATCTCAGGTGGAATTTCAATATATTATTCAGTTGTTACGCCGCATTCAGGCTGGCAGTAAAGAGACCTTGGGGTCGCTTTCCATTTTGCCTCAGGCCAATAAAGAGGATGTGGATGCATCAGATATTGCCTGGGCGTATTTAATGGTGGTGGTGCCGGGGCTGACACCTGAAAAAACCCTCATGTTCTTAGCGGATTCTAATTATCAAGGTAGCGCTAGTGTCGATCCAAACCCCGTAGGTAATTTATACCGGGGTGACAGTTTTACCTTAAAAGCCTTTAAAGGTGAAATAGGTATTACTGACGACTGGACTCAGGATAAATTTGGTACTGTAATGTCGGGCACCGTGCCTATTCGCAACGATAAAGGTGAAATTATTGCGGCTCTTGGCATTGATTACCTTGTGGATGTTTTTAGTCAGCGGGTTGAAGAGCAAAAATATTATGGTCTATTGATGTTTGTTGCATCAGTGGCGCTGGGCTTAGTGTTAACGCTGTTTGTTACCGCCTGGGTGTCCATTCCCTTATCAAAGTTGCGCATTGGCGCAGAACAGCTATCGAAACAAGATTTTAATCACCGTGTAAACATAAATAGCAACGATGAATTTGGCTTGGTGGCGCGTACCTTCAATAAAGTCAGTGAGGATTTAGAGGTTTTCACTAAAGACTTAGATAGTATTGTAAAGTCCAGAACCGCTCAGCTATCCAAAGCTCAGGAAAAAGTCGAGTCGCTTAATAATATTTTGAAGCAAGAAAATGCCCATTTAGGCGCTGAGGTGGCAGACCTGATCGGTTTAAGAGAGCGTACATTGCCCTACTTAAATCAGAACGTTAACATTGCAGCACTGCAGGTTGTTTTTCATTACTTACCGTCTCAAGCCGTATGCGGTGATTTTTGGACAGTGAGTGAAACTGATGAAAGTGTAGATATTGTGTTAGGCCATGTGTCAGGTTATGGCTTAGAAACCGCGATGATGGCGATGCAGGTTCAAACGTTATTAAAGGCGGCAGGCCATAATGTTGATGAGCGATTTAAGGCCACAAATCAGTATTTGTTTGAGCAGAAAAAATCAACTAATTTAAAACTGTTTTGTAAAGTGTTGTCGGTTCAAACGACGGAGCAGGGCTTGAGTTTAGCAGGTTGTATTGAAGCGCCGATTAAATTCAATTCTGCTAATTGCGAATTTGTTGACCTTAAAGCCATGGTGCCATTGGGTGTGGGCGCGAATGTCAGCATTGAACATACTGATATTGCCTTTAAAAGAAGTGATCGCTTATTTTTATTTAGCACGGGCTTTAAATATGCCTTAGCGCAGCTGCATAAAATGCAAGCAAATGACTTGCAGGCCAAAGATATTATTAATTTCAGTGGGATTTTAAGTGATAGTGTTGATGAAGTGTTAGCCTCAATTGAGACTCAGTCTTGGTTTGATGACTTTAATCAGGACATTAGTTTTATTATTATTCACCACAAAGGGGATTAATAATGAGTACGTTAACAGTAGAAGCTTGTTATAAATTTATTGAGCAAGAGGATAAGCTGGTATTGCAAGCTGATGCTACATTGTTTCATTTAACAGATATCAAAAACGCCAAACGTTTTATGACTTATCTTGAACGTAACAGAGTAACCATTTTAACCATAGACATCGAGCAGCTGCATTCAGCAGACTCTAATGTGGAGTCCTTTTTGTATCAAATAGCGCATTATTTTGCTAAAAATACACAGAGCAGTTTTTATTTACAAGCCGATGGTGATAATGAAGTGCAAAATAAATTAATTGCTAATTTGTTACTAATTAATCGCACCTGTAATGTTGCGTTTACTGTTAGTTAACTGAAATGGCGACAAGCACATTAGGGTGTTGTTCCGCAGAATTTTTACTGTCTCTTAATCAATATGATATGTTGGACTTTAGGTCAAATAAACTGAATTAGTGTGAGCATCAATTGTTAGTGTTGGTCTAATTATCGACTCCTAACGAGTCAGTGAGCTTCAGCGCAATTTTATGCTGACTGTTTTGGACAAGTTCAACTAAGGCAGGCCTGATAATAGTGGTGCTGGACGGTATGGCTTATTCAGAGCGCAGGTTGGTTAGTCCCTTGGTTATTATTACACGACAATAGTCGGATATTATTTTTGATTATTGTGTCCGGCTAATGCAACCACAACAAGTCCTCTGTATTTAACTTGGTCACCCATTGCTTTGCAGCTTTTCACACGTTTTCAAGCTATGGGCTAAAGTTGATTAATCCAGATTTGTGTTTAATGATTGGGTTGTTAGTATGCAATATGAGAATGACTTTTTGGTTTTGATGTAAAGACCCGGCACCTTTATCATAGCGGAGCTCTATTTTGCAGGAGGATTGTTAGATTAAGTAGGAACTAATACACTAATGCAAATTTTAATACCGCTTCTGATCTTGAATTGATGTTTAACTTTTTATAAATTGCTTTCACATGATCTGATACAGTATGTGGTGATAAAGACAGTAACTTAGCACTTTCCTTATTGCTTAATCCTTTAATAATTAAGTCAAATACATCGCGCTCTCTAGGGCTCAACTTCGTTAATTCGATATTGTTACGATCTCTGAGCTTTGTATCTAAAGACATATAAAATTCAGTCAATAACACCGCACTTTCTTCATTACTTTTAGTGTGCAATATTTCGTTCAGTAATCCCTCAAGTTCTTCACTTTCAGCAAGAATTTGGTGGTATCGCCATGTGGCATTATTTATACAAAAGGCATCTAACCTTTGTTTTAAATCGTCTTTATCTGTTTTATGACTTTTTATTACTGAATACATTACTACTACCCACTACATTTAAAGTTAGTTTACTTTTTTTAGGATCTTATATTTTTTATTACTAGGCAAGAATTGCTTTGTGTAGTTATTTGTGGTGTTCAGCAACAGCATCAAACGACTCAACCTAAACAGTCCAACCCCAAAGTTAGTTTCTTCGAGCGCGTCAGGACTCACCTGTTGGTTGCCTTTGATGAGTTGTAAGTCGCAGTCGATGGTGCAAGAGGAGGTGCATTTTTTTGTATTGTCAATGTGGATATTCTGTACATCACTCGACAATAATTTAATCGGGATAAACATGTCTAATGCAACAAGAGTGAAATAATTTAACATGTGTAATCGGCTTCTTTTTTACAACTTTTAATCATATAAAATCATAACAATTTTTTGAACAAAAGTGTGCAAAATTCTGCGTCTACATATGTAGACATGCAATCTATTACCTAGATATTAAGTGGATAGTCGCCAGTACCTGCGGGGTCAGGTTATTATAATGACATGATGTGGAAGACGAGCTTGGGTTTTGGTCCCCTACTTTAAATTCCATAGCAATGGCTGAAACTCGCAGTGCTTGCCTGTTGCGATTAAATGGATTCAGTATGGACTGATATTATTTTACCCTTAATATATGAAACCTGTGCTTCTCAAGGGCTAACAATACACTTTTAAGGGAAAAGAACATCTTTGTGTTCGACAGCTACACAGAACGACTTAAACTCAGATGCCTACATCAAGGATTGCATAGCATCATCAGATCTTTTTGAGACCGTCTAATAAGTCTCATTTTAGCAATTTGGTGAGTGAAGTAGGGTTGCAAGTTGAATGAGTCTGAAACGCTTTAATACAGTGGTATACTGAGATGCTGGATGGCGGATTTGCACGTTTTAGGCACAGATAAGGCACAGGTGTGCCAAAAATGGTGGCACTTGACCTAATTTGCACGAATAATGCGAGAATATTTATAGATAAAATCTATATAAACCAGAAGGCTAAAAATGGTGGTCGCTACTGGGCTTGAACCAGTGACCCTCGCCTTGTAAGGGCGATGCTCTCCCAACTGAGCTAAGCGACCAAAATACTGTTTCTACTAACAAAAATGTGGTGGTCGCTACTGGGCTTGAACCAGTGACCCTCGCCTTGTAAGGGCGATGCTCTCCCAACTGAGCTAAGCGACCAAATTTTACTGCTACTGGGCTTGAACCAGTGTCACTCGACCGACCTTTATAAAGAGCGGCGATGCTCTGTCTTTTTTCAACTGAGCTAAGCGACCAAATTTTACTGCTACTGGGCTTGAACCAGTGTCACTCGACCGACCTTTATAAAGAGCGGCGATGCTCTGTCTTTTTTCAACTGAGCTAAGCGACCAAATTTTACTGCTACTGGGCTTGAACCAGTGTCACTCGACCGACCTTTATAAAGAGCGGCGATGCTCTGGCTTTTTTCAACTGAGCTAAGCGACCAAATTTTACTGCTACTGGGCTTGAACCAGTGTCACTCGACCGACCTTTATAAAGAGCGGCGATGCTTTGTCTTTTTTCAACTGAGCTAAGCGACCAAATTTTACTGCTACTGGGCTTGAACCAGTGTCACTCGACCGAACTTTATAAAGAGCGGCGATGCTCTGTCTTTTTTCAACTGAGCCAAGCGACCAAATTTTACTGCTACTGGGCTTGAACCAGTGTCACTCGACCGACTTTTATAAAGAGCGGCGATGCTCTGTCTTTTTTCAACTGAGCTAAGCGACCAAATTTTACTGCTACTGGGCTTGAACCAGTGACCCCGTCTTTTCTTCGTAAAGACGATGATGCTTTCTATTCTTGGCATCTGAACAAGAAGCTATCAGTGCTGTCTTTCTTACTAGCCTTGGCCGGTAAGAGGAGCGCTATTATAGATATGAGCTTTTGACTGTCAACATCTAAATGAAAATTATTGTGCTATTGAATGAAAACTGGACGTTTTTTAAAGTTAACTGAAGTTCCAGGTAAAAAATACACTGCCATTTTTACTCAATCTTTTATTCTAAATGATTTTTTGCTGATATAAATTACTGTGATTGACTGTTAAAATGCAGTCAATTTTAGATCAGGCTGCTATTACATGACAACTGTTACCCGTTTCGCCCCTAGTCCCACAGGTTATCTTCACGTTGGTGGTGCGCGTACCGCGCTTTATTCTTGGCTGTATGCCAAAAGTAAGGGTGGTAAATTTGTATTACGTATTGAAGATACGGATATTGAACGTTCCACCCAAGCAGCTATCGATGCGATCCTCGAAGGTATGCAGTGGTTAGGTTTACAATGGGATGAAGGTCCGTTTTATCAGACCCAGCGTTTTGATCGTTACAATCAATTAATTGACCAACTGCTAGCTGCAGGTAAAGCCTATAAGTGTTACATGCCATCTGCTGAATTGGATGCTATTCGCGAACAACAAATGGCTAAGGGCGAAAAGCCTCGTTATCCTGGCACATGGCGCGAGCGTACTGATCATCCTCAAGATAAACCTTTTGCCATTCGTTTTAAAACACCGCAAACAGGCAGTGTGGTCATTAAAGATCATATTCGTGGTGATATTGAAATTGCTAACAGTGAATTAGATGACTTGATTATCCGTCGCACTGACGGGGCGCCAACCTATAATTTTTGTGTGGTAGTAGATGATTGGGACATGGGCATTAGTCATGTGGTACGAGGTGAAGATCATATCAACAACACCCCCCGTCAAATTAATATATTACAGGCCTTAGGTGCGCCTATTCCAGAATATGCCCACGTATCTATGATTTTAGGTGACGACGGTAAAAAATTATCAAAACGCACTAATGCTGTCGGTGTAATGGAGTTTAGAGATGAAGGTTATCTACCTCAAGCATTGCTAAATTATTTGGTGCGTCTTGGTTGGTCACACGGCGATCAGGAAATATTCTCAGTAGAAGAAATGATTGAGTTGTTTTCTCTAGATGCCATTGGTCAGTCTGCCTCTGCGTTTAACACAGATAAACTTATTTGGTTAAACCAACATTACATGAAAACACAGCCTGCCAAAGAAGTGGCTGAACATGCTAAATGGCATTTTGCTCAACAAGGTATTGATATTACTCAAGGCCCAGCATTAGAAGACGTGATTACTGTGCAGGCTGATCGGGTTAAAACCTTAAAAGAGCTTGCTCAAATCAGTGGCTATTTTTATCAGGAATATGAAGCTTTTGACGAAAAAGCGGCTAAAAAGCACTTACGTCCTGTTGCCAAAGACGCTTTGCTGCTGGTGCAAAGTAAATTATCAGCTCTGACTCAGTGGAATACTGAGTCTATTCATAACGCGATTAACCAAACTGCTGAAGAGTTAGAGGTGGGTATGGGGAAAGTGGGCATGCCATTGCGAGTAGCAGTCACAGGAGCAGGTAATTCACCTTCATTAGATTTAACCTTAAATTTACTTAAACCAGCGCAAATTGAACAACGTATAAACAAAGCGCTGGAATATATAGCAAACAGAGAAAATTCCTGAAAAAAGCATTGACATAAAAAGAGCTGATGCCTAGAATGCGCCCCGCTGTCACGGAACGACGCCTACTTATTAGGATAAAGTGAGAGCCTTTTAAATAAGTTTGGGGCCATAGCTCAGCTGGGAGAGCGCTTGCGTGGCACGCAAGAGGTCGGCGGTTCGATCCCGCCTGGCTCCACCAACATCAAGGATTGTCTACTACCGCCTAGGCCAGTAGATGTAAAGATAAGACAAGATAAAAATTTTGTTTTTGTAATGTTTAATAAATTAGGTCGCGTGTATCGTGAATCTCTATTTATTTACAAAAACTTATCGAAACGTGTTTCGATAAAAAGTTTTTGTCCCCATCGTCTAGAGGCCTAGGACACCGCCCTTTCACGGCGGTAACAGGGGTTCGAATCCCCTTGGGGACGCCATATATTAAGTTAAATGATTTAACTTAAGTTCAAAAACAAGGATTATTAACTACCGCCTAGGCCAGTTAATAAATAGTTTGATAGAGGTTTCATTTTTGTAAAGCATCAAAGTTAGGTCGCGCAATTAGCCAATTTTTTTGCCTTACAAAAACTTATCGTAACGTGTTTCGATAACCGAAGTTTTTGTCCCCATCGTCTAGAGGCCTAGGACACCGCCCTTTCACGGCGGTAACAGGGGTTCGAATCCCCTTGGGGACGCCATATAATGAAGCCGCTTAAGCAATTAAGCGGCTTTTTTATTGGCTAAAGATAATGATGACCCTTCGGTTTGACAAAAATGTCTGGAGCATTTTTGAACGTGCTTTAGTACGGCCCAACGGGTGAGGGGTGGGATAGCCCGAATACAAAAATGTCTGGAGCATTTTTGAACGTGCTTTAGCACGGCCTAATATCAATGGGTCGTTGTGAATTTAAACTATCCAGTAACTCATTAGCACCAGACTGAGGCTTAATGCATTATCTTTGGTTGTGATAAAAACTTAAAGCAGAGCAATAGGGTGTTCTTATCAATCATCTATATCTGAATGTATTGCCTCAATATTAATAATGTTAGAGCGATTAAGTGTGATCTTGAAACGCTGAATTTGCTGCTGATTTTGTTTATCTGTATGCATTAAAACTACGTTGATTTGATAACGACGTTCAACTGCTTGTTTTGTTATTTTATTGCTGTCGAGTGAATATAAACGGCCTTCACCTTTTTTTAAAAAACGAATGAAGGGGGTTAAATTGAAATAAATACGTTGTTGAATTTCATCGTAGCCCGGTAAAAAATATTTTGCATTTACTTTCGTGTCACTGCGGAAATGCAGTAGTTGTGCGGCCTGTTTGTTTTGTTGTCTGCGGGTTTGAAATAATTTATCCACCTGTATGGGTAAATCTTTATTGCGAATATATTCAAGCCATATGGTTTGACTCGCCACTCGACTTTTATTGACACTATGACTGTAAATTATTTTCCATTTGGGCAGACCTTTTTGAATGCGGCGCCAAATGATACGTGTGATATCGTCCTTAAATATTTCCCTTAAACCATAAATGACGCCCAACATGCCAACTAATGCAATCGTCACTTCAGTAAAGTTAGTGCGCGCATTTAATACTAGCACCATAACAAAAGCCATAATAACAGCAGTGACTGTGCCACGTACCATGCGGTTTAAACTAGTATTGAGGTTTTTAACTTCTTTTTGAAATACCACACCATATTCAATTAATCGTTGCAGCAATCGCATTTTATTGGTGATGCGATTAGGGTCACTTAAAGTAACTTGTGAGTTATATTGGTTCTCTTTTCGGTATTCATTTTCACTGCGACACAAAGTCAATAAAAAGTTTTTTTCACTGGTAAAATCATTACTTTTGGGGGCTCCTGACAGAAGTTTTAAAAACGATTGTTCCACTTGCCAACTGAGGTAGTTGTCGGCGTTTTTAAAATATGCGCTGAGTTTTTGATCCGGAGGCGTATATCTTCTTAGTTTTTTTAATAGTCCTGATATTTGCTCTGCCAACTCTATGGCTTGCGGATAAAAATCCTTGCTTTCTTTAAGCTTAATGGTTTGTTTTATATCCGTATCCAAGGCAATACGAATTTGATATGAAAATAAATTAAGGTTTAAGCGGTAGTCACTTTGTTCACCCTTTTGTTGGCTAATAAAGCGACTTCGTACTAAAGGTAAATGCAGCTGGTATGAGTAATAAGCACTGTGGCTTTGTATGCTGTTATGAAAATAATGTTCTTCTGCTAAGGTTTTGGGGCTAATACCCATTTCATCCGGTAAAGAAAAATAAAGATCGAACCTCTGCTGGTCACTAGGCAATAACTGGTAACTGATTTTTATGGAAAGGTTTTCGTCTTGGGTGAGGTTGATTTTGTTCACTTATATCCTCTTTTCCTTGTGGGTTATATTACTTCACATCAACTGGGCAATTATGTTTTATTTTACCATGTAAAGTCAGGTTGTTTAATAAGCTTGGTGTGATTAACTATAACGGGTTTGTTCGAGGTTGCTTATTACAATATTTCAGGTTGTAGCTTATAAGCAGCATTGGCGAATTTTAACCTTGCCGCTTAGCTACCTCATTCCTCCTGTGTCAGGATAGTTGTCACCACTTAGATTTCAATGTTTAACGTCAACAGGGGCATTCACGCGCCTTGATTAAGCTTCTTTAAATCTTGCTGAGCGGCCACTTCTTTACTGGGATTGGTATAAGCTTATTGATAGAATATAACGAATCTTTTTTGAATGAATAATTTATGAGCAATACCCTATCAAACGTCGAATCCCCTTGTGTCCGAAATTGCTGTCTTGATGATAAAGATATGTGTTTAGGGTGTTTTAGAATGTTGGATGAAATATTGATTTGGGGTACGGCGAGTTCACAGCAGCAACTTGATATTGTAAAGGCAATTTCAGTCCGTAAGTTAATAAAAGCCAAAAGCGAATTACGCTAGTGCATATTACTTTAGCCCCGATGGAAGGGGTAGTTGACCATTTAATGCGCGATATGTTGACCCAAGTGGGTGGATTTGATTTGTGCGTGACTGAATTTGTGAGGGTCGTCGATCAGTTAATGCCCAAGCGTGTGTTTCATCGAATATGCCCAGAGTTAAATAATCAAGGTTTCACACCAAATGGTGTGCCAGTCAAAGTGCAGTTATTAGGTCAGCATGCTGATTGGTTAGCAGAAAATGCCTTTCGAGCTGTTGAGTTAGGCTCCCATGGTGTTGATCTTAACTTTGGTTGTCCGGCTAAAACGGTTAACAAGAGCAAGGGGGGGGCGATATTACTGCGCGAACCTGAAACGATTTATAAAATTGTCAATGCTGTGCGCCAAGCTGTTCCTAAAGAACACACTGTGAGTGCCAAAATGCGTTTGGGTTTTGATGATACTTCTTTGGCGATAGCTAATGCACAGGCCATTTCTGATGCAGGGGCTAACTCATTAGTTATTCATGCCCGCACCAAAGTGGATGGTTATAAGCCACCTGCTTATTGGGACTGGATTGCGAAGATAAAACAAGATGTGGATATTCCTATTGTCGCTAATGGTGAAATTTGGAATGAGCAAGACGCGGTAAATTGCCAACAGCAATCTGATTGTGACAATATCATGTTGGGGCGCGGTGCTTTGGCTATGCCTAATTTGGCTCAGGTAATAAAAAATACCGAGCAACACATGCTATGGGAGCACGTTAAGGCTTTGTTGGTGCTGTATTCTGGTTACGAACTGTTTGGTGATAAAGGTAAATATTACCCGAATCGGGTGAAGCAATGGTTGGGTTACTTGAGTCGTCAATATCCAGAGGCAAAGGCGCTGTTTATGCGTATTCGTGCTTTGAAAAGCGCAGATGAGATTTTGCAGCAAATCCAATCCTAGTCAAATCTCGATAATGTAATTAGGATAATCTCAGTCAACATATACTTTCAGGAAAAACATGAAAATTTTAAGTAAGAATCGATGGTTATTTAAATTAGTTTCTGTTGCAGGTTTTTTACTTTGTTGGGTTATTCAGATTCTGGCGAAGATAAAATCAAAGAGCATACTTGCTGGTCTTGCTCTGAGGATGGCGGCCGACTTTCTTACTCTGCAGGTGTATCTCATGGCTTGTTGTTCAGCTCGGTTGACCGACTGTACAGAGCTTGTTTAAGTGGGTGCATTGTGCCCGAGTGACCCCGCACCGATGAACTTATTTCCATACCGTACTTATATTATTATCAAAATGAATTCCTATAAAAGTTAATTTATTTTATTTGGTGATTTTTTACTCTGCTAGGGAAAAATAATATCGCCTAATGTTTTTTGCATATCTTTCGCTATGATAAGTTGTGCTTTGGCATTTGGATGAATGCCATCCCGTTGCATTAAGTTTTTATCTAAAGCTATGTTTTGTAGAAAAAAAGATAGTAATTTCAGCTCGTATTTTATGGCTAAATCGGAATAGGTATTGGTAAACATCCGTGTGTATCGTTTTCCATAATTGGTCGGTATTTGCATTTGTTGCAGTATGACTGTTACCTCACTTTTTTGAGAAAATAGAATGATTTTTTCCAGATTATCGCGCATCTTACTCACTGGGTGACCTTGCAAACCATCGTTACCACCTAGTTCAACAAAAATGTGCGTAGGACTATGCTGCTCTAACAGTCTTGGTAATCTAGCAAGTGCACCGTCTGTGGTTTCTCCGCTGATGGCGGCATTAATAATAATAACATCATCGCTTTGCCACGCATTTTGTAACAAACTTACCCAACCTTGCTCTTGCTTTAAACCATAAGCAGCACTTAGGCTATCACCTAATATTAGCAACTTGGTTTCTTTAGCCTGTAACTGATCTGAAATCAGTGATAAGGGTATAAGGATCAATAATATAAATATTTTATTTCGTAACGCATTGGTATTAAGAAACAGCACTATGACTCCAAAAATTATGATTAAGACAAACGGTATTAGCAAAACAGTTACTACGACTCAAGGGCAATTACAGATCCTCAAGCCAATTAGCTTTGAAGTCAAGGCGGGTGAGTCGATTGCCATAGTAGGTGCGTCTGGCTCAGGTAAATCTACTTTGCTTAGTTTATTGGCAGGACTAGATGAGGTGAGCGAAGGAGAATTATACATAGACGGTCAAGCCATGCAGAACATGGACGAAGAACAACGTGCTCAGTTGAGAGGCGCGAAAGTGGGCTTTATTTTTCAAAGCTTTATGTTAGTTCAAAGTTTAACTGCTTTGGAAAACATTATGTTACCTGCAGAGATTGCTGGCCGCGACGATGCGAAAAAAAGAGCCTTGGACATTTTAGAACTGGTGGGGCTAGATCATAGAGCAAGCCACTATCCCAATCAATTATCTGGCGGTGAACAACAAAGAGTGGCGATAGCTAGAGCGTTTATTTCTGAGCCTAAAATCTTATTTGCTGATGAACCGACCGGTAATTTGGATGCCGCTAACAGTGACAAGATTGAAAAGTTATTATTCGAGTTAAATCAAAATTCTCATACTACTTTGGTATTGGTGACTCATGACCCTGTGTTGGCAGGTAAATGTCAGCGTCAATTACACATGCAAGCGGGTGAATTAAAAGAGGTTTTTACAAGCTCATCTAATGAGCAAGCTGCTCTAAAAGTGGGTTAGTGATATGACTAATTATACTTTGAGTTTAGCCTGGCGACTGTTTCGTCATGAAACTAAGCGAGGCGAGTTAACCATTATACTGCTGGCGATAATTTTATCGGTGGCGTCTGTATTATCACTTTCGTTATTTAGCGAACGGCTTAAATATGCGTTAACTGAAAAAAGTGCCGAGTTCATTGCCGCTGATAGAGTACTTGGATCTAATAAACCTATTGATATTGCTTGGATTGACAAAGCCCAAGAGATGGGCCTAAACACGGCACACCAAACTTATGCCCGCTCTATGGTTTTTGCCAACGAAAATATGGACCTAGTCGATTTAAGAGCGGCAGATACAGGTTATCCGTTAAAAGGTTCAGTCAAGGTAGCTGATGAGCCGTTCACACAAGGTATCGTGATAGACCGTCTGCCGACGTCAGGTGAGGCGTGGATTGAGTCTCAATTGTTTCAAACCTTAGGGATTATTGTAGGCGACAATATTGAAGTCGGTGACAAAATATTTAGGGTCAGTAAGGTTTTGACTGAAGTGCCTGACGCTGGTTTTAGCGTATTTGGAGGTGATCCTAAAGTATTAATTTCAAAAATAGATTTAGCTGCAACTAAGGTTGAAGGTCCCGGCAGTAGGATTGACTACAGCTATTTCTTTACAGGCGAGAATGGCGATCTAGAGGATTATTACGACTGGCTTGAGCCTCAACTTGATAATGAAATCCATGATTGGGACTCTATTGAAGACGACGAGTCTGGCATTGGACGAGCGGTGGGTAGGGCGGGACAATACTTTTTATTGGCAAGTCTGTTAGCTATTGTTTTGGCTGCTGTTTCTATTGCTGTGGCAGCGCAGAGATACAGTATGCGTCATTATGACCCCGTCGCGATTATGAAAACGCTAGGTGCACAAAAAAAAATGGTGCAACAAATTTATCTGTTACAAATTTTATTTATCACCGCATTGGGTATTACTATTGGTGTGATATTTGGCTTTATTATTCAACATTTGGTCGTCGCAGCCATCGCTGGAAAAGTCGATGTGTCGATTGATGTGTGGCATTGGCGGCCACTTATTATTTCTATCTTCACCGGTTCTGTGTGTGCGGTCTTATTCTCTTTGTATCCCTTAATGAAACTATTTTCGGTATCACCACTGCGTGTATTACGCCGTGACTTAGGTGCAAATCTAAGCTCTAGATTGATCCAGTTTGTGGCCTCCGGCGGTGCAATATTTTTATTGATGTGGGCCTATAGCCAAAATATTAAGGTTAGCGCTATCTTATTTATTTCAGGTATTATTTTGGTAGTCAGTCTGTTAGGTGTGACCTTCGGTTTGATTTGGGTGGGGCGTAAACTCGGCCAAGGTAAAATGGGAGCTTGGCAGCTCGCTTGGGCAAGAATTCATCGCCGAGCAATGGATAATAGTGTGCAGTTGATTAGTTTTGCCGTCACTATCATGCTGCTGTTGATTGTACTGGTAATGCGAAACGACATGGTACAACAATGGCAAAACCAGTTACCTCAAGATACTCCTAACTACTTCCTAGTCAATATCAGTCAAGCGCAGCAACCTAATCTGCAACAACACTTCGTCACTAATCAAGTTGAGATCGATAAATTCTATCCTGTCATTCGTGGTCGGTTTGTTGCAGTAAATGATGAAAAGGTGCGCACTGCGGTATCCAAAGAAGACCCAGACGAACAAAGCAATGGCCGTGATGGTTTAGGTAGAGAAGCGAATTTAACGTGGAGCAATACTCTGCAAAAAGGTAGCGAGGTCATTGCTGGAAAATGGTTGGGTGATAACAATAATAGTGACACCGAAGCACAAAGACCTTATGAAGTGTCGATTGAAGAGGGTATTGCACAGCGAATGCAGCTAGGCTTAGGTGATAAGTTGACCTTTAATATTGGCAGTGAAATTGTTGAACTTAATGTGACCAGCATCAGAAACGTTAACTGGCAATCTATGCAACCGAATTTCTTTTTTGTGATTGAACCTCGTGCGCTGAAGAGCTTTATTCCAACATACATTTCTAGTTTCAATTTACCGACTGAGCGCAAATCCGATATCACCCAATTGATGCAGCCTTTTGCTAACGTCACCTTGATTGATGTTGATGCGCGAATTAATCAACTTCGCAATATCGTTGACCAAGTCTCTATGGCTGTAGAGTTTATTCTGATATTGGTTTTAGCCGCGGGCGCTTTGGTGCTAATTGCTCAAGTACAGGCTAGCATGGATGAACGTCAACAAGAACTCGCTATCTTACGCACGCTTGGGGCTAAAGGCAGACTAATAAGAGCCAGTGTGGTGTTTGAATTTATTATCATTGGTGTGGTGGCTGGGGCTATGGCTGCAGCCGCCAATGAATTCAGTTTGTATATGCTACAAACCCAGGTATTCCAAATGCCTGCCAGTTTGCATCTTGAGTATTGGATCATTGCGCCGTTAGCAGGTGCGCTGGTGGTGGGTATTCTTGGTGCCTTAGGGTGCTGGCGCTTGTTATCACTTAACACCAGTCAATTGTTACGTCAGATGGTTTAAATAAGAAGATAAGTTGATACCCTCAGGTATCAACTTTCTTGTTTTGATAATTTCATTACATTCTTTGCAAATAGTTATTTACGTAAGCAGTCTAAAGCTTGGGATATTTTAGGGTAAATAAACTTATAACCGCTTTCTTCTAAGCTTGTAGGCACGACTCTTTGACCATATAATACTAAATCAGCCATTTCCCCCATCATCATTCTGAGCACAAATTTAGGTACTTTAAATACACAAGGGCGAGATAGGGATGCAGCTAGCTCACGGCTAAATTCTGCATTTGTAACAGGATTGGGGGCCGTAAAATTATAAACACCTTGACAGCTATCATTGGCAATTAAATGCGCGATACCTTGCAGCATGTCTTCAAGGTGTATCCATGACATATATTGACTACCATCACCCATTGGGCCACCTAAACCTAGTTTAAATGGCAACAACATTTTTTGTAATGCGCCACCTCTTTTGGTGATAACTACTCCCGTTCGTAAAATGCATACGCGGGTTTTATCTGACTGGGCTTTTTTAGCTATAGTTTCCCAACGTTCGCATAATCGGTGGCTGAATTCATCGTGAGAAGATGAAAAATTTTCATCAATAATGTTGTCTTTTTGACGACCATAAAAGCCTATTGCGGAACCACTGATGAGTAACTTAGGAGGATTTTCCCCTGCGTTGATAAGCGTTACTATGTCTTCGGTGATTGACCAACGGCTATATTCAATTCTATGTTTTTGTTCATCTGTCCATTTCTTGTTTGCAATGGGTTCACCTGCGAGATTAATCACTACGTCATAGTCGTCTAAGTTAGAAAGATGTGTGAGTGAGGATAAAAATTGAATGTTATGCCCAAGTATTTGTTCCGCCATGGCTGCATTTCTAGTATAAACTGACACGTCGTAAGGACGTAAAATAGGGATAAGGTTTGAACCGATTAAGCCTGAACCACCAGTAATAAGTATTTTCATAACGCCCTCAGAATAATGTTTACATTATCCATTTTTGTTACATGACAAACATAAAGAAACAGAATCTGCAAAACGTAATGCGTGAGGTTTATCCACTTCTGCTTCGGCGTAGTTGACCCTGGTGTGTTCTGCCGCGATGGCAAGTACATCAGCGGTGAGTTTTTCAAGTAAAGAAAATCGATTGTTTTCAACCAGTTTAATAATTCTTTTGGTGATGGTTTTGTAATTGAGGGCATCGTCCATTTCATCTGAATCTGTTGCCTGATCTGCGCGGTATTGTATTTTAACGTTGATGACAACATCCTGCATATTCACAATTTCATCGTCGTTAATACCAATGAAAGTCCGCAAGCGTAAATTTTTAATCCTAATCGTGGCTGGGTTTAGATTCATATCTTTCCTATATTTTTTATTACGCGCTATAAAATACCATACAGATCTGCTAATTTGCCCACAAGGTATTCGTTCAGAAAGTTTATATGCAAATTAAATCTCAAACATCTGTCAAAATATTACTGATAATGGCTTCAATTGTCATCATCTTAGCCGGTGTCAAAGCGGCTAGCGCAATAGTCGTACCATTTTTGCTATCAGTATTTATCGCTATGTCTTGCAGCCCTATTATTACTTGGGCAAATCAATATAAGCTACCCAGAGCCATAGCTGTGATATTAGTCATACTTATTATAGTGGTATTTGGATTGATTTTGGCTGCATTAGTTGGCCAATCGATGAATGAATTTAGTCAAAATCTGCCCAAATATAGAGAACAATTGGTTGAAGAATTTGCTTGGGTGATAGGCCAACTGGATAAGGTCAATATTATAGTTAATAAGGATGCTTTGATTTCTTATCTAGACCCTGGTGCCGCCATGAACATGGCAACTAACTTACTTTCGAGCTTGGGCGGTGTGTTGACCAATTTTTTACTGATCTTACTGATAGTGGTGTTTATGTTGTTTGAGGCGGAATCAGTACCCAAGAAAATTCATATTGCGCTGGATGATCCCAGTATGAAGATGCAACAAGTTGACAAGTTTTTAGTTTCTGTTAAAAATTATTTAGCGATTAAAACCTTGGTCAGTTTAGGCACAGGCCTAATCATTGGCCTATGGTTATATTTTTTAGGCGTCGATCACTTTTTGTTGTGGGCAGTCTTAGCATTTTTATTCAACTATATCCCCAACATCGGCTCTATCATCGCAGCTGTACCCGCTGTGTTGCTAGCTTTTGTACAATTAGGCCCTGCCACTGCGAGTTTTACCGCATTGGGCTTTGTGGTATCGAATATGGTGATGGGAAATGTTATCGAACCACGTTATATGGGACGTGGTTTAGGCTTGTCTACCTTGGTGGTGTTTTTATCCTTAATCTTTTGGGGCTGGTTATTGGGCACAGTGGGCATGTTGTTATCAGTACCTCTTACTATGATTGTTAAAATTGCTTTGGAGTCCAGCCCAGATACTCGCTGGGTCGCGTTATTATTAGCCAGTGACACAGATGAACCTGTGATTCAAAACGTTGAGGTTATGGCTGAGGAGAAAGAACAATAGCAATAACTTCAAGCTTAAAGAACAGGAATAGGACTTTATTGTGTTTTGGTCAATACTCGATTAAGTCACTAGACTGAAGTTCAGTCCTAATTTGAGTAACGGGTAACAGACAGTTATGTAAATATATAATCTGATTAACAGAGTAAAACGAGGTGATTAAGGCTTTGATGCTCCAGCTTTCGACATAGTCGTATTAAGTTGACCAGGTCATAAGCAAAACAATTATTTCATTGATCTTATAAAGTATGTAATTGAAGGTTAATAAGATAGCAAACAAGTCATGAAGAGCTTAACCTAGACGTTTACAGGAATCCTCTAGTACTACCTTAAAAATGTCACCTTTGTTGTAGTTAACAAACGGTTATAGTTTATCATCGGCAGTGCGGATCACACTCGCAGACTCAACTATTACTTCAACTTCTTGTTGAATGTCGATAACTTCATTTTCCTGGGGATCTATCATAAATGCACTGGGCAATACATTCACGCCTATTCTTTCCCCCAATTTGACTACAAAGGGTAACGTGATGGGCGAAAAAGGTAAGATCGCAAGCACGCCTAATCCTAGCCCACGAATAACATCAATAAATTGTTTATTCGCTTCTTCCATTTCCAGTTTGCTTGCCTGACCTTTGGTGAATCGCTGGTAAGTGATCAGCATGGTCTTCGTCTGTCGGGATTCTTCTGCTAGTCCTTGCTTAACAGTCAATAAACCACGTTTTAGCGGTATAAGCGCCTTGTTTTTTACGGCAGAGTTCTGTCGTTTAATGGACTGAGTAATCCTAATAATATAGTGCTTCAAAATGTACTGCCTATGCGCTTATGATATTTAATTGTACAAGACTCTAGGGCCAGAATGTGGGTATTCCTGATTTTAATGTATTAAAAAAATATAACGTGAGTTGAAATCAAAGATAAAATTATTTACACCTTGGATGCATATTATCCGTTCAAACTCATACTGTAACAAACTTCATAAAGCTAATTTGTATAGCTTTTAGGTAAACATTAATCAATGTATTGTTAATCCCCAGCGACTTTGTCACAACTTAACTTAGCCGTTCTTAGCCACGTTTTAGCAAAATGTTGAATACGGTTGTTAAACGCGGTTATTAAACATAGTCTTCATCTGATTGGCAAAGGCAACAAACTTTTCTTTTATAGTGCGCTTTATTTTTATATCCAAACCACCAAACATCACTAATCCTTCAATTGTGAGGGTAGGAGCTTGGCGGGAGGCAATAGAAGGTGCAGAATTATCAATGCCACCTAAAATGCAAAAGGCTTTTGAAATAACATTAATGTCTTCTGGTACGGAGATATCGGTTCCGCCAAATAAACATAATATTTTTATGGTGACGTTCGGGGTAGTAAATATTGCATCAGTAAAGTCGATATCAGCCCCTCCGAATAGTGTAATAATTCTTATCTCTTGTGGCACTTTCCATTGACCGCTACGACAGGAACCACCGAGAATATTGACTATGGTCTCGGTTTCGTCGTTATCACTCGCTGCATAGTTGATATTAAACTGGCGTTCTTTTTGCGAGGTAAATTCAGAGTCAGTATTTTTTTCTAGATCGGCAGCTAAGTCGACTATCTCTTGATGGTTTTGACTGGCCATGGCTTGATCTAATCTGCGTTCAAATGCTTCATTAGAAATGACCCCATGACTGTAGTTATAAATCAGGGTATCGATCACTTCTTCACGTAAGGTTTCAATCGGTCTGTCTTCGAGTATTACGGCCATGTTTGTTCTCTATTTTTTAATTATTGATATTTTTGACAGGTAGAGCAGATACCATGCCACTTTAAAATTAATTATAAATCATGGAGTTACATTATTATTGTGAGTTTCAATGTGAAGCATTGGGCACTTTTTAGTAATTTTCACACTTTAATAGGAAAAATCAAAGTGAGTTTAGCGCCGCCTAAATTACTCTGTTTGATTTCAAGCTGGCCTTGGTAAGCAGAAACCAAGTCTGTCACTACAGCCATGCCTATACCTTGGCCTTCTTTATAACTATCTAAACGAGTCCCTCTTTCTAATAACTGTTCACGCTTGTCTTTTGGTATGCCAGGGCCGTCGTCTTCAATATGTATCAGTAAGATATTGAGGCTAGTTTGCACCGAAAGAGTGACTTGCTTGAAGGCAGCTTTGCAGGCGTTGTCTAATACATTACCCAATATTTCCATCAAGTCACTTATATCGCCGTGAAAGCCTAATTCTTGATGTTGAATATCATGGGTAATCGTTAAGTGTTTGTCAGCGTATACTTTGTTCATAGCGTTAAATAATTTATCGACCACAGGCTTGATAGAAACGGCTTGCTCGAACGTACTAGAAGTGCCTGCTACGGCGCGTTTTAGTTGTCGCTGTATTTGCAAATTAATTTGACTAATAGGCACTTTCGCTTGTTCTGGTAGCCCTGTAGTTCCAGATAACACTGCTAAGGGGGTTTTAAGGCTATGGGCTAAATCGTTTAAGCTATTTTTGTAGCGACTTCGCTGTTGTTGTTCGGTATCTAATAAATTATTAATGCTAGTTTTGAGTTTTTCCAGTTCGGGTGGGTAGCGCTGATCAATGCGTTTGAGTTGGCCACTTTCAGCTTGGCGTATTTGCTTATTCAGTCTGCTTATCGGTAACAAAGCAGCGTTAAGGCTTACTAATAACAATATAAGTAATAACAGCGCAATCAGCACTAACCAATTCCATAAGGTATTGGCAAATTTACTTTTCTCGATATTAAATACTTGTTTATCTTGCAGAATATAAAAACTCACTGGTTGGTAACCTAAGGATGTTTCAAATTCGGCGGTATAAGCATATAAAAAGTAGTCGTTTTGCATCAAAAAATCTTCAATAAACACTTCAGCACCTATGTCGGGTACAAAAAAGTTGGGTGCAAAAAAATCAGGTTGTTGCTGCCAATTGAGAGTAGACAGTGATTGCCATAACACGCCATCCTGGGATTGAATAAAAGCGTACAAACCAGAATCTGGAATATTGAATTGTTCATTATATAGTTGTTCAGGCATCTGAACTTGGCTAGCTTTGTTATCTAATTCAAATTCAGAGATTAAGGTTAAGCTTTGCACTCGCAGCTGTTGCAACATTGATTGGCTCAAACTGCCGTTGAAAGCTTGTTCTAAGGTTACCGCTGTAAGAGGAATGAAAATTAGCAACGCGAGCACCGCGGCAGCAAAACTCCTTAATCTAAGGGATAGGTTATGCACTGGGGTTTCTAATTACGTTAGAGCTCACGATTGATGCGATATCCACGGCCACGGAGTGTTTCAATAGGATTGATACTGCCATCAGGGTCAATTTTTTTACGAAGGCGTCCTACAAATACTTCAATTACATTACTGTCTAGGTCGAAGTCTTGATCATAGATATGTTCGGTTAATTCGGTTTTTGAAATCACCTTTTGAGGGGTAAGTAACAGATATTCTAATACTTTGTATTCGTATGCGGTCAGTTCAATGTATTGGCCGTTTACTGTTACTTCCTCACTCAGTGTATCGAGGCTGATAGGGCCTTTTTCGATTGTAGGGTGTGCTTTTCCTGCAGCGCGGCGAATGAGTGCATTAATTCGCGCCAACAATTCTTCGTTATGAAAAGGTTTGGTCAGATAATCATCTGCTCCTGCATCTAACCCTTCTACTTTTTCTTGCCATCTATCCCGAGCAGTCAGAATTAAAATTGGGCAACTTACATCATTTTTACGGGCTTTTTGGATCACTTCAAATCCATCGATCACAGGCAGTCCTATATCAATAATGGCTAAATCATAGGTATGTTCTTGTAACAAAAACAACGCTTTTGCACCGTCATCTGCCAAGTCCACGCTATACCCATTTTTTTGCAGCAATATGTCAAGCTGGGTTAGTAAACGGCTATCGTCTTCTACTATTAATATGCGCATTGGGAGCCTATTTTTCCTTTATTTTATGGAGACGATTTTATTCCAATATGACGAAAGATTATCTAATCCCTTTTCTTTTTTTTACTCACTTTTCCTGATTTCTTGTCAACATCAACAGATACAACCCGTCCAGATTTTTGCAGCACTTTGACTCGATATTTATTTTCACTTTGATCAACTTTTAACACTCTGCCGCTTACTTTTTGTTGTGCTTTTTTTGCGGCTTCAGATTTTGTTTTTGGCGCAATTTTAGAGTCTTGAGCAT
This sequence comes from uncultured Paraglaciecola sp., assembly GCF_943787955.1. NCBI lineage: Bacteria > Pseudomonadati > Pseudomonadota > Gammaproteobacteria > Alteromonadales > Alteromonadaceae > Paraglaciecola > uncultured Paraglaciecola sp. The sequence continues at coordinate 697,440 of NZ_CALSOK010000010.1, forward strand.
AAACCGTTATGCAACTTAACGATATTGCTGTTAAACAAACAATTAAAAATCTAATGTAAGGATTCTGCTTCAAAACTCTGCTCTTGTTCGTTGTTATTCAAAACCTAGTTTACCCCAATCATGAATTGACTTAAAAGTAATTGCTATACTTATCATTATATTTGGTGATGGGTTAAACATGTTTTTTACCTAGTAATCAATACGAATATACTTTTGGGATTTATTTTGCCTAAAGGTCTGGTAAATTTTTTCTTGAGTACGATATGTCACTTTATACCCCTCTAGCACCCTAATTTCATTGGCAGCACCCTAACTTCATTGGCCTTGCGAGGTGTAATCACACAGTTATCTCGTTTAACTGGGATATTATGTGAGTGATTGTTATTAACATACCTAATGTTATGCACTAAAGAACTTCCAATCATCGCGCCTAATATCGCACCTAGACCTTTGTGATTTTTGTCGCTAGCGGCATGGCCAATCACACCACCTAAAACCCCTCCGAATATGGCTGAACTTTTATAATGGCGCCGACTATCATGAAACCGACGACAGGTTGAACGTATCTGGGCAGGTGCGCAATATATTTGTGGTTGGGTTACTGTCACATACTTGTAGGGATTAAAAGTAATGACTTTGGCTTTAAGTTCACCACGGTTATGTTCATGATTACTTTGATACCTTCGGTCATGCTTAGCTTGCACTAAAGGAGAAGTAGCTAAAAATAGTAGCGCGCTTGTTATTAATAATTTCATGTAACGACTCCTGTTCAAAGTAGTGACAAGATTAATCAGTTAGGCCTGAATTTTAGCTGAATTGAATTTAAATGAACAAACACTCAAAATATGAGTGGGGTTTAGTTAAACTTTCTTAAAAATGTTGACAAATTTAAATAAAGGGGGCGATGCTATGCTGATTATTCTTTGGTATGTGTAATCAGGTATAAACACTGAGGGGAATGCCACTTATTCGAGTTAATTATTTTAAAAATCAACTTTTTTTCTCAACACTTTTGTCCTGCCAGATTTCACTTTACTATCAACCCGTTTTTTTTGAGAGTTTCTGCTGGGTTTGGTTGCTCGGCGGGCTTTTTGCAGTTTACCCGCTTCCACGAGTACTTCAGTCAATCTGTCTATCGCATCCTGTTTGTTCATTTCTTGAGTGCGATAGCTTTGGGCTTTTATTATCAATATTCCTTCTTGGGTGATCCGTTTATCTTTGCCTAAAAGCAACGTTTGTTTTACATATTCAGGTATAGCCGCCACGCGAATATCAAACCTTAGATGAATGGCACTAGAGACTTTATTCACATTTTGCCCACCAGCACCTTGAGCGCGCATCGCGCTTAAATCGATGGCAGGCATAAGTGATTCAATGTTAGGTGTGTAACTAATTGAAGGCTCGTTAACTATTTAAGGTAGTACTTTTTTATAAGGTTTCACACTTACCTTTCGATACACCCCGGCTAGTGCGTACGGGTCGGTGTCTGCCCATTTTTGAGCTTCTTCCAAACTACTAAATTCAGCAATCACTAATGAGCCAGTAAAGCCAGCTTCACCGGGATCTTCAATGTCAATAGCGGGACAGGGACCGGCTACCAGTACTCGACCTTGATCAACCAATAGTTGAATACGTTCTAAATGTGCCGCTCTTGTTTGTTTGCGAAGAGCTAGGCTGTTTTCAACATCTTCTGAATAAATGACATACCACATAGTGACATCCTTTAAATTATAAAAAATATAAATGGCTACTTGTGAGTTGCAGCTTTCATTTGTTTCACAAAGTGTTTAAGTTTTTCTAGCATGACATCTGGTTGGCTTAGATTTTCAGCAATAATATTCACTGTTGCTGAGCCAGAAATAGCACCTGCCGCACCCGATTGAATCGCATCTGCCACCTGTAAAGGCGTAGATATACCAAATCCAAGTAATGGTGGAGCCACTTTATATTGTGTCAGTTTGTCGATTAATTCACTGGCAGGGATAGTCACTGCTGTCTCGGTTCCTGTTACGCCAGCTCGACCCAGTAAATAAGTATAACCTTGGGATTTTTTACCAATTTCTGCAAAGGTTTCATCACTGGCATTGGGAGGTGCGATTAAAATTTGTTTAATACCTGTTTGCTCTGCAATGGCAATAAAACGGTCGGCTTCACGAAGTGGTACATCTGCTATCAGAATTGAATCGACCCCCGCTTTGGCTGCGTCTTGGTAGAATTTTTTGATACCACGTTTAAGCACAAGGTTGCTATACAGCAATAAACCAATAGGTATATCGGCATAAGCTTCACGCACTTGGCGAATGATTTCAAAACAGTCATCCGTTTTGATTTTATTCGATAGAGCGCGAATACTGGCTTTTTGAATAGTAGGGCCATCAGCAATAGGGTCAGAATAAGGAAATCCTAACTCTAATGCGTCTGCACCTCCTTCAACCATCGCTTTGATGATATTCACTGAGGTGTGAATGTCGGGGTCGCCTACCATGACAAAGGGGACAAATGCGCCTTCTTGTTTGTTGTTAAGATGTTTGAACATATTCGCGTAACGGTCAACGGAATTAGTCATGGTCTTGATCTCCTATGATGCTACGGACATGCTCTAAATCTTTGTCTCCACGTCCTGATAGGTTTACCACAATAATGGTGCCATCTTCTGCTTCATCCGCCATGTTAAGCGCGTGTGCAATCGCGTGCGCAGACTCAAGTGCTGGAATAATGCCCTCCTTTTGAGACAGAAGCTTAAAGGCATTGAGTGCTTCGTCGTCGGTGACAGACACATACTCGGCACGACCAATATCATACAAATGAGCATGTTGAGGCCCAACAGCGGGGTAGTCGAGTCCGGCAGATACTGAATACGATTCTTCAATCTGACCGTCGTTGTCTTGCATGATATAACTATATGCGCCGTGTAAAACACCTGTAGTGCCTTTACCAATAGCTGCGCCATGTTCTTTGGTATGTACCCCTTTACCAGCCGGCTCAACACCAATTAATCGTACGCTAGGCTCATCAATAAAATCAGCAAACATACCTATCGCGTTTGAACCGCCGCCGACACAAGCAACAAGTGCATCCGGTAAACGCCCTTCTTTAGCCATAATTTGTGCGCGGGTTTCTTCACCAATCATGCGATGAAATTCACGGACAATCGTTGGGAACGGATGAGGGCCTGCCGCTGTGCCTAGTAAATAATGAGCTGTGTCATAGTTAGCAGACCAGTCGCGCATGGCTTCGTTAACCGCATCTTTTAATGTGCCAGAGCCTGAATTAACCGGGATCACTTTTGCGCCCATTAAGCGCATTCTAAATACATTGGGTGCTTGGCGCTCCATGTCTTTGGCACCCATATAAATACGTGCTTTTAAACCCATTAATGCACAAGCTAATGCTGTGGCGACCCCGTGTTGCCCTGCACCTGTTTCGGCGATGACTTCAGTTTTCCCCATTCGCTTGGTTAACAGTGCTTGGCCTAATACTTGATTGGTTTTGTGAGCACCACCGTGTAATAAGTCTTCACGTTTGAGGTAAAGCTTTACTTTGGGATTATTGACTAAGTTTCTCGTCAATGTCATGGCTGTGGGGCGACCCGCATAATCCTTTAATAAACCCATAAATTCAGCCTGGAATTCTGGATCCTTCTGGGCATCGATAAAAACTTGCTCGAGTTGGTCGAGTGCAGGGATCAGCAGCTCGGGTACGTACATACCGCCATAGTCACCAAATTTACTGTCTAAATGATTCATCTTTTTCTCACTTTAAAACTGTTTTTTGCTCGCTAACGTTAACTCGCAGCTGCTGTTAATACTCTCTAAGCTGGTTAAAAGCCTGATTAATTTTATCTTGCTGCTTAATACCTGGTGCGCTCTCTACACCAGAATTTAAGTCAAGCATTCCGACCTGTAAATTAGCCGCTTGTTTAACATTGCATGGGGTGATGCCGCCGGCAAGAACAATGTTGGACTTGTCGGTTATCTCATCTAACAGTTGCCAACTAAAAGCCTGGCCTGTGCCACCTGATTGTTCACCGACTTGGCAATCTAATAAAAACAAGTCAACGCCAATCTCATCTAAATTAGGCAAGGTATCTTTGACGCCTTTAGCTAACCAAATTTGACAATGGGTAGGCAGTTTATTACGTAAACTGTTGATGTAAGTTTGCTGCTCTTGACCATGCAACTGAACAGCCGATAATTCCAAAGCTTGTGCGTATTTCACCACCAGTTCAATAGGAGCGTCAACAAACACGCCCACATATTGAAATGGCACGGCATAAGTGATTTGTTTGGCTTGCTCTAAGGTCACAAAACGTTTGGATTTTTCGGTAAATATCAGACCAGCAAAACTAGCCGGACTGTCTTTAACTAGCTTGGCTCCGGTTAAACTTGTTGTACCACAAACTTTTACTGTTCCGTACACCAACTGTTTTGCTGCTAATTTGATATCCTTTTCACCCATTAATGAACTGCCTACCAAAAATGCATTAACAAGTGACGCTAATCTGCGCACATCTTGATGGGTATAAATGCCGGATTCAGAAATGATCACATGTTCATGTTCAGCATGTTGATTAATTAAAGGCACCAAGCGCTCAGTTGTGGCGAGGTCTGTACTCAGATCTCGCAAGTCGCGGTTATTAATGCCAATGATTTTGGCTTTCAACGCACAGGCTCTGAGTACCTCTTGTTCGTTACTGACTTCGGTTAATACGTCGAGTTGGTATTGCTCGGCAAGTGTCGCTAGTGCTGTATATTGTGTGTCATCTAATACCGACAACATCAGTAGCACCGCATCAGCTTTATGGTAGCGGGCTAAATAGATTTGATAAGGTTCAACAAAAAAATCTTTGTTAATAACAGGCTGTGTCATCCGACTTCGAATATATTCTAGATACTCGAACTTACCTTGAAAATATTTCTCATCCGTTAATACCGATATACAGGCAGCAAAAGGACTGTAAGCTTGGATGATTTCATCTAAGTCAAAGTTTTCACGAATTAGCCCTTTAGACGGTGACGCCTTTTTACATTCTAATATAAAGGCAGCATTGGGCTGCGCCAATGCATCATAAAAACTTCTGTCTGAGAGTGTTAAATCATCAATAAAACTTGCTAACGGTAAATCAATTTTGCGTTGAGCGATTTCTTGTTTTTTGTCTAGGACGATCTTTTCTAATACATTGGCCATTTTTAGTCACTTTGTCCTTTATAGATTTTGGCTGATGGAAGCCGACAATTTAATCGTGGCTAATGGACGTTGCTGCTGCATAGCATTAATTGCCATTTCAGCCCCTTGCGCATAGGTTTGAACCTTGCCACATAGTTTTAATAATGCCGCAGTATTCATCGCCACCGCAGCTTGATGGGCAGCTTGGCCTTTGCCTAAAAGCACATTTTCAATGAGGATTTTATTTTCTTCTGGCTCGCCACCTGTAATGGCATCTAACGGATAATGCTCAAGTCCAAAATCAGTTGGAGAAACACTGCTTTGTGTTAACTGGTCGCCATTCACTTCCACTACTTGGGTATTGCCATGTAAGGCAAACTCATCTAATCCGCTGCCATGCACCACCAAGGCTTTTTGATAACCTAATAACTGCAAGGTTTTTGCAAAGGGTAACAGCAATTCTGGCGCATAAACGCCAATAATTATATGACTAGGACGAGCTGGATTCACTAAGGGACCCAGTAAATTAAATAAGGTGCGAGTTTTTAATGTGGTGCGCACTGGCATCGCATGGCGAATACCCGAGTGATAGTTTGGCGCAAACAAAAAGCACAGGTTTGAAACGTCGAGACATTGGCGCGCGGTGTCTGGTGACATGCTTAATTCTAAATCGAATGCTTTGAACAAATCAGCTGAGCCAGATTTACTCGAGACACTCCGATTACCATGTTTGGCGACTTTTACACCACAGCTTGCCGCGACAATGGCCGATGCAGATGAGATGTTAATGGTATTATGACCATCACCGCCTGTGCCCACTATATCTGCAAATTCATAATCTGGGCGGGGAAATACAGCTGCATTAGCTATTAATGCATTGGCAGCACCGGCTATTTCTTCTGGTTGTTCGCCTTTGATTTTTAATGCGGTCAATAGAGAAGATAAAACAATATCATCCACCTGACCTGTCACCACTTGTGAAAATATTTCGGTGACATCATCCTGCTTTAAGTCTTGGCCTTGATAGAGTTGTTGAAGAATTGAGTGGAGCATATGGTTCATAGGGGCAAAACCTTGTCTTGGGTTAAGAATTGAATACTTTGCAAAAGCAGCTGGCTACCATGAGAGGTCAAAATAGACTCTGGATGGAATTGAAAACCTAACATTTTATCTTGCAAATGTGCCACTGCCATAGGAATGTTGGCAAAATTGGCTAATACAGTTAATTGTTGAGGTATATTGCTGGCCATTAATGAATGATAACGAGCTACCGGTAATGGCTGTGGCATGTTAGCAAACATTTTATCAGCGCTATGCTCAATCAAAGAGGATTTACCATGCATTACATTATCGGCACGGATAATTTTGCCACCGTAAGACTCAACAATCGCTTGGTGACCTAAACAAATGCCCAACACCGGAAATTGGCCTTTCACTAGGTTTAACAGTGTTAACATTGAGCCTGCCTCAGAGGGATTACCCGGTCCGGGGGATAACATCAGCATCACTTGTTTAGTGTGACCATGTTCATCATTGTGCTGTGCCTTTTCATGCATTTTTTGTAAAATCACATCGGCCGCAACACTATTGCGATAAACGATTAGCTCAAGACCTAGCGTTCTCAGTTCATCCACTAAGTTGTAGGTAAATGAGTCAAAGTTGTCCAACAAAAAGACACAAATTTGTTGATTAATTTGAGTGGATTGTGAACTCACTTTACTGCTCCTTGTGTTTGCGAACTGGAAATAATAGCGCCTATTACCGCTTGTGCTTTACCTCGGGTTTCATCTGCTTCTGATTGCGGGTCAGAGTCAAACACAACACCTGCACCGGCTTGAATATAAGCCACATCATTTTTGACAAATGCAGAGCGTATAACAATACAAGTATCCATATCTCCTTGGCTGTTAATATAACCTACTGCTCCGCCATAACTGCCTCGACGTTGTTTTTCGACTTGACGGATTAATGTGGCTGCACTGACTTTAGGTGCGCCGACCAATGTGCCCATATTCATACAGGCTTGATAGGCATTGAGTGCGTCTAAATCATCCCGTAATTGCCCTACAACTCTAGACACTAAGTGCATCACATGTGAGTAGCGATCCACTTTAAGTAAGTCTGTGACATAACGAGTTCCGGGCTCACATACTTTAGCTACGTCGTTACGTGCTAAATCGACCAACATAATATGCTCGGCCCGCTCTTTTTGATCTTCTTGCAGGTTAAGTTCTAAGCGGGAGTCTAGGTCTAAGTCGATGCTGCCGTCTGCTCGTTTACCTCTGGGTCTTGTGCCGGCTATGGGGTAAATTTCCACTTGATTAGTGTGTTTGGTATACTTCAAGGCTGACTCAGGCGATGCGCCAAACATGCAGAAGTCGTCGTCCTGCAAAAAAAACATGTAAGGACTAGGGTTTTGTTGTTTTAAGGTGCGGTAAGCATCGTGAGGATGAGGACAAGGTAAGCTAAATGTGCGTGAAGGCACTACTTGGAAAATATCACCCGTTAGGATGTTTTCTTTTAGCCCTATGACATCGTCTATGTATTCTTGATCGGATTTATTCACCATTAGTTCATCGTGAGTGATAGGTGTTTTAACCGTTTCAGGTATAGGTTTCATGGTGCCTAATTTGTGTTTGACTTGCTCTAATCGTTGACTCACAGAGAAATAGTTACTTGCCACATTTTTACCGCTAAACACACTGCCAATGATTTCGCTTTGTTTTGTTTGGTGATCGATTATCACCAATGTTTCTGCTAGATAAAACACAAAATCTGGACAGCTGTTGGCACTATCCTCAACATCTGGGAGTGTTTCAAAAGTGGCCAATAAATCATAGGCCAATGCGCCACCTAAAAATACTGCATGGGGATGTTGACGAATAGCGGTGATTTTATTAATGATAAGTCGTAAGGCATCAAATACAGCCGGGGCTTTCAAGCGACTGTCTTCATCAAGCTCTGCATCCGGCGTTGGAAAGGTTAGAGTGACTACACCCTTTTCAGGGTCATATGCATGCGTCACGCCCACTGGACAATATTCATCAAACATAGGCAACACAGCATGGCCATTGTCAGACAATGCACTGCAATATACTCGCAGACCATGACACTCTAATTTAATTGCGGCATCAACCAATAACAAACTTTTGAGATTATCCTTACTGTCAATTTCAGCAGATTCTAATAATAAGTTATTGCTACGACCTTGGCATAGGTATTGATAAGCATGCAAAGGATCGGCTACATAATCAGCTGCTACTAATAGTGTTTCTACTTTGCCAAACTGCTCTGTTAACTGGGCTAAACTCATTTTTTGGTTCTCTATTGCTGTTTATCTTGAAGAGCAGGCATAAAAAAACCCGTATTATACGGGCTTTTTTTGAAATTTATTTGCAAAACACAAACACTCACCGCCCGTTAGTTCAGGTTGTGCCACCACCAAATGTTGTGTGTTTGAATATTTTTCATGAATTATTTTACTCGTTATCAGTTTAAATCAGTTATTCGGCTGTTATTCGGATGAGTATCGGTATAATAAAGCCTAATTACTACAATTTGGATGCATAGAAGAAAGCAAAAGCATAGCTTTGTCAACACACAAATTAATCTTAACCATAAATAAAAACAATGAATGAAAGTTATTATTGAATGAAAATCGACCTACATAGCCATACACATTATTCTGATGGGCACCTTTCACCTAAAGAGTTGATTGATCGTGCGCACAACATGCAAGTCAATGTGTTAGCGATTACAGACCATGACACAGTTGACGGTATACGAGAGGCAATGGATTATCAGTTTGCACAAAAGCGCTCTTTGCAAATATTGTCTGGTGTGGAGATATCGACTTCGTGGCATAACTTCGATATTCATATTTTGGGCTTAAATGTTGATCATAATGATCCGCAGTTTTTAGCTCGCTTAGAACAACAAAGCAAAGAACGTGATCGTCGCGCACAGCAGATGTCTGATAAATTGGCTAAAGTGGGTATCGACAATGTGTTTGAGCAGGCAAAAACGCTGGCAGGAAAAGGGCAGATTACTCGTGCTCACTTTGCTAGAGTATTAGTGGAACGCAGAGTAGTGAAAGACTTTGATGCGGTATTTAAAAAATATCTAGGTAAAGGCAAAAAAGCCCACGTTAAGCCCCAGTGGATTGATATGGCAGAAGCTATTATGTGGATCCAGGATGCGGGAGGTAAGGCAGTCTTAGCTCATCCTGGGCATTATGATATGACCACAAAATGGTTAAAACGTTTGGTTGAAGAATACGCCGATGCTGGTGGAGATGGAATGGAAGTGATTCATTCTCATCTTACTCCAGAACGCAAAAAGTTATTGGCTGATATTGCGGCTGAACACAATTTGCAAGCCTCCAGTGGTTCTGATTTTCATTACCCTAATCGCTGGACTGAATTAGGCAAAAACCTTTCGCTTCCCGAACAGCTTGTGCCAATATGGCATGACTGGAGTTTGTCCTGCTAAAGGCATGCTGGTTAACACGTGCTGTTGAATAGATAGTCAGCCAGCTTTACAATACTTAACAAGCAATACTGCTGTGATAGTAGAATAGGAACGTACCCATGAGTCAGTTTTTTTATATTCACCCCGAGAACCCTCAAGCTCGCTTGATCAAACAAGCTTGTGAGTTAATTCACAAAGGTGCTGTGGTGGTGTATCCCACAGACTCTGGTTATTCCATAGGTTGTCATATGAATGACAAGGCTGCGCTTGAGCAAGTTTGCCGAGTAAGACAAATTGGTAAAGACCATAACTTTACTTTGATGTGTCGTGATATGTCTGAGCTGTCTGAATATGCCAAGGTGGACAACACTTCGTTTAGAATGATTAAAAATAACACCCCTGGCCCTTATACTTTTATCCTCAAAGCTACCAAAGAAGTCCCTAAAAGATTACAAAATCCCAAACGCAGAACGATTGGGATCAGAGTGCCTGACAACAAAATTGCTTTGGCTCTTTTAGAAGAACTCGGTGAGCCATTGATGTCCAGTACCCTTATTTTACCCGGTGCATTAATCGCAGAGTCTAATCCTGATGACATTCGAGATGAATTAGAAAAGCAAGTGGGCTTGATTATTCATGGTGGCTTTTTAGGGGAACAACCCACCACTGTGATTGATATGTCAGAGAATGAAAATATTATTGTTAGAGAGGGTAGTGGCGACACTCGCCCTTTCATCTAGAGCGACTCTGCATTTATATGTCTTCCAATGATTCATCTTTTTCAGCCTTGAAAGTAGCCAATGAACCAGTGCAGCAACCGTTGCCATTGGCATTTATTAATGGCGAAGCGTTAATAGAAAAACCTGAAGACTTGTATATTCCTCCTGATGCCCTTGAGTTGATTTTAGAGGCTTTTGAAGGTCCTTTGGACCTACTTTTGTACTTAATTCGAAAACAAAAATTCGATATTATTAACTTGCCCGTGTATCAAATCACCCAGCAATACATGGAATATGTCGAGCTGATGAAAGATATTAAATTAGAATTGGCGGCAGAATATTTATTGATGGCAGCTATTTTAGCCGAGGTGAAATCTCGCATGTTGCTACCAAAACGACCTAACGCCGAAGAAGATGAAGACGATCCTCGTGCTGAACTGATCCGCCGCTTAAAAGAATATGAATTGATCAAACATGCAGCCCATGAACTCGATAATATTCCTCGCCAAGAGCGAGATGTATTTCCAGCACAAGCACAAACCTCTGACTCTGTAGCACCCATTCGTGTTCTGCCCAGCGTTAACTTGCAAGAAATAGTCCTAGGGTTTCAATCCGCTATGCAAAGAGCACAAGCTTTTGAACATCATCATATTGAAAAAGAAACACTGTCAACTCGTGAACGTATGAGTTTGATTTTACAGAAAATATCATCTGAACATTTCACCGGTTTTGACGAGTTGTTTCTAGCCAGCGAAGGTAAGGCGGGTGTGGTGGTGACCTTTTTAGCCATTTTAGAGTTGGCCAAAGAAAGTCTCATCGAACTGGTTCAAGCTCAGCCTTACAAGAACATTCATATTCGCGTTTCCCTTGGTGATCCCCTTGGAGATTCACAAGGAGTGCAGCCTTAATGGCTAACATTTCTCGGGCTCAACTTAAACAATTAGTCGAAGCTGCGATTTTTGTAGCTGACCAGCCCCTTAGCCAAGAGCAAATTCAGTCAACGGTGTTAGACGGATTGGCTGTCAGTAAAACCATGCTTAAAGACACCTTGGCAGAGTTAAAACTTGAATACCAAGCAAGAGGTATTCAACTCGTTGAGGTCGCCTCGGGTTATCGCTTTCAATCTATGGACAGTTTAAGCCCTTGGTTAAGTAGACTGTGGCAAGAACAAGCGCCTCGGTATTCACGAGCGATGCTTGAAATCCTTTCTTTGATTGCCTACAGACAGCCTATTACCCGCGGTGAAATTGAAGATGTGCGCGGCGTGTCAGTTAGTAGTCAAATTATGAAAACCTTAAGTGAAAGAGGTTGGATAAAAATTATAGGGCACAAAGAAGTGCCCGGCAGACCTTCTCTGTATGCCACTACCAAAACCTTTCTGGATTATTTTTCTTTGAAAAGTTTGAGTGAATTGCCTAGTAGTGATGAATTTTTGGGATCTGTAGACACAGACAATCAACTTAATATCTTATCCAGTGAGACCAATAATAGGCTCATTGAAGATAACTCCCCACAACAATCTGCAGAAGGGTCTACTATTGAAGCTAATATTGAGCCAAATAACGCAGATGAACCAGAGCAATTACATTAATGAGTGACAAATTACAAAAAGTACTAGCTAACGCTGGAATAGGTTCGCGTCGCGAAATGGAAAAATGGATAGAGGCAGCACGTATTTCAGTCAACGGCAAACTGGCAACCTTAGGTGACAGGGTCGAACCTTCTGACAAGATACGTGTGGATGGCAATCCCCTTAGCACTTCCAATGACGCCCCTGTGTGCCGAGTATTAATGTACAACAAACCTGAAGGAGAGCTGTGTAGTCGTAAAGATCCTGAAGGTCGTGCCACCGTATTTGACCGGCTGCCCGCTATCAAAAATGGCCGTTGGATTGCCGTAGGTCGGCTAGATATTAATACCAGTGGCTTGTTGTTGTTTACTAACGACGGCGAGCTGGCTAACCGTCTTATGCACCCTAAACACGAAGTGGAGCGAGAGTATTCAGTACGCGTGTTTGGTGAAGTAGAAGATATGATGTTGAAACGTCTCACTAAAGGTGTGCAGCTAGAAGACGGTGAAGCCAAATTCACTGAAATTGTGAAAAAGCCCGGTGACGAAGAAAGTCAAAATACTTGGTATAACGTGAGTCTATCTGAAGGCAGAAACCGTGAAGTGCGGCGTTTATGGGAATCTCAAGGCGTTCAAGTAAGCCGCTTGATGAGAGTGCGTTACGGCACCTTAGAATTACAAAAACGTTTGCCACAAGGTGGCTGGGTTGAATTGGGCTTACCTGATTTAAATACTCTTAGAGAAAGTGTGCAATTGCCAGCTGAGACAGAGACCCTGATCAAAATTGATCCCGGTAAGCTGGATCATGTGAAGATTAGTCGTATGCGGCGCTCGGTTAAGAAGCATAGAGTGCGCCAGGCTAAAAATAAGCGTGATTAGTAAGCGAGTTCTCGCTGGCAAGACAGGCCACACGCACTGAATTTTGTTAGATATGTGGCTTGAAATATATACCCTGGCGGGCACCCGCGTCCATTCGAGTCAAATCCATCAAAACGATGGTGTGAACCATGCTTTTCATTTTTAATAAACAAAAAAATGATCTTTGGGGGCAGAGCCTGACGGATCAACAAGGTATATATTGACGCCCTCATGAGCTACCTATAGTAGTAGAGTTGATGAAATCCCATTGTTTATAACATTAAGTGTAAAACATAAATATTTTAGACAAATGATTAAAAATTATTTGGGCTGAACAACGATAAAATAATGGTAAGTACCCTAGGTAATTATTTATGCAACTGTTAAAAACTGCTTTTCATCCCGATGTGTCCCCTGAAGATATTTCTGCTGCTAGTGAGCTTAGGCTCATTGTGCGTCACGCTGCTCGAGCTATTGTGGTTAAGGGGAATGATATTTTACTGTTATACACTCAACGTTATCACGATTACAGTCTTCCTGGTGGTGGCATAGACGCAGGTGAGGATAACATTGCGGGCTTAATGCGTGAACTGCAGGAAGAAACTGGGGCGCAGGGTATTCGCAATGTAAAAGCCTTTGCACGTTATGATGAGTATCGCCCTTGGTATAAACCTGATGGGGACATAATTCATATGATTTCCTATTGTTATGTGTGTGAGATAGATGATGAACGGGGTGACACCGCCTTTGAGTCATATGAAGTCAGCAATGGTATGAGACCACTTTGGGTGAATATTCATCAGGCGATTGCACACAATGAAGACGTGATGGCGACAAGCGATAAAAAAGGCCTTTCAATTGAAAGGGAAACGTATTTGTTGAAGGAGATTGTCAAAAAGTTGCTGCACGTTAGTGAATTAGCTGAGGTGAATTAACAGGGGCTTTATCATAGTAGGCCGTGCAATCGCATTCTGTTTTGGCAGCACCATTTTGGTGTTTTTTACATTTAAATACTTTAGTCGCTTCTTTTCGCTTGATTGTACTCAAAGTTAGCGAATTGCCTAATGGTATACTTTTTACTTGTCTACAATATGCAGACACATAATCCATTTTTACCACTCAGGTAAAAAGTCTGTTTTTGCATAAAATCACATCCATGCTGTCTACCCAAGCCCCTCTTTTATAAATGTTTGGTAAACTGCTCCTATGTTGAATCATCAATGAATGTTTGCCATTTATGTTTGGTATCTTCTTCGCTGTCATGCTCAAGAATGAAGATGAGAGTATTATTAGCTTTTTTGGTGGGATCCAATAGGTAAACACTTTTATTTCAAGACGTTCAAAAATATGATGTGTATGCTCTTCTACTCCCCTCTTTGGTAAGGAGCGTATTGCACTTATTAAGCACCTTACTCCTTCGAAGTAGCTGCACTTAAAAGCGACATTACAGAAACATAGATCTGCGGGTAGGATCTGCGAGGTCAGAACGGTTGATAAGATCTGTTAGTGAGAGAACGACATTACCTTAATTCAAGACAAAAACAGAATGCTAGTGTCAGCAGGTTACTCTCATCAGGGTACTCTCAGAAGGGCGCAATCATTAGACAGCATGGGAGCATTACCCTTGCCCAAACGTCAAAAATGCACTACTGTATAAAAAAACATGCTAAGTTATTTTTATGCGCCTATTTATTGCCGAAAAACCCAGTTTAGGTCGTGCTATTGCCGAGGTATTACCCAAGCCTCACAAGAAAGGCGACGGTTATATCATTGCCGCTAATGGCGATACTGTGAGCTGGTGTATTGGGCATTTACTCGAACAACTTCAGCCTGAGGCTTATGATCCTGCTTTTAAAAAGTGGAGCCATGCACATCTGCCGATTATTCCCGCACAGTGGCAACTTGGGGTTAAAAAGCAAACCGCTAAACAATTGGGCGTTTTGCGTAAGTTAGTTAAACAAGCTGAGCATTTGGTTCACGCAGGTGACCCCGACCGTGAAGGTCAATTGCTGGTAGATGAAGTGATCAATTTTTTAGGGGTGACTGGGGCCAAAAAAAATACTATTCAACGCTGTTTAATCAGTGATTTAAACCCTAGTGCTGTGAAACAGTCTTTGAGTAAGTTGCGTAGTAACCGAGAATTTATTCCTTTATCTACTTCTGCTTTGGCAAGATCTCGCGCGGATTGGTTATATGGAATTAACTTAACCCGTGCTTATACCTTGCAAGGTCAAAAAGCGGGATACAAT